>CATPBP010000029.1 GCA_955652675.1 Candidatus Dormiibacterota bacterium
CGTCTGGGCGATCTGGGTGGTGGCTTGACCGAAGTTGAAGACGCGGGTGACGGCGGCACGGGGGTCGAGGACCTGGTAGAAGATCACGGCGTTGACCCGGACGGTCACGTTGTCCGAGGTGATCACCTCCTGCGGCGGCACTTCGAGCGTGATGACGCGCAGGTCTATCTTGGTCAGCCGGTCGAACCCTAAGGGAAAGATGAAGAAGAGGCCTGGGCCTTTGAGGTCGATCAGGCGGCCGAGCCGGAAGACCACCCCTCTCTCATACTCCCTGGCGATCCGGATGCTGGACAACGCCAGCACCAGAACGAGCAGGACCAGGACTCCGATCAGGACAATCGGTGCGGTCATTGACTATCTCCTTGGCCCGGCTGAGCTCCGGTCACCGAGAGCTCCGGCCAGGACGTCCCCGACGATTTCCAGCATACGCCTCCCATCGTTAACGCCCAACGAGGCCTGACCGCCCAGGCCGTAAAAGCCATGTTCTGCCAGGGGGGCCAAAAGCGTATGGTGCGCGGGGTGCAGCGCATCGAACCGGTGACACCAAAGTCGGCTCAGACCAGCTTGCCCATCTGCGCTTCGTCGTCGCGGAAGACCCACCATGGCCCGTCGGCAACGTAGTCGCGGATCCGGCGCTGTCCTGATAATCGAAGCCGATGACGCCTACCGGGCCGTCATCGAAACCTGCGTCCGCCTGGCTAATTGCCGAGCCGAAGCAGTCTCCGACCTTCAGCTGGCGTTGCCGAAGCTCGAGAGCGAGGCCTTCGACGCTCTGATTTGGGGCGTCGGCCCCGAAGAGGACCGGTGGTCGGAATTGGTCGCCCAGCTCCCCACCAAGACGGATGCCCGGGTGCTTCTGCTCGCCGACCACTTCGAGGCGGCCCAGGCTGCGTATGAGGCGGGCGCCGACCAGGTGCTGCCCAAACCGTTTATTCCGAGCGCCTTGGTGGGGGCGCTCAAGGCCGCTCTACGGAGGTCCCCCTCGCTGATGATGCACCTGGCCTCCAGGGTCGAGATCAAGGGCATGACCTTCGACGGTGAGGGGCGAACCCTCCGGTTCAACGGTGAGCAAGTCTCGTTCACTGTCCAGGAGTGGGACCTGCTGGCGGTCTTCCTGAGCCATCCCAACCGCTTCCTCAGCGCCCGCGAGATCATTCGCTTTGGCTGGCGCGCGGGCGACCACGAGGTCGAACAGCTGCGTATCTACGTGCGTCGGCTCCGTCTGAAGCTGGAACCGCTGGACGTTGCCTGCCACCTGGTCAGTCAGCAGACCCGCGGTTACTGCCTCATCGTCGACTGACCTACCTATCGCATCTTCCCGGACACAGGCTGTGTCTCGGGGGTTGCACAAGCTCGAGGGGGCGATGTGCAGATTGAGCAGAAGTAGCCGCCCGGTTGAAACGAAGCGGAAACCCGGAGCCTTTGGGCGATTCTCTCTGATGGGCAAGGCAGGCCGATCGTCCGCGATCCGAACCGGCTCGGTTACAGGCTCCGCCGCCAATGGATTGTCAGGAGTCGAATCTATAGCCGCAAAAGTTCGGCTTGGAGTCGGCGGCCTCGAGCCGCACTGCGTCACCTGCCCCGCCGATCATCCCGACCACGTAGCGGACATTCCATTCGCCACGGCCGTTGTCTTCCTCGACCAGCGCCCAACAGGCCAGCGGGACTCGGATCTGCTCACCTCCCGGGTCCTGAAGCTCCGCCCAACTTCCGGGGTTGGCCGGGATGATCTGGAGAAGGCGGGAATCCGACCGCTCGTCGCTAGCCATGTGGAATGGCTGGCGCTCGTCTTCAGGCATAGCTCCGTTGCCTCCCTAGAAACTCGTAATGCACTACGCTGGCCGCCCTGTTACGGCTCAGGCTCCAGTCCCTCATCTCCATGCCGTCTTGGAGGGGCTCTCGGCTGGCCGCCATGACCTAGACCGCCGAACCCGGGTTGGCTTCGATTGTCACCCGGAGCTGCGTCGGCGGCGGATCGCCAACCATCGCCTTCTTGACGTAGAGGGAGCCGACAACCGTATCTCGGGCCGCATCCTCCACCTCCTGGTACCGATAGGTGCCTTTGGTCTCTTTCTCCTTGCTGAAGATGAGCACAAGACGCTTCACTTCGAACCTCCTAACCTCAACTGTCTTGCCCTCGGCGACCAAGGATCTCTTAAACCGCGCGCCAGTGATTCGCGGCTCATTTCAACTCGCGCAGTTTGGCCTGGCTATCCCAGATGGGAGTGCGCTCTCCCCTGGGACCGTCGTTCAGTCCTCAGGGGACGTGTAGGGAACGTGGAGCAGGGCGGCGGCTCGGCGCTGCACCCCCCGATCTCGCCGGTCGTAGCCGGCGGTGGTGGAGGCCGAGGCGTGCCCGCCATCTTCTGCACCGTGGCCAGGTCCACGCCGGCCTCGAGCAGATCCCCCGTCCAGCTCCGGCGCAGGTCATGGGGGCGGGAGGCCGGATGCCCGCCTTGCGCCCCCGCTGATACTCCTCAACCCCAAGAGGGCCGGGCCAGTACTTGCACCAACCCTCGATCTGAAGAAACGCCCGAACCATTGAACCTTTGCCACGGGCGAGGGTTGAGAAGGGGCTCCCCAAGGCCGGATAGCGAGTGCCCTCTACGTCGATCTTCTCCATCGGTCCGATTTCGACACCCTCCGGGAGATCCTCACAACTCAACTTCGCGAGATCCGAAACCAGGACCGGAACAGGCTCCTCGTCCTTGTCCTCGGCAGCAGCGGCGAGCCCTCGAAGGACCTCGTCTCGTGACGCCACAACCCAGAGCATAGGGACTGGTGCTGGCGCCTGGATCTGTCCGTTGAGGCCGCGCTCCCGGCAGATCCGTCCACCGCGCCTTCGCCTCCTCCGCTTCCTCGGATTGGCGTACGCGGTTTGAATCCTCCGGCCGGCGGGCGGGCGACCTTTACGCGAGCAGTCGAGCCGTGTGAAGGACCCGCACCACCTCTTGCGGGTAGCGTGGCTGGACGCTATCGGCGCACTCAGGGGAATGGAGGTAGGACAAGACGAGCGCAACCTCTCCTTCAGGCTGCTGATCGTCACGGGGGTTTCCTCTGACCGCGGAGGCGGTTTTGAACGCGTCGATGGGTGCTTCTAGCTGACCGGTATGCCTTCGACCTGGCCGACGAACTGCGGGTAAGCCCCCAGCGGCGAGACGGTGATGGGGAGCGGGATACCCGGGTCGACCGGCTCGTGGTGGGTGGTGTAGCTGTCCGACCAGTACATGTCGACAGTCAGCTGGTAGTTCTCCCGAGCGGTGATGTGGTACTTCCCGTCGTCGTTTCCGCGCTTCTCAGAGATCAGCTGGTAGTTGTGCGCGGTCAGCTGCGGATGTTGACCGCAGGCGGGGTGGGGCTGTACCTCCCCATTGCCGAGCGGGTCGTCGAAGTTCCATTCGATGCCCGCAAAAAAGAGCCGGATGAGGTACGTGTAGAAGATCTGCCGCCCGCTTGGGTCGGGTGGTCCGGCCAGCACCAGGCTGTAGTCCTGCTCGTCGGGGATCGTCATGCCGTCCATCCAGAAGCAGGTCGGGAGGTTGACGATGCCGCGGGGATTCGGCATTGAGCTGATGGTCCCCGCCGCTGCCTGGAGTTCGCCTTTGACCTTGTCCAGGTAGGGGGCCACCGCCGGCGGTGGGGACTGGGCCCGGATGAGGGGATAGGCTTCAGTGAAGGTGCAGGGGTCGTCGGTGGGACGTCCCTCCCGGCAGTAGCTTTGCCAGCCGGTCTTGGGCTGGCACTCGTTGTTCTGGTAGGTGCCGTCACGGGAGTAGACCGAGTAGACGCTGCTCTTCGAAACCGCCACCGCCGAGGTGGAAATGGTGTTGCCATTGGAGTTGTGGTCAATCCGCAATTGTTTACTGCCGCCGTTTGGTGGCGACCAGCTCGCCGTCATGTAGGTGGGAGAGTCCTGGAAGGTGACGGATGCATTATAGAAGAGCGTGCAACTCGTCCCGGCCGGTTGCACTTGCTGGCGCGTCGAGGAGGTGCGCCCAGCGTAGGTCCCCACCCTGCTTCCGTCTCTACCACACTCAGCTGCGGACTTGTACGTTTTCTTCAACTGCCCCAGCTCACCAAGCTGTCCTTGGTAGACGACAGGGCAGTCGTCTGGAGCTGCTTTGGACTGATCTGGTAGGGGCACCCAAGCGTTCGCCAAGGTGGGGCTTAGCGCACCAAGCAATCCCAATACGGCAAGTAGATGACGTCGCCTAAAGCTTGCAAACACTCTTAACTGTTCGCTCGCAGACGTA
>CATPBP010000030.1 GCA_955652675.1 Candidatus Dormiibacterota bacterium
ATCTCGCACCATGAGGAGGAAGAACTCCGGCGAGTTGGTGGCCCAGATCACGTCGGCAGCCTCCTCGATACCTACGCGGAGGCTGCCGGTGCGGGCAAGGTCCGCCGCGAGCAGTCGCATGTTGGCCGCGCGCCGGTCGGCGATCACCTTCCACAGGCGCGCAAGCTGCTCGTCGACGGCTGCGGCGTCTCGCACCAGGGCGACCAGCGGGGCGAGCCGAGCGTGCATGGCAGTGACCGCGGCGGCGTAGATCTCCAGCTGGCGTGCCGGGACCGGCTCCGCACGCATCACCTTGACGTACTCCCTCTGCTCGGCGGGAACTGCCTCGTCCTGCCCGGAAATGGCTGTCTCGATCAGCTCACGAAACAGGGACGGTTTCCGGCCCACGGACGCATAGACGGTGTCCAGCGCCACGCCGGCGCGCTCTGCGATCGCCGGCATCGTCGCCGCGACATAGCCGCGCTCGAGGAAGACCTCGCGCGCCGCGACCAGGATCGAGTGCCTGGTTTCCGCCGCGGCCGCCCGGCGGCGGCTGGCGTCGTATCGCCGCGGTTGCTTGACAGCCGGTTTCACGCTCGCTAGTCTACCCAATATTCATCCGAGTATCCTTCGGATCAAACAGCAGGAGGCGGCTATGAGTCACGGGGATATGGAAGGCAGCGATCGGCAAGCCGGCCTGGAGGCGTTTCGCCGCCTGATCGTCGAAGGCTTCAGCGGTGGCAATACGGCGGTCGTGGACGAGGTCTGCGCCGAGGACTACGTCGAACACCAGGACGGGATCGAGCCAAACGACCGCGAGGGACTGAAGGGCGCGATCCGTTTCCTCCACGCCCTCGCTCCGGACCTCGAGGTGACGGTCGAGGACGCCATGGTCAGGGGCGACAAGGTCTGGGCGCGGATGAAGGGCCGGGGTACCCACAGCGGCCGAATCCTGGGCGGTCCTACCGGCCGGTCTTTCGAGATCACGATCATGGATGTGTGCACCTTTCGCGATGGCAAGTGCGTCGAGCACTGGGGTGTCGCCGACCGGTTGTCTCAGATGCAGCAGCTCGGGATCATTCCTCGACCTGGGCAGCACCCGGTTCACGCGAAGTGAATGTCTACAGACGGGCGGCGCTGGTCGCCCCAACGGAGGTTCGGTGATGGCAATTGAAACCACGGCGGGCGACTCGCCCATCCTTCGCGACGCCGGCGCGGGCGATGTCATCTGGGCGATGGGCAATCGCTTCACCCTCAAGCTGCGGTCGGCTGAAACAGGCGGAGCCCTCAGCATGCAGGAGGTCGTCGCCCCGGTTGGCACCGCGCCACCGCTCCATACCCACCACCGCGAGGCCGAGGTGTTCGTCCTCTACGAGGGCAGCATGATCTATCGCGCAGGCGATGAGACGTTCGAGCTCACGCCCGGCTCATCGATCTATCTGCCGCGTGGACTGGCCCACACCTTCCGCGTAGTGGGGACCGACCCTGCCAGGTTCCTCGCGTTGACGTTCCCCGGTGGCCTGGAAAACCTCTACGAAGAGATCGGACGGCCCGCGCCTGGACGCGGCCTGCCGGATCCACCCACTCCGGAAGAGATCGCGGCGTGGTTGCAGACCAGCCCTAAGTACGGGTTGGAACTCAACGGGCCGCCATTGCCGGAGGCAGAGAGTTGACTGGTCTAAAGTAGCGGCAGTCGGTTGCCCAGTCTGATCCGGCTCCAATCCAGGGTCCAACCCAGGGCCGGAGCGGTCCACCAGTCGGACAGGGCAACCGTCTCTGCCCACACCGGCAACCACCTCGACGCGGTCGCGGCACGAGCGAAGGAGGGAACACGATGCCTGAGACGGGCAGCTACCTGCGCTTCGAGCGCGTGATCTCAGTCGCCGAGACCGACCGTGGGCTGCTCGCCGAGCTGCACGGCGAGCGACTTCGAATCGACCTGGTCCGTGCCGACGTGGTGCGGGTCAAGATCAGCCGGGGTGGACTGTTCGACGAGTCACCGACATTCGCGGTCTGCGTCGATCCGCTGTCCGGAAGCGTCGAGTTCACCATGGAGCGGAGAGACGACCTGGTCCGGCTGCGCACCGCGGCGCTGACAGTCTCGCTGTGGCTCGACCCCTTTCGGCTGGACGTGCACCGTTCCGACGGCAGCCCCGTTGTCGAGACCGCAGCGGACGCCGGCGGCAGCTACTGGGCGTATGCGACTCTGAACGACGCTTTCACGGTTCGCCGCCGCTGCCGCCGGGAAGATGCGGTCTACGGTCTTGGAGAGAAGACCGGGCATCACAATCGCATGGGCCGCGACTTCACTCTCTGGAACACCGACGTCCTCGATCCGTACGGGACTCGAGAGTTCACTTCTGGGAGGGCTGACGACGACCCACGCTCGGATCGCATGAGCACGGAGTTCGACCCGTACTACGTGTCGATTCCATTCTTCTATCACCAGACCTACCCGGCGGGGACCATGGCGGCTTCCTTCGTCGACAACGGGTACCGCGGCGCCTACGAGTTCTCGCATTCGGAGGAATACCGCATTCACTTCTCTGGTGGCCAGTACACCGAGTACATCTTCGCCGGTCCGGGCATGCCCGAGATTCTCGAAGCCTATACCTGGCTGACCGGACGCACCGCTTTACCTCCGTTGTGGTCGTTGGGATATCACCAGAGCCGCTGGTTCCGCTACACGCAGGAGGCGGTCGAGCAGCTGGCCCAGCGCCATCGTGACAATGCGATCCCCTGTGACTCCATCTGGCTGGACATCGAGTACATGGACGGATACCGGGTGTTCACCTGGGATACTGACGCGTTCCCGGATCCGGCAGGCATGCTCGACGGGCTGGCCGCGAAAGGGTTTCGGGTCATCACCATAATCGACCCCGGCGTCAAGTACGAGCCGGGCTACCCGGTGTTCGACCAGGCGCTGGCGCGGGACCTGCTCTGCAAGACGGAGGGAAGAGACATCTACATCGGGCAGGTGTGGCCAGGCAATACAGCCTTTCCGGACTTCGTCAAGGAGGAGGCACGCGTCTGGTGGGGGGAATTGAACGCGGCACACGCCGAGTCGGGCCTTGCGGGAATCTGGAACGACATGAACGAGCCGGCCACGGGGAAGATTCCGCCGACGGCCATGCGCTTCGACGACGGCCGGTCCTCCCACGAGCGCTATCACAACCAGTACGCGCTGCTGATGGCCATGGCGACCACCGAAGGACTGCTACGAGCCATGCCGGACAGGCGCCCGTTCGTGCTCTCCCGCGCCGGTTTTGCCGGGATACAGCGGTACTCAGCGAACTGGATGGGTGACAACCTCTCGCGCTGGGATCATCTGTGGCTGAGCCTGCCGATGGCGATGGGCTTCGGCCTGTCCGGCCAGGCGTTCGTCGGGGCCGACATCGGTGGGTTCGCGGGCCACTCGAACGCCGAGCTGTTCCTGCGCTGGATGCAATACGGTGCGCTGACCCCGTTCTGCCGCAACCACTCTGAGATCGGCAACGTCGACCAGTACGCCTGGGCCTGGGGCGACGTGGTTCAGGACCTGGTGCGCGAGGCTATCCGGCTCAGGTATCGCCTGCTGCCCTACCTCTATGCGACATTCTTACGCGCCTCTGAAACCGGCGCGCCGGTGCAGCGACCGCTCGTCTTCGACTACCAGTACGACCCGACCGTGCGAGACGTCGACGACGAGTTCCTGCTCGGCCCGGACCTGCTCGTCGCGCCGGTGGTCAATGCCGGAGTGACGGCTCGCTACGTGTACCTGCCGCCGGGCAGCTGGTACGACTGGCACACCGGCGACCTGATGGACGGCAGCCAATTCCTGCTCGCCCAGACCCCGATGGAGCGCATCCCGATCTACGCCCGTGGGGGTGCTGTCATCCCGATGTGGCCGGAAGCGCCGCCCTCCACCGCGGGATACCACCCGTCGGCGATCGAGCTGCACCTGTTCGTGCCGGGCGCTGACGGCGCACACCAGTCATTCCTGCAAGAGGACGACGGGCTCAGCCTCGCCAGCCTGGATGGTGCCTGCTATCGCACGCAGTTCGAGCTGACGCGCGATGGGGGGGAGGTGAGGCTGAGCGCAGAGGTCGAGGGCGAGGGCTACGCAGAGTTCGCCCGGGAGGCGTTCCACCTCGTGATACACGGAGCCTCGCCCGAGACGGTCCGGCTGGACGGCACAGAGCTGAGTATGGCTGGTGGCCATTTCGTGCTTCCAAACGCCGGAAGCGGCTTCACGATCGCCTTCGACCTCTAGCAGATCTAGGGCCGAGGGAGCGGGTTGCCCCGAGCCCTGGGCCCCATAGGTGTTCCAGCTGCATCAGCAGGTCGGGCCGCCCTGGCGCTTGCAAATGGGCAGGTTGAGATCTGAGTTCGTATCTGCGTCCGGCGCCACATCGACAACGGTCGGCGCCGCTGGCAGAGCCGCCGGGGTTCCTATGGTCGCGTTAGGCCCGTGGCTGGCCAACAGTGCAAAGGCAAGGACGGCAGCCGCGGCTAGCACTATCAGGAGCGCGGCCACGGACCGGAAGTTTGGACGAAGGATCTGAGACGCCACCGGAGACCTCCTTGTTGTCGGGTACGGGATGAGATTCATGCTCCGCCGGCGGCCGTCACCTGCCACCGGGGACACCACGGGTTGCGGTACCGGTTTTCAGTACCGGTTTCTGTGAAGGGGTCCCGAGGGCGGCACATTGAGCGCAGAATCCACGCACGACACAGATGGTCGAGCTGAGCAAGCGGGAGCGTGAGGTGGCGGGCCTGGTCGCTGAGGGTCTGGCCAATCGGGAGATAGCTTCCCGGCTCTTCGTTTCTGAACGCACCGCCGAGTATCACGTAGAGCAGATTCGCAACAAGCTCGGCTTTCATTCCCGAGCGGAAGTGGCGAGCTGGGTCCGCGAGCAGGATCAGTCAGGACGGGGCCGAATCCGCCTGGGCAACCTGCCGCCGCAGTTGACCAGCTTCATCGGCCGCCGTACCGAGTTGGAACAGCTGAGGCCGCTGCTTGGGCATGCGAGGTTGGTAACCCTTACGGGCGCGGGTGGCGTCGGCAAAACCCGACTGGCGATCAAGCTGGCTGGCGGGCTGCCCTGGCCCGACGGCGCCTGGTTCGTGGATCTGGCTGCGATCGGCGATCCGGGCTTGGTTTGGGCGACGCTGGCGCGAATCCTCGGGGTGACCGAGTGGTCAGGGGACACGCTCGCCGATGCGGTGGGCAGTCATCTGGCCACGAAGTCGAGCCTGGTACTGCTCGACAACTGCGAGCACCTGCTGGGCGCCGTCGCGCCCATGGTGGCCGATCTCCTGGGCCGGTGTGAGAGAGTGCGCATCCTGGCCACCAGCCGGGAGCCGCTCGGCGTGCCCGGCGAGGTGACCTGGCCTGTCCCCTCGCTGCCAGTTCCTGACGAGGTCTCTTCCAAAGAGTTGGAGCAGCTGGCGCGAAACGACGCGGTGCGGTTGTTTGTCGAGCGTGCCCGCCTGGCGCGACCTTCGTTCGTGCTCACCCCGGCAAATGCGCCGGCCGTCGGAGAGATCATGCGCCGCCTGGACGGCGTCCCCCTCGCCATCGAGCTCGCCGCTGCTCGCGTGAGAACGATGGGGCCCGCTGAGATCCAGGAGCGACTCCACGATCGTTTCCGGTTGCTGACGGGAGGTGCCCGCGCGTCCCTCCCACGGCAGCAGACACTGCGGGCGACCCTGGACTGGAGCTATGTACTGCTGAGTGCGGAGGAGCGCACGGTTTTCAACCGGCTAGCGGTGTTCGCAGGAGGCTTCAGCCTGAGCGCGGCGGAGCAGGTCTGTGGCGACCAGGCGCTGCCCGGCGACCGGATCTGGGACCTGCTGTCGCGTCTGGTCGAGAAGTCGATCGTGCAGCGCGAGGACAGAGCTGACGGCAGCCGGTACCGCTTGTTGGAGACGATACGGGCCTTCGCGCTCGACCATGCAGTGCACGACTCGGATCTGGGCGACGTGCGCGCTCGACACAGTGCGTTCTTCCTCGGGCTCGCCGAGGAGGTGGAAGCATTCTTCCTCGGCCCCAGTCAGACGGAATGGCTCGACCGGATGGGGGAGGAGGAGAACAACCTGTGGGCCGCGCATGAGTGGTTCCTGGAGGAAGCGCCCGAGCTCTGCCTTCGGCTCGGCGCTGCCACCCGGCGGCTATGGGTGAGGCGTGGCCTCTTCAAAGAAGGCCTTGACCTCGGAGTAAAGGCCCTCGCCGCCGACACCAAGCCAACAGTCGTACGGGCCCGGCTCCTGACTGGTGTCGCCGAGCTCGAGCTTCACACGGGCGATTACGACTCCGCGCGTGCTCATCTCGAAGAGAGCGCGCGGATTCTGCGGGAGAGTGACGACCTTGTTGGACTCGCCGAGGCACTGGCGTTGTCAGCCGCCGTCCGGACCATGGGCTACGCGGACCTGGCCGGGGCACTCCAACTAGGTGACGAGGGCGTGCAGGTCGCCAGGACGACGGCGGACGAGCGCATCCTCGGCACAGCGCTCAACCACTACGGCTGGGTGTGGCTTATATCGGGGAATGCTCGCAAGGCCCGGGCCATCCTCGCGGAAGGTGTCGACCACCTCCGCACGTCTGGTGACGGAGTCGAGACTGCGAACGTCCTTGAGAGTCTGGCACTTGCAACCCTGGAGTGTGGGGATAGGAGACTCGCGGCAACCCTGTGGGCAGAGAGCCTAAAGATGTCGTTGGTGCTAGGTCGGATGGCAAACATTGCTTGGTGTCTGAACGGTTTCGGCCGGCTGGCCGCCGACTCAGACCCTGGCCGGGCGTTGCGACTGGCGGCTGGCGCAGCCGCCATCACAAACGGTACGTGGGGGCTGGCCCTGGGACGGTGGGAGGAGCCGCTTGTCGAGAGCTGGTTGGCGCGCGCCAGGAGCTCGCTCGATGCCGCATCGGCCGCAACCTGCTATCGAATCGGCGCAGCCATGCCATTTGACGAGCTCGTGAGCTTAGCGCTCAGCGAACCGCTGCTCGCGAACTCTACCGGCGAGAGGAATGGGGAATGATTCGCTTTACGCTGCCCTGACGCTGATCAGGCGGCGGGGCCTCCTGTCGACCTCGTCACGAGAGGAAGTCGCTCACGTGTCGAGGTCCAAGCGGCGTCGCGTGCGAGGGGCCATGGTGCGTGCCCGAGGGCTGATCGCCTCGAGCTCGATCCCAGCTTCGCGAAGCGCGCCAAATGCGGGTTCCAAACGCTGGGGCGCGACGGGCTCGTCCGCCCAGGCATCGCGCCGCTCCAACACCCCCGGCACCGTGAAGCCCGTCACGTCGATCCCGGCCGCCACCTCGTCCCAGGAGAGGGGGGTCGACACGGTGGCGTTGGGGGTCCCCCGTGGGCTCCAGGCTGCAACCATCGTCTGGGCGGAACCCGCTCGGCTCCAGTCGAGGAGCAGGCGGCCGCTACGATCGGCCTTGCGCATCTCCACCGTGTAGAGGTCGGGCTGGCGCGACGCGACCAGGCGGCAGACCGCGAGAGCGAACGCACTCACATCGGAAAACTCGTAGGCCCGCTCGATTGGCACGTAGACGTGGAGACCGCGCTTCCCGCTCGTCTTCACCAGCGCGTCAAGGCCGAGCTCGGACAGCGCTGCCCGGAGATCGAGGGCTCCGCGGTACACGTCCTGGTCGGCAGACCAGGGGTCGAGGTCGAAGGGGCAGGTGTCGAGTCGCTCAGGCATGTCGACGCGGCTGAACCAGGGGTGAAGCTCGAGCGCGTTGGACTGCGCGCACCACCGGAGTCCGTCGAGGTCGTCGACCACCGCATAGGAGACGACGCGGTGCGACGACTCGGTCCATGTGTCGTACCGACCCAGGCTCTCGGGCGCGCTCGCCGGTGCGTTCTTCTGGAAGAAGCCCTCGCCACCCACACCTTGGTTGAAGCGCTTCAGCGTGAGCGGCCGCCCGGCGATATGGGGCAGGAGCCGGTCGGCGGCCGCTTCGTAGTAGGCGAGGAGGTCGGCCTTCGTGAGGCCGCGCGCGGGCCAAAGCCGCTTGTGGGGGCTGGTGAACTCGATGGGCATCAGTGAATAGTGTCCTCCGCCGACGCCGAGTCTCGGATGCCCGGCTGGCGGTTACCGAAGCCCTGCTGCCGGCTGAGGCCGTCCGGACTACTTCTCGACCGCCGGACTGGCGGCTGACCGCTCGCGCAGCTCTCGCTTGAGAATCTTGCCGGTGGCCCCCTTCGGCAACTGGTCCACGATGTCAACCGCCTCTGGGAGCTTGTAACGCGCCAGCCGGCGCGAGAGATGATTTATCAGCGTCTTGCCGTCGACGCCTTGTCCCGGGCGGACGGTCACCGCAGCGAGAACCCGCTCACCTCGAACCGGGTCCGCGACGCCGTACACGGCAGCTTCCAGCACCGCGGGGTGCGAGTAGAACGCCTCCTCCACCTCAGCCGGCCAGACCTTGAAGCCGGAGACATTGATCATGTCCTTGACTCGATCGACGAGCGACACATAGCCGTCATCGTCCATGGTCCCGACGTCGCCGCTGAAGAACCAGCCGTCCCGGATGGCGCGGGCCGTGTCCTCAGGCCGCCTCCAGTAGCCCCTCATCACACCCGGGCCGCGGATCACGATCTCGCCCCACCGCCCGTGCTCGACTTCGAACCCCGATTCGTCGACGATCCGAAGCTCGAAGTTCTCAATTGCGGTCCCGACCGTCTCCGGCCGGCGGGCGAAGTCGTGGTTATAACAGGCGAAGGGTGAGGTCTCGGTCAGGCCGTAGCCTTCGAAGATCGGCCTTCCGAAGCGTGCCTCCCACCGGGCCCCGATCTCGTCCGGCAGTGTTGCAGCGGCCGAGAACTCATAGCCGACCTTGCCCAGGTCCTCTGGATCGAGACCGGCGGCGAGCAGGTTGATGTAGATGGTCGGTACCCCGAAGAACTTCGTCACCTGGTCCTGCTTCAGGGACTCGAGCACATCGTCCTGGACGTAGCGGCGATGGAGCACAACCGCAGAGCCCGCCCGCAGGCCTGAATTGACCACGAAGTTCTGGCCGAACACATGGAAGAGGGGCAGGAAGAGGAGCAGGCGGTCCTCGGGCAGGTAACCGCAGTGGTGGACCGTCGCCCAGGCATTCGACTCGATGTTGCCATGGGTCAGCATCGCTCCCTTCGGCTTGCCTGTCGTGCCCGAGGTGTAGAGGATCGCGGCCGGGTCGCCTGGATTCATGGCCGTGGCGCCTCCCGGTCGTGCGTCCTGCAGCCACCCGTCCAGGGTCGATTGGCCCTCGCCTTCGCAGACGACGACGTGCAGGAGTGCGGCCAGGTTCTGATGGTCCACGGCTTCCTGGCCGGATTCTGTGGTGAAGCAGACACTGGCTTCCGAATCGTCGAGGAGGAAGCCCACCTCGGCGGCGGTCAGAGAGGGGTTGATGGAGACCGCGACCGCCCCCGCCCGAAGCGTGCCCAGGTAGCAGGCCACGAACTCGGGAGTGTTCGGAAGATGGAGGGCGACCCGGTCGCCCGGTCCCACGCCCCTCTCCTGCAGCGCCCCGGCCACCCGGCTTGCGAGGTCGTCCAGTGCGCCGTAGCTGAGCCGGCGCCCCTCGAAGAGGATCGCGGAACGATCGGGATCGTGCCTGGCCCAGCCCGCCAGGGCGGAACCCACGTTCATCCCCGGAACCTACCAACCAGCCGGCGGCCCGGCTAGGTCGCGCGCGCACATGTCAGCCTCCCGCTTATCGGCCATTCAGGCCGAACCGCGCAGGTCGGTGCCCACCTCTCGAAGCCGCAGGGCGACCATCAGGTTGAGACGAGCCTCGGCGTCGTCGAAGTCGATCCCCAGCTTCTCCTCGATCCTGGTCGCACGGTAGCGAGCCGTGTTGAGATGGACGCCCGCCCTGCGGGCCGCCTGCTTGACGCTGAAGTTGCTTGCCACCAGCGCTTCGAGAAACGGGACCCAGTCCCGACTCCCGCCGCTCCCCGGACCGCCGTCGAGCGGCCCCAACGTCTCCGACACGAAGCGCCGGATGTCGGCCGCCCCGGCCGGCTGTGCCAGGAGTCGCAGCAAGCCGAGATCCTCGACGAACACCACGCGGCGATCGCCCACGAGGCGGCCGGCCATCACCACCAGGTCGGTCTCTTCGAGCGAACGGCGCAGCTCTTCGGCGCTGCGGGCTTGGGATCCGACCGCGATCAAAGTGGGACGGATCCCCCCGCGCATCGCGGCGCCGGCCGCATCCAGCACCTGCTCCAGACGCCGGTGCTGCTCTCCCACCGCGACACGGCCCTCCGGCAGTATCAGGACGATCGAGTCGCTTCTGGTGACCGGCACGGCGCCCGGCCACGTCCTCTCCAGGAGCTGACCCAGCAGGTGGTGCAGCCGGGCCTGGCCGGCCTGGAAGCGATCGGAGTAGCGCTGCCGTGACACGTCGGCCAGCACGACCTTGGCCAGCCGAATCGGCGCGCGGGGCTCCAGGCCCAACCGGTGGAGCAGAGCCGCTTCCTCGCCAGACGTCTCGGCCACGAGCAGGTGCTCGAGGATGTCGGCCCGGAGCCGGAGCTCCACTTCGGCCACCTCGCGTCCCTTCACCATCGAGAGGGCGAGGACGAGGGCCGCCTGCTGAAGGGTGCGAATCGCCGCGGATCCAAGCGACCCCCGAGCCGCCACCGCGATCACGACCCCCAGGACCTCTCCCACGGCGATGATGGGCACGCCGACCGCCTCTGCCGCACCCAATTCGATCTGCCGGGGGCTGAAGTCGCCGTGACCTCCCATCAGATCGTCGATCAGCGAGGCCAGCTCGGGCGAGGCGGCGCGGCTCCTTTTCGGGGCCGTCACGAGCTGTCCCCCGCTTTCGGCGACGACCACCTCAGCCTGGATCAGCTCGGCCAGGCGGTCGACCAGGTCGACCAGGTCGTGTCCGCCGATCGCCATCTCGGTCAGGTTGTTGTGGATGTGGATGAGGCGCTCCAGCTGCGCTTCCTGGTCGCGGAGAGTTCGGAGCAGGTTGGCGGACTTGATGATCACCGCCAGCTGCGGGGCGATCAGCTGGAGCAGCTCAACGTCCTCGACCCCGAAATCGCCACTGCGCTTGTTGATGGCATGGAAGACCCCGATCGACCTGCCCTCGACCTGGAGCGGCACGCTCAGGATGCGCTGCGCGTGGTAGAGCTGCACGAACCGCTGGAGGACCCGGCCGTCGTGCGCGGCGTCGTTTGTGAAGTAGGGCTGGCCTGTGAGAAACACGGTCACGGCGTTGCCGCCCGCTGACAGCGGCACCCTGTAGGCCCTGATCAGATCGTCGCTGTTGAAGCCGAACGCGGGCAGCTGCAGCTGAAGCTCTGCGGAAGGTTCATCGAAAAGCATGAATCCGCCCGACTCGACGTCCAGGATTCGACCGACTTTCTCGATGAGGGCGGCCAGGACCTGCTGGTAGTCGGCGTCGGAGACCAGCGTGCGGCTGACCTCCGAGAGCGCCGCGACCTGACGCTCCGAGACGGTGGCGGTGAACCGAGGCCACCTGCCGGAGGCCGTGGCGTCCACACGAGGCAGTCTAGGCCGGTTCGGCACCAGAGGCCGAGCGAGCCCGGTCCAAGTGGGCTGTTCAGGTCATGGGCGAGTCCCCGCCCCGCTGATAGGTTCATGCGGAAAGCCCAGCTGTGGACCACCGGCTGGGAGCTTCAGGAGGTGCGCAGGATGGGCTTCACCGTCGACGTCGACATCGGGGGAACTCTCACCGACGGGCTCTTCAGCGACGGCGGCCGGGCGGAGGTCGTGAAGGTGGACACCACCCCGCACGACTTCACCGTCTGCTTCTTCGACTGCCTGCGGGAGGGCAGCCGGCGCTTCGGCTACGACGACCTGGAGGCGTTCCTGCGGGAGGTGGAGGTGATCCGCTGGTCCAGCACGATCGCCACCAATGTGGTGGCCGAGCGGAAGGGGCCGAGGGTCGGCCTGCTCCTTTCGCCGGGTGCCGCAAAGACCCTCTACGGTTCGGATCCGAGTCCGGCGATAGGGTTCCTGGTGCAGCCGGACCACCTCGCCGAGGTGGACCCGTTGACCGAGGACGAGGTGCTGTCTGCGGTCCGGGGGCTGCTCGAGCGTGGCGTACGGCGCATCTGCATCAGCCTGGCCGGCGCCTTCGAGGACCCTTCGGCCGAGCAGCAGGCAAGGCGCTGGATAGAGAGCCGGTTCCCCGACCATTACCTGGGATCGGTGCCGGTGCTGCTGGGTAGCGACATGGTCTCCACCGCCGACGACCGGACCCGGACACACCTGGCCTTGATCAACGCGTACGTGCATACGCCGTTGGCCTCCGCGCTCTTCAAGGCGGAGGACGAGATGCTGAGCGCCAAGTACCGGCGGCCCCTCTACATCGGACACGTCAACGGCGGAGTGGCCCGGATCGCGAAGACCAAGGGTGTCGACACGACTGAGTCCGGGCCGGTCTTCGGACTGGCCGCGAGCGCCTGGTTTGCCAACACCTACCGAATCGATCAGGCCCTCTCGCTCGACGTGGGGGGGACGACAACGAAGCTCGGCGTGATCCAGGAGGGCCGCCCTCTGGTGAACGAGAAGGGGGACCTGTTCGGGATCCCGCTGGACATACCGTGGGTGGCCCTGCGGTCGGCCGCCGTGGGTGGCGGAAGCGTCGTTAGCCTTGCCGACGGCAAGGTCCGACTCGGTCCCGAGAGCATGGGCGCCTACCCTGGCCCGGCGGCATACGGCTTCGGCTCCAATCGCGCGACCCTCGTCGACGCGCTCCTGGTCGCCGGGATGATGAACCCCGATCGCTTCCTCGGTGGCCGGCGGCGCCTGCGCACCGAGCTGGCGGAGGCTGCTCTCCGGGCGGCCGTCGCGGAGCCGCTCGGCGTCGACATCGACCGCGCCGCGCAGCTCGTCCTCGACACCGCCACCGACACGATCGCGTCGGTTGTCCGCGACCTCGTCGGACAGCAGGCAGGCCAGTCACAACTCTTCGCCTTTGGCGGGAACGGGGCGAACCTGGCGGCGGCAGTGGCCCAGGCCATTGGAACCGAGCGCGCGGTCGTGTTCCGCCTGGGTCCCGTCTTCAGCGCCTTCGGCTCGTCCGTGTCGCAGGTGAAACACGTGGCGGAAGCCTGGCCGTCCGGGGCCGAGGCAGCTGACCCGGAAGCGCTAAACGCGCTCATCGAGCGCCTGAGAGGCCGGGTCCTTCTGGACGTCGCCGGCGAGGGCTTCGATCCCAAGGATGTGACGGTGGAGGTCGAGCTCCTGGTCGACGGCAAGCGCACCAGCATCGGCGAGAGCCCCACCGATATCGCCAGGGCCCTTTCGATCGAGGGTGACGATCGATCAAGCGGCGGGGTGGCCGTTACCGCTCGGCCCGTCGAGCAGGTCACCGTGACGGCCACCGCCCCCGTCGCCCGCTACGAGCCTCCGAGGGTGGACGGCAAGACCCATGTGCCCTCCGCGACCGGCACGCGTGCGGTCCTCTTCGCCGAAGGCCGCGAAGAGGCCGGAATCTACGACTGGGACCGGCTCGAGGCCGGCGCCAGGGTCAAGGGGCCGGCCGTCCTCGAGGGTGCGGCCAACACCTGCACCGTCCCGCCGGCGTGGGAGCTCGAAGTGGACGGCTACGGGAACGGGGTTCTCAGGAGGACCAGGTGATGGGCGAGCGGAAGATCCGGGTGACCGAGTATCTGGACCTCGACGTGGACGCCGAGGCCTGGCTATGCCACGTGTGCGGGCACCGGCTGGGAGATGGCCGAACCAATTACAAGGAAGGCTGCTCAGTCCGCGCGCGTGATCCGAGAGAAATCCATCCTCCCAGGATCGAAGGCGAGTTCACCTTCGCGCCCGACCCCAACTGGGTTCGGGTGCTGGAGTTCCACTGTCCCGGCTGTGGGACCCAGGTCGAGACCGAGTACCTGCCGCCCGGGCACCCCGTGACGCACGACATAGAGATCGACATCGACCGGCTGCGGGGCAGGCTCGACAGCGGCGAGCTGATCATTCTCGACGGCCGGCTGGCAGTGCGAGAGGAGGCGTGATGGAGACGGCGACCACCACCCGCAACACGCTGGACGTGGACGTCGGCGGGACGTTCACCGACATGGTTGTCCACTACAAGGGAAAACCATTGACCCTCAAGGTGCCGACCACGCCGTACGACCTCTCGGTCTGCTTCCTCGATGCCGTGGAGGAGGCGGCGCGGACCCTGGACATGGACCCGAGGGAGTTTGTCAGCCATATCGACCTGGTCCGCTACTCGACGACCGTGGCGATGAACCGGCTGATCGAACGAAAGGGGCCGCGCATCGGGTTGATCACGACCGAGGGGCACGAGGACGCGATCCTCATCGGTCGAGGCGCGCAGTGGATCGACGGCACGCGCCTGGATGAACGCCGCGCCCTTCCCCGCATGACCAAGCCTCAGCCGCTTGTTACCCGCGAGCTGATCGTCGGCGTCAAGGAGCGCATCGACGCGCGCGGCGAGGTCATGCGACCACTGGACGAGGACGATGTCCGCCGCAAGGTCCGGCAGCTCGTCGACCGCGGCGCCCGCGCCTTCGTCGTGACCCTGCTCTGGTCATTCGCCAACCCGAGCCACGAGAAGCGGGTCAAGGAGATCATCCGCGAGGAGTACCGCGACTATCACGTCGGCTACCTGCCGGTCATCCTCTCGCACGCCGTGGTCAGCCGGCTGGGCGAGTACGCGCGGACGAACACGGCCATCCTAGACGCCTACCTGCAGCGCTCCATGCAGCTGGAGCTGTCCTCGATGTGGGACAAGCTCTGGGCCCAGGGCTACCAGGCGCCCTTCATGATGGTCCACAACACCGGCGGCTGCGCCGACGTGTTCCGAACCACGGCAAGCCGGACCTACAACGGAGGGCCGGTCGCGGGACTGGTCGGCGCGTACAAGATCGCCCAGGCCCTGGGTTACAAGAACGTCGTCGCCTCCGACGTCGGTGGAACCAGTTTCGACATCGGCCTGGTCGTCGATTCCGATGTCCGCAACTACGACTTCAACCCCGTCATCGATCGCTGGATGGTGGGCATGACGATGCTCCAGTCGCTGTCGATCGGTGCCGGTGGCGGATCCATCGCCTGGCTGAACCGGGATCTCGGGAACCGGCTGGAGGTCGGTCCTCAGAGCGCCGGGTCCGACCCCGGGCCTGCCTGCTACGGACTCGGGGGCGAGGATCCGACCGTCACCGATGCAGACCTGCTGCTCGGCTATCTGAACCCGGACAATTTCTTCAGCGGCCGCATGAAGCTCGACCCCGAGCTCTCCCGTGAGGCTATCGAGAAGAAGATCGCGACACCACTCGGGATAGAAGTCATGGACGCGGCATCGCTCATCCGCCGGATCGTGGACGAGAAGATGTCCTCGGCCATCCGCAAGGAGGTCGTTCTTCGCGGCTACCGGCCGGAAGACTTCGTGCTGTTCGCGTTCGGGGGAGGAGGGCCGACGCACGCCTGCGGATACGGCCAGGACTTCCCGCGGATCGTGGTCTTCCCGTATTCAGCAGTGTTCTGCGCCTTCGGGTCCTCGATCATGGACGTCAGCCACCTCTACGAGCGATCTCAACGGATGATGATGATCGAGCCCATGACCGGGCGCGCCGTGCTGGACAGGGACAGCTTCAACGAGACCGTTCGCTCCCTCGTCGAAGACGCCCGCAGCGAACTGCGAGCAGAGGGGCTACCCGAAGACCAGGTCGTCTTCGAACTGGAGCTCGACATGCTCTACGGCGGCCTGATCCACTCCAAGCGGACCTCCACGCCCGGGCTGCAGATCGAGAGCGAGGAGGACGTCTGGCGGTTCTACAAGCAGTTCGAGACCGAGTTCAGCGAGGCCTTCAGCCCGCACGTGGTGAACCTGCCAGGGGGCGTCTACATCGACACCTTCGTGCTCAAGGCCAGCGTGCCGGGCCAGCAGCTGCGCATGGAAACGCACCAGCTGGCGAGCGACGACGCGTCGGCTGCCCGCACCGGCCAGCGGGAGGCCTACTGGCCCGCGCTCGGCGCCTTCGCCGAGGCGGCGGTCTTCGACGAAGCAGTGCTGCGTCCTGGCAATGTCATACAGGGCCCCGCCCTCATCGAGTCGCCCTTCACCACGATCGTTATCACGCCCGATCGTCAGTACAGGATTGACGAGCATGGGCTCGGTTTCATCGAGCCGACGAGGAGGTAGCGGGAAATGCCGATTCCGTCCCCTGACGAGAAGCTGGCCTGGATCCGGCTGGAACCGCCCACAGAGGAGGAACTGCGTGGACTCGAGCTCCTGAGACCCGGCGACTACGAGATCGGGTTCCAGCGCACCAACGATATCCTGGATGAGGCGCTGGAGGTCTTTCAGCGGTCCTGCCGGAGCAGCATGGGTATCGCCGGCGACGTCATGGTCGCGCTCTTCACCGCCCAGGGCGACCTGGTCAACGCCGCCGCGGGCACCTATCTCCACGCGATCATCCAGCCGATCATCGTGAAGTACATCCGGAAGTACTACTCCGAGAATCCTGGGATTGCGGAGGGAGACGTCTGGTGCGCCAACGACGCGCTGTACGGTGGGATCCACAACCCCGACGTGGTCTGCCTGGTCCCGATCTTCTACAACGGCGAGCTCATCGCCTGGGCGGGAGCGGCAAACCACACCACCGAGACCGGCGCCATCGAGCCCGGCGGTATGCCCGTCTCAGCCACAGCGCGCTTCCAGGAGGGCCTCAACCTGCCGCCCGCCAAGATCGGGGAGAAAGGCCAGCTGAGAAACGACTGGCTCGAGCTGTTCGGCGCCTTCGGGATCCGGGCTCCCCAGATGGTGATCACGGACCTGAAAGCCCGTGCCACCGCCGCCGACCGCGTCCGCATCAGGCTCGTCGAGCTGGCGGAGCGTGAGGGCAAGGACTGGGTCGTCGGTCTCTTCCGCCGGATGATGAACGTGGCCGAGGAGGGGGCTCGCAAGCGAGTTCGATCCTGGCCTGATGGGAAATATCGCGCGGTGGCCTTCTCCGACGCGGTCGGGACCACCCAGGGGCTGGTTCGGTCCGCCTACCTGACCCTGGTCAAGGACGGCGAATCACTGGTCTTCGACTTCGCGGGAACCTCACCGGAAAACCTGAGCTCGTATCACGCGCACGTGCAGGCGGTGGTCGGGCACATCGCCAACTACGTCTATTCGAACGTCTTCTACGACCTTCCCATCTCGAGCGCCACCTTTGCTCCGATGGAGTTCCGGATTCCGCGCGGCACCGTGCTCAACCCGGACGACAGGGCTGCGACCAGCTGCTCGGTGATGATCGCAACCGGCGCCATGTCCGCTGCCCCGAACGCTTTCGCGAAGATGATGTTCTCGACTCAGGACTGGCGCCGGGTCACTGCGTCAGCCTCGAACGCGGGCAATGCGATGATCATCGCCGGGCTCACTCAATGGGGTCTGCCGTTCGCGGACATGCTCGCCTACTCGATCAATACCGAAGGCCAGGGCGGACGGACGACGCTCAAAGGCATGGATTCGTTCGGCTTCCCCTGGTGTCCGTTCGGCCGAGCCCCGGACGTGGAGCTGATGGAGAACGAGTTTCCAATGCTCATCCCGATCTCGCAGCACTGGCCCGACTCATGCGGCCACGGCAAGTACCGCGGCGGCGTGGGCACCGTTCAGGTCTGGGTCGCCCACCAGGCGCCGGCGGTTTTCCCGATGGTCTTCTTCGCAGCCATCGCCGACAACTCGAAGATCCAGACGCCTCAGGGGCTGTTCGGCGGTTATGCGCCCTGCACCGTGCCCGGTATGGCAGTTCGCGACGCCGACCTGGTGCGCAGGCTGAAGGAAGACTCCGGGTCGGTGACACTCAATTTCGGCGAGCTGATCAAGAAGGGCGCCATCAACGGCGTCTGGGAGAACGAGTTCATGGGTCGAGCCGTGCGGCCTTACAACAACGGCGACATCATGACCTTCGGCTTCTCGGCGGGCGGCGCCGGCTACGGGGATCCGCTGGAGGCGGACCCGGAGGCGGTGGCCGAGGACGTGCGGAACCGCGCGCTGTCGCTGAGCGCCGCCAACCTCATCTACCGGGTCGCATACGACCCGGAAACCGACGTGGTCGACCATGTGGAGACCGACCGGCTTCGCACGGAGGAGCGCAAACAGCGGCTGGATCTCGGTAAGAGCTTCAAGAAGTTCACTGCGGAGTGGTCGGAGCTCAGGCCGCCAGACGCCATCCTTGCTGTGTACGGCGAGTGGCCCAGCGCGGCGCCGGCCCAGCCTGTGATGCGAATGTAGTTGGTCGTCGAGGACATCCTGCGGGCCGCCCTCGAGGGGCGGCCCGCGCCGCGCCCGCTTTATGGCCCTCTGGTCAGCGAGCTGGCCGGCGACATCGAAGGCATCGACCGGGACCAGTTCCTGCTGGACGCCGGGAAGATGGCCAAACTGCTGGCCGAGCTGCAGGGCGGGGCCGGGCTGGACGTGGTCTGGGTGGCTACCGCCACCCGCAGGCTCGCCGGGCCGATGCTCGAAGCCGCGACTGAGGCGGCCACTCGCCTGCGCCAGGTGCTAGGCGGCCGGGCCCTCGTTGGTGCCGCGATCATGACTGAGGATCTCTCCGCCGTCCGCAAGCTGCTCGATTCAGGTGTTCAGCTGCTGCTCTTCCACGTCCCCCCGCAGGCCCTCGAACTCAGATCCGTCCGGCCGCTGGTCGGGGTTATCCGCTTCCGGCGCGCTCTGGCGGGGATTCGGATGACAGGCGTTGATCGCGAGGCGCTGGCCACGACGGGCCATCCTCTCCCGGTGGTGCCGCTGCAGGCATCGCCCACTGATGGGATGTTCGGGATCACCCTGACGCCCGACGAGCTTGACGACAGGACCCCTTGCCCGCCGGGGACCGCACTGGTGACGACCTGGCAGGCGGTCGATCAGGATATGAGCCTGGCGCGCCTCAGCAGCTGGCGGCGCGATCAGTAGAACGCCAAAGGGGGGTTTTCGGATGACCGAGAGATATCACGATCAGGCTCCGCCCGGGCTGGCGGCAGCCCCCGGTTACAGCCAGGTCGTCAGCGCCAGCGGACGCCTGGTATTCGTCGCGGGGCAGGTGGCCCTGAACGAGGAGGGGACTGTGATCGGCCACGGCGACGTGGTGCGACAAGCCGAGCAGGTGTTCGAAAACCTGGATCGGGCGCTCGACGCGGCGGGCGCCTCGTTCAGCGACGTGGTCAAGCTCAACTACTACTTCATCGACATCTCGGCGCTTCCGGCAGTCCGCCTGGTTCGTGACCGATACGTCGACACGGGCCGGCCTCCCGCGAGCACGGCCGTCGAGGTCACCGGCCTTGCCAGGCCAGAGTTCCTGATCGAGATCGAAGCGCAGGCCATCATCGACGTCGCGGGGGAGGCAGGCCTCCCCCACGGGCCCCCTCCCGCAAAGTGACTCTTTTGTTTCGGAGGCGGGACTCACTCGGCCCGGGGGACCCGGGCCTATCAAGTGACGACGCGTGGGGGAGGCGGGCCTCCCCCACGGTCTTTGGGCGGTCTAGGTTGCGGTTGCGGCGGCCTGCTGGTTGTCGTGCTGGCTGACTTCGATCGAACCGGCGGTACGCAGGATCTCCTGGGCGCGAGCCCGTCTTCCTGACTGCCGTGAACCAGCACCAGGTAGCGACCGGCGCGGAGATGCCCTTCGATCTTGGAGATGTGGTGGTCACCAGGAGTCGAAATGCGGTCGCGTCTTCATCAGAGGCAGCCGCGGTGACCAACTTTCGGACCGCAGAGCCGAGCTCACGGTAGGTAGGCGAGCCGAAACAGCGTTTGCACTAACACCTCGACGCCCAGGATGATGTGCGAGAGGTCCGTCTCCTCGTCCGGCCGGTGGCTGTGGCCGTTCTTGCTGGGCACGAAGAGCATCGCCGCCGGGCATAGCCTTCCGATCAACTGGGCGTCATGACCGGCTGCGCTGGGCATCCGGCGCCAGCGCACCCCGACATCCACACAGGCCGCTTCCAGCAGAGCGCAGATGCGTTCGTCAAAGCGCATGCCGGGCTGCCCGAGACGGTGCTCCACATGCAGCTCGAGGTCGCGCGACGCGGCGATCTCAGCGAGCAATCGCCGAAGGGCCGCCTCCATCTCGTCTACCACCGGATCGTCGGGGTGCCTGAAGTCGAGTGTGAACCGGGCTGCCCCGGGCACCTGGTTGAAGCCCCCCGGCCACACCTCCATCGAGCCCACCGTGGCGACGGCGGCCGCTCCCTTCTCTTTCGCCAGCCGTTCCGCGCCGAGGACCGCCTCGGCGGCGCCCGCCAGGGCGTCGTGACGCAACGACATCGGTATTGTCCCGGCGTGGCCCGCTGCTCCCCTCAGGACCACGGTGAGGCCGCGGATACAGACGATCCGATCGACCACGGCGATGTCGTCGCCGGCCTTGTCGAGGACCGGGCCCTGTTCGATGTGCGGCTCGATGTATGCCTCCAGGTCGTCGCGGCTCGCCTCGGCAACCCTGGTCGGATCCAGGCCGCAGGTCCGCATGGCGTCCCCGATACTCACGCCGTCGCTGTCCGTGAGCCGGTCCAGTTCGTCCTCATCGATCCGTCCGGACAGTGCGCGACTGCCCCAGAAGTTGCCGGCGAACCGGCTCGACTCCTCCTCGCAGTTCGCGAAGACCTCCAGGGTGTGCACTGGAGAACCAAATCGCGCGCCGAGCCACCGTATGGCGCAGGCCGCCATGATGACGCCCAGGATGCCGTCGAAGGCGCCGCCGATGGAGACGGAGTCGACGTGTGAGCCGCTCAGGACCACTCCGGGGCGAGACCCGGCGAGTCGCGCGAACCGGCTGCCCACGGCGTCCGTCCGCACCTCCAGCCCGGCGGCCTCGAACCACCGCTCCAGCTCCTCCATACCAGCCTCCCAGGCCGGCGTGTAGAGCAGCCGCGTCACCGAGCCGTCCGGCCCCGCGCCGTGCCGGCGCATGCGTGTGACGAGATCGCCGGCCGCCCGGCCGATCTCGGCCCGGTCATCCGGGCTGAAGCGGGGGATCGCCTCTGGTGCCGTCATCTCGCCAACCCTAGAGAGAACCCGCTAGCTCTGCGCTGACGAGGCTGTCCAGCACGTCGTCCTCGCCTCCTCACGCGCGCGGTCCAGTGGAACCCCTTGAGCGGGCACATGGTCTCCCCCTCCGAGAAGTACCAGCTGGGTCCTGGCCTTCTGCAGCTCGGTTACTCATACCTCGACCTGAACGAACTGCGATCTCGCTCGATCCCTTACGCGGATCGCCTTGCGGCCCGAACGGGCGAAGCGGTCCGCGCGGCCGTCATGCACGGCGGCTCCGTCGTGATCCTGCACCACGTGTTCCGGCCGGGGACCAGCTTTCAGATCCCTGAGGTGGGTCTGCAGCTGCCCGTCTACGCGACCTCCTTCGGAAAAGCGATCCTGGCCTTTCAGCCTCCTCCGGCGTTCGAGGATGTCACAGCCGACAGCCTGCCAAAACTGACCAAGCGGACCCTCAGCCGGGCCGCGTTGAAGCGCGAGCTGGACACAGTTCGGGCGCAGGGGGTGGCGACCGAGCGTGACGAAGCGGTGCTCGGTGAATCGAGCCTCGCGGCGCCGATCTTCGATCATGCGGGCCACGCCGTGGGCGCGATCGGCGTCGTAGGCGACACCGAGCGAGTGTTCCCGCGAGGGCCTGCAAAGGGCGCCATCGCGGCCGTCACCGAGGCCGCTCGTGGGGTCTCGCGCGAGCTGGGAGCACCCCGCTGGCCATACGTGGCCTGACGGCCCGAGGCTCCACGCCTGACCTGACGCCGTCAATCAGGTCGGAAGCGAGCAACGCCGAGAATGACGGCATGTATGCTGGTCGCCGACCCACGACGTCAGTGCTGCAACCCGCCGGAGGTGCTTTGACGCATGGACTTCATATCTCGCGGCTTCAGGGGGCGGCCTCGCGAGCAGGCACCGGCCGGCCGACTTCCGCCCGGCCAATACATGGTCAGGGACTTCCCGGTCCTGTCGGCGGGTCCCACGCCTCACACGCCACTCTCCCGGTGGACCTTTTCGATAACCGGAGAGATCGACGAGCCCAGGCAATGGACCTGGGAGCAGTTCCGGGCGCTGCCCACCGAAACCATCACCAAGGACATCCACTGCGTCACCAAGTGGAGCAAGTTCGACACCGTCTGGGAAGGCGTCTCCGTCGACACACTTCTGGACGGCGTCGACACGACCGCCGAGTACGTGCTGGCCTTCTCCGACGGCGGTTACACGACGAACATCCCCCTCCAGGACCTGACCGAAGGGAAGGCCTGGGTGGCGTTCGCCTTCGGGGGTGAGCCGCTCGAGCCCGAGCACGGGGGTCCGGCGCGCCTCCTGGTCCCGCACCTGTACTTCTGGAAAAGCGCCAAGTGGGTTCGCGGCCTCCGGCTGATGTCCGAGAACTCACCCGGCTTCTGGGAGACATACGGCTACCACGACTACGGCGACCCATGGCGCGAGCAGCGGTACAGCGGCGACTGACCTGGCGCCGGGGCCGGGTCACCAGGCGCGTGGATGAGACGCCGCGGGTCCGGACACTGGTTCTCGCCCTGGAGGAGGACTGGCCTGGGCACCTCGCCGGCCAGCACGTAGACGTACGCCTGACCGCGGAGGACGGCTACCAGGCCCAGCGAAGCTACTCCATCGCTTCGGCACCGGAGGACGTGGGACAGCTCGCAATCACGGTCGAGCGCATCGGTGACGGAGAGGTCTCGCCCTACCTGGTCGACGAGCTGACAGAGGGTGACCAGCTCGAGTTCCGTGGCCCCATCGGGGGATATTTCGTCTGGGACGAAACCCCCGGCGGCCCCTTGCTGCTGGTCGCCGGTGGCTCGGGCATCTGCCCGCTGATGGCCATGATCAGGCACCGGGCCGCGCGGGGAAGCCGTGTTCCAACGCGATTGCTCTACTCCTCGCGGTCCCTTGAAGACGTGATCTACCGTGAGGAGGTCGACCTTCTGGCCGCCCGGTCGGACGGGCTGGAGGTCTTTCATACCCTCACGCGCGATCGGCCGGCCGGCTGGACGGGGTACGCGAGGCGAATCGATCTGGAGATGCTTACCGAGGTGGGGTGGAGACCGGACGAGGGCCCTCTTGGTTTCGTTTGCGGTCCCACTCCGCTGGTCGAGGCGGTCGCCGAGGCCTTGGTCCAACTCGGCTGGTCGCCGGATCGCGTGAAGACCGAGAGGTTCGGACCCACCGGAGGCTAGAGAGATGGACGAGAGCCAGCTGCGACTGGACGGCAACGCGGCAGCGGGGATCCTCCGGGAGGTCTTCGCGATGGACGTGAGCGGTGCCCAAGAAGCGTGCGCCTCTTGCGGGACGATCGGGTGGATGGGCGCCCAGCACCTCTACATGTATCCGCTGGCGCCCGGAGCCGTGGTTCGCTGCTCCACCTGCGGGGACGTTCTGATGGTGCTCGTCCGCGGCGGCGGCAGGTATCGGCTCGCTCTACCAGGCCTCAGGTGGCTGGAGATGAGAGAACCCGTCCAGGCGCCTCCGGAGACCTGACAGCGGGGGCGGGAGGCGGCCGGAGCCCGGGGGCAGGCGGGAGCTCGAGGTCAACCCATAGCCCTAGATATTGAGGTTGACGGGGAGCAGGGCACAAGATATAGTCCAGCTCCCACTTCCGATCGCCCTCCTCAGGGCTCATCTCCAGGAGTCGCAGCGTCATGCCCACGTCCAAGATCGTCAAGCGCACCGGTGACGTCGTTGCGTTCGAGCCTCAGCGCATCGAGTCCGCCATAGCCAGGGCTCTGGAGGCAACCGGCGACGGCCTCGCCGACGGAGCCCTTGCCCTCCGGGTCGACGCCATCGTCGACGAGATCGACCGGCGCTTCACGGACTTCTACCCCAATGTCGAGAACGTCCAGGACATCGTCGAAAAGCACCTGATGCGAGAGGAGCTCTACGAGGCGGCCAAGGCGTACATCCTCTACCGGGCCGAACACCGGAATCAACGGGAAGCAACGCAGCAGCAGTCGGCGGAGGCCGCGCGGCGAGGGCGGCTAACGGTGATCACCGGGGAAGGCCGCGTGGCCCTCCTCAATGTACGCAAGCTGGAGGAGGCGGTTGCGCGGGCCAGCCAGGGGCTGGATGGCGTCTCGCCCGAGCTGGTCGTCGAGCAGGCGATCAAGGGACTCTACGACGGCATACCGACCGCACAGGTCCAGCGCGCCCTGATCATGGCCGCCACCGCCTTGATCGAGCGGGAGCCCGCGTACAGCTATCTGGCAGCCCGCCTCAAGCTTGACCAGCTCTTTCGAGAGGTGACGGGGGAACCGCCGGCGTCCCTCGATGGCGATGAGCTGTACCGCGCCAGCTTCGTGCTCGGGGTTCGCAACGGGATTCAGAGTGGCCTCCTCGACGAGCGCCTCCAACGCTACGACTTGAACCGGCTCGTGGGTGCCATCGATCCCAAGCGCGACCTTCTCTTCCAGTACATCGGCGTGCAGACGCTCACCGATCGCTATCTGGCCAGATCGCAGGGGCGGCTGCTCGAGCTGCCGCAGTCGTTCTGGATGCGGGTGGCGATGGGCCTGGCGATCGAGGAATCCGAACCCGACGCTCGAGCCATCGAGTTCTACGACCTGATGTCGAGGCTGCTCTACGTGCCTTCGACCCCCACGCTGTTCCACGCCGGCACGCCTCACCCGCAGCTTTCCTCCTGCTACCTGACCACGATCGGCGACGACCTTGGCCAGATCTTCAAGGCCCTTTCCGACAATGCGCAGCTCTCGAAATGGTCGGGCGGGCTGGGCAACGACTGGACCAACGTTCGCGCCACCGGATCTCCCATCCGGAGCACGGCGGTGGAGAGCCAGGGAGTCGTTCCCTTCTTGAAGGTGGCCAATGACGTGACGCTGGCGATCAATCGAAGCGGTAAGCGCCGCGGCGCAACCTGCGCCTACCTGGAGCTCTGGCACTACGACGTGGAGGACTTCTGCGACTTACGGCGCAACACCGGCGATGAGCGCCGCCGCACCCACGACATGGACACGGCGCTCTGGGTTCCCGACCTCTTCATGAAGCGGGTGGAGGGAGACGGCGACTGGACGCTCTTCTCCCCCGACGAGGTGCCAGACCTGCACGACCTCTACGGGAACGCGTTCGAGCGTCGCTACCAGGAGTACGAGGCCCACGCCGCAGCCGGTGACATGCGGCTGGCCAGAAGGCTGCCGGCGCGGCAGCTCTGGAGACGGGTGCTGACCATGCTCTTCGAGACGGGGCATCCCTGGATCACCTTCAAGGATCCTTCCAACATCCGCTCCCCCCAGGACCACGCTGGGATCGTGCACAGCTCCAACCTCTGCACCGAGATCACACTGAACACCTCGGGTGAGGAGACGGCGGTCTGCAACCTTGGCTCTGTCAACCTGGGGCGCCATGTCAGCGACGGGCGCATGGACGAGGACGGGTTGGCGAGAACGGTACGCAGCGCGATGCGGATGCTCGACAACGTCGTCAGCATCAACTTCTACCCCACGGTCGAGGCGGAGCGATCCAACCTTCGCCACCGCCCGGTGGGGCTCGGGCTGATGGGTTTTCAGGATGCGCTCTTTCAACTCAATCTGGCCTTCGAGTCCCCGGCGGCGCTCGAGTTCTCCGACTGGATCATGGAGCTGGTTTCCTACCACGCGATCCTGGGCTCCTCGGAACTGGCCAGGGAGCGGGGCCGCTACCAGTCCTACCCAGGCTCCAAGTGGGAGCGCGGAATCCTTCCCTACGACACGCTCTCACTGCTGGAGGAAGAGCGCGGGATGGCGCTGGACGTTCCCCGAGAGCGCCGGCTCGACTGGACTCCGGTCTACGAGCACGTGCGGGCGCACGGGATGCGCAACTCGAACACCATGGCCATCGCGCCGACCGCGACGATCTCGAACATCGCCGGCTGCTCCCCCAGCGCAGAGCCGATCTACAAGAACCTCTACGTCAAGGCCAACCTCAGTGGCGAGTTCACAGTGATCAACAGCCACCTGGTGGAGGAGCTGAAGCGGGTCGGGCTCTGGAGCGAGCAGATGCTGGAGCGTCTCAAGTACTACGACGGCAGCGTGCAGGCGATCGCGGAGCTGCCCGCTGAAGTCCGAGCCAGGTACAAGGAGTCCTTCCAGATCGATCCGATCGCGTCGCTGCGACTTACCGCAGTCCGTGGGAAGTGGATCGATCAGAGCCAGTCGCACAACGTCTTCCTGCGCGGCAGTTCGGGCCGGCAGCTCGACGAGGTCTATCGAACGGCGTGGCGAATGGGCTTGAAGACCACTTACTACCTGCGCAGCCTGGCCGCGTCTCAGATCGAGAAGGCTACGCTGGACACGAAGTACGGCCTCACCCAGAAACGAAGCTACGGGAGCCCGGCCGCCGAGCTGGAAACGGCAGTCCACCTGGAGGCTGCGGTCGACCAGGTTCACACGCTTTCTCGAGAGACGCCCGTGGCCGTCGCCGCTTGCCGCATCGATGACCCCGACTGCGAAAGCTGTCAGTAGGTCTCAGGAGAGATCCATGCCCATCATCAACGCTTCCCAGACGGATCCCAACAAGATGCTGCCAATCCATTACCCCTGGGCCCGTGAGTACTACAGGACAGGCGTGGCCAACAACTGGACGCCCGAAGAGGTTTCCATGCAGCGTGACGTCGAGCAGTGGAAGTCGGGTGCGCTCGACGAGGGTGAGCTGCGCCTGGTCCTCTGGAATCTCGGGTTCTTCTCCACCGCCGAGTCGCTGACCGCCAATAACATCGTCCTCGCGGTCTACCGGCACGTGACCAATCCCGAGGCTCGGCAGTACCTGCTGCGCCAGGCCTACGAGGAGGCCATACACACAGATACGTTCATCTACTGCTGCGACTCGCTTGGTCTGGAACCCGACGACATCTACAACATGTACCTGCGAATCCCCTCGATCCGGGACAAGGACGCCTTCGTCATCGACCTGACTCGCTCGGTGCTCGACCCCGGCTTCGTCACTCGAGGCACGGACAACGTCCAGCGGTTCGTGCACGACCTGATCGGCTACTACGTGCTTATGGAAGGGATCTTCTTCTACGCCGGGTTCGCCATGATGCTGGCGCTGAAGCGGCAGAACAAGATGGTGGGAATCGGCGAGCAGTTCGAGTACATCATGCGCGACGAAAGCCTTCATCTCGCCTTTGGCTGCGACCTGATCAACACGATCAGGACGGAAAACCCGGAGATCTGGGACCGGTCCTTTCAGGACAAGGTAGTCTCCCTCGTGGAACAAGCCGTGGGATACGAGAAGCGCTACGCTCTCGATGCTTGCCCCAACGGGCTCCTCGGCCTCAACAGCGAGCTCTTCGCCGAGTACGTGGAGTACATCGCCGATCGACGCCTGGAGCGTCTATCCCTGCCTCGACGCTACGGCACGCCCAACCCGTTTCCATGGATGTCCCAGGCGGTCGACCTGGCCAAAGAGAAGAACTTCTTCGAGACCCGGGTCACCGAGTACCAGAGCGCGTCAGCCCTGGTCTGGGAGTGAGGGCTGACCTCCTGGCTGCCGGCGGTGTCCTCGCGGGGACCGGCCACGCCCACCCGCGATCGAAAGACGACCCGAAAGGCGCCGTTCGGCGACCCCATACGTAGAAGGACTTGAGGTCGGGCCGCCGGCTCTATCTCGTGCAAGGCAAGTAGGGGACAAGTCAAGTAGGGGACAGGTAGGGGAAAGAGTGTCGTCGCCCGTGGACGGGTACGGGTCCAAGGGATTCGTATTTGAGGACGTGAGCGGTCATCGCTGGCCGCGAGCCAAGCGCATGGCCCTGGTCGCGGTCGGGCTGGGCGCGCTCCTGTTGGGCGCCCTGGTGTTCGCGCTGCTCACGGTCGCGCCTGGCCGGACCTCGCCCTGGAGCGCGGTTGCCGGCCTGCCCCTGCAGGTGAGTGACCAGCCCTCCCCAAATCCCGGGTTGGGAGCCGGCCCCGGCTCCGCCAGCTCGCCGGCCCCAAAGCCTGGAGCCTCGGCCAGGCCCGCCGCTGCCATCGCCGAGCGGTCGCGCGGGCGGTCCCGGGCGAGCGCCACGTCACTGGAGAAGGGCCGATCAACCGGGCCGGAGAGGCCCGCGGCTGTCGCGGAGGCTCCGACACGTGCCGCCGACCCGCCGCGTAAGCCGTTCTCCGGCCAGCTGGCAACCAGGCCGGCCACTCAGAAATCTTCGACGCTCCCGACGCCATCGCCTCACCCCTCGCCAGTGCCCGGCGTGCAGCAGGAGCCGCCGCCTCTTCCCCCGGCGCTCTCGCTGACTCCCCAGTAGCCGAGATGAATCTCGCGCGGTGCCTGGTGATGGTGCTCTGCCTGGGCGGCCTTTTCCTGGCGCGGCCGGCGCCCGCTCTGGCGGCCGCCTCCCCCATCAAACTCGCTTTCTACGAAGGCGGCGGCACCGACCCAACCGAGCTCGCCTCGCGGCTGAATCACATCACCGATCTTGCCCCCACCGGGGAATACCTGGCCGCGGACGCGACGCTCCAGGTCGAGACCAACCAGCGCACCACCGTCCAGCTGGCGCACGCCAGGGGTGTGCGAGTCTTCCCGATCGTCCAGAACTATCGCGACGGTCGTTTCCGCGGCGAGGACCTGAACTGGTTGGAGTCACCGGTCGCGCGAAGATCGATGGCTGCCGAGATGCTGCGCCGAGCCGTCGAGGCCGACGCGGACGGGGTGAACCTCGACTTCGAAGAGCTGCCAGCGGCTCTGAGGCCAGCCTTCGCCAGCTTCGTTGCCGAGCTGTCTGCCGAATTTCACGCAGCCGCCAAGAGAGTTCAGGTCGACGTCCCCGTGAACCACGCCGCCTACGACACTGGAGCGCTTGCGGCGGCCAGCGACTGGCTCGTGCTGATGGCATATGACGAGCACAGCCTCCCCGGCCAGCCGGGAGCCATCGCAGGGTATCCATGGGTCAAAGAGGCCCTCGCGGCGCTTACGAGGGAGGTGCCAGCCGGCCGCATCATCCTCGGTCTCGCCGGCTACGGCTACGACTGGTCGGAAGGCAAGGTGGAACCGCTCTCGTTTCCAGAAGCGCTGAAGCGGGCTGCCCGGCCGGAAGCAATTCAATGGGACGCCAGGAGCCGGGAGCCGTGGTTCAACTACCGGGGGCCGACGGGGGCGCTTCACTCGGTCTGGTTCAGCGACGCCGCCAGCCTCCAGCCGCTGGTACACGAGGGCCAGCTGGCACTCGTCGCAGGCTTCGCCCTGTGGCGGCTGGGCCAGGAGGATATGGGCATGTGGGACCTCCTGGACGGCCATCTGGGCGTGGCCGACGTCCCCAGCCTGGTCTCGGTCGGCGCAGCCAGGACAGGTGGGGGGGAGGTCGCGCTGTCATCTCGGGCCGAGCAGCCCGGCCGCCGTCAGCTCTCCTGGGAGCGCGGGGCCGGTCTGGTGGACGAGGAGCGATACCTGGCGCTGCCCCAGCCTCTGCAGATCAACACGACGAATCCGAGGCAGGGAACCGTGGCGTTGACCTTCGACGACGGCCCCGACCCGCGCTGGACTCCGCGCGTCCTGGACATCCTGCACGCGTACGGAGCGCAGGCCACGTTCTTCATCGTGGGAAGCCAGGCGATCAAGCAGCCGCGCCTGCTTTCCCGGATGCGCGCAGAGGGGAATGAGCTAGGCAACCACACGTACAACCACCCGGCGGCCCTCGAGTCGGCTCCGGAATGGCGGTTCTCACTGGAGCTCAGCGCGACGCAGCGGGTCACAGAGGCGGCGACCGGCCATTCCGCGACGCTCTTCCGCTATCCCTACATGACCTCGCTCGCGGAGCCTCAGGACGCAGATCAGGCGGCCATCAATCGGGTGGCCCGTCTCGGGTACCAGCTCGTCGGTCAGGCCTCCGACACCTCGGACTGGACCCGGCCCGGAAGCGGAGAGATCGCGGCGCGAGCGCTGGCCAACCCTGACGGCCAGGTCATCCTGCTCCACGACGGTGGTGGCGACCGCTCCCAGACGGTGGCGGCGCTGCCGGCCATCCTGGACGGGCTGCGGGCCCGCGGCCTTCGCCCAGTCACGGTCACGGAGGCCATCGGGCAGCCGGCGGAGGTGGGGATGCCTGAGGCCGGCCGGCTCAACATCGGACTCGGGCTGGTCCTACTAGGGTTTGGCTGGATCCTGGTCAATGGCTGGAGCTGGTGGCTGGCGATCGCGTCGGCGGTCCTGCTGCTGGTCTTCGGCCGAATCCTCCTGCTCAGCCTCCTCGGATTCGCGCACTGGATCTCCGAGCGCCGCCAGGGCGGCCCGGCCTACCGGGGGCCCGTCACCGTTCTGATCGCGGCGCACAACGAAGAGCCGGTGATCGCCAAAACCCTTGAGGCGCTCCTGCGCACGGACTATCCGGAGCTTGAGATCGTCGTGATCGACGACGGCTCGTCAGACGGCACGGCGGGCGAGGTGGCGGCTTTCGCGGAACGCGGTGTGCGGCTCGTCCGTCAGCCCCAGTCCGGGAAGGCGAGGGCGCTGCGCGCCGGCTTTGCGTCGGCGCGGCATCCGATCGTCGTGGCGTTGGATGCGGATACCCTCTTCGCCCGCTCAACGGTGAGCCACCTGGTGCGGCCGTTTGCCAACCGCCGAGTGGCCGCCGTGGCAGGCAACCCCAAAGTTGGTAATCGCGTGAATGTGCTGACCTGGTTTCAGGTCGTGGAGTACGTCCTGACGCTCAACCTTGAGCGCCGGGCCTATGCCCTTTTCGGCTGCGTGCCCGTGGTTCCCGGGGCCGTCGGAGCGTGGCGCCGAGCCGCGGTGGAAGAGGTGGGCGGGTTCAGCGGAGCCACGCTGGCGGAGGATGCCGACCTGACGATGGCGCTGGCTCGGCGCGGCTACCGGATCGAATACGCGCCACGGGCCGTTGCCTATACGGAGGCGCCGCAGACGCTGGGAGGGCTCAATCGGCAGCGCAGCCGCTGGGCCTTCGGCATGCTCCAATGCCTCTGGAAACACCGGCGCGCCACCTTCTCTCCGCGCGCCGGAGCGCTGGGCTTCGTGGCGATACCCGGCATGTGGATGGTCCAGCTCTTCCTGCCGCTCGTCGCTCCAACCATCGACCTCACCCTCGTCCTATCGCCGTTCCTGGCCTGGGCGCCGCAGGTCGTGGCGGTGACCCTCGTATATAACGCGGCGCTGGTCCTGGTCGCCATGTGGGCTCTGGCCGTCGACCGCGAGCCGGTCATCCTTGCCCTCCTGGTCCCTCTTCAGAACTTCTTCTACCGCCAGTTCCTCTATTTCATGGCGCTGAAGGCGGTCGTGCGCGCGCTGCGCGGGGTGCGCATCGGCTGGAACCCGGTGGCCCGGCTTGGGACATCCAGCATCGGTGGCGAGTCGCTCGGTTCCGACCGCTAGCCGTGCGGGGATCCTCCCCGCATACCCCTGTCGACGGGTATGGAGGTAGCCGTCCGCGTGCGGGGATACTCCGTGAGGGGATCCTCCCCGCAGATTGACCCCCTCCTGGGAGGGGGTCAGCGGTAGCCGCGAGCCTGGATGCCGTATAGCTCGGCGTAGAGCCCGTTCCGGGCTGTCAGCTCCTCGTGTGAGCCGGCTTCCACCACTCGGGCGCCGTCCACCACGATGATGAGGTCGGCCATCCGCACCGTGCTGAACCGGTGGGAGACCAGTAGCGTGATCCGGCCCCGCTCCGTTACGGCGCGCGACTGCGCCGCGAAGCGCTCGAAGAGCGCGTGCTCGGTCTCGGCGTCGAGCGCGGCGGTGGGCTCGTCGAGGACCAGCAGGAGCGGCTCGTCCCGCATGAAGCCCCGAGCCAGGGCGAGCTTCTGCCACTGGCCGAACGAGGGTTCCACGCCCTCGCTCCAGGCCGCCCCGAGCTGGGTTCGGAGTCCGGCCGGGAGCCCGCTCACCACCTCCGTCGCGCCACCCCGCACCACCGCTGTCTCGACCGCCTGAGGAAGGTCCTCGCGCGGCTGATCTCCGAGCCCTACGGTGCGTCGGACCTGGAACTCGAAACGCATGAAGTCCTGGAAGGCGCCCCCGATCCTCTCGCGCCAATCTCCGGCAGGGATGCGAGCCAGGTCCACTCCGTCGACCGTGATTCGGCCCTCGCTGGGCTCGTAGAACCGGCAGAGCAACTTGACCAGGCTCGTCTTGCCCGCGCCGTTCTCGCCGACCAGCGCCACCACGGAGCCCGAGGGCAGCTCGATGCTCACGTCCTTCAAGACCTCGCGGTCGGTGCCCGGGTAGCGGAAGCTAACCCGCTCGAACCGGATTCCCTGCTCGATCCGTTCGGGGGCAGGCTGGTCCCCGGTATAGCGGCCGGCGGCGACATAGTCCTCCAGCCAGGCCACGCGAGCGGCGGCGTCGAGCGTCCAGCGGAGGAACTGCGCCGTGGAGACCGTCATGCCCAGGTAGCGAGCGAGGCTGCCGCCGGCTGCCAGCACCAGCAAGATGCTCCCGGGGGAGGCCCGCAAGGCTATCGCTACGTAGGCGACGGCGCCGAGGTAGGCCACCCCGAACACGGTCCAGGCCGCGGCGTGCCAGAGCGCGCTTCTCCAGCGAGCCGTCGCGATTGGCGCCAGGGAGTCATTCCAGGCGCGTCGCCTTCGCTGGAGCAGCAGCTCGCCCGTGCGGGTGACCCTGAGCTCCTTGCCCGGGCCCGGCGCGGTGGCGAGGTCGAAGAGGTGCCTGGCGAGCCGCAGGTGCGGTGCCGCCCTGTCCTGGGCACGGCGCTCGGCCCCGGCTCGCCAGGACGCCGAGGTGGCCGCCGGGATGGCGAAGAGAGCGAGGATGGCCAGCGCCGGATGGATGGAGATGAGAAGTCCCACGGTGACCGCCAGCATCAACGCCAGTCCCACAGTGCCCATCAGGGCCTGGTACATGTGGTCCAGCAGGAAGGTCTGCTCTCTCAGCAGTTCGAGCCGGTCCAGGAACTCCGGCCGTTCATGGTGCTCCAGGCCCACGGCCGACGCCTGGAGGTGGCTCACGTGGGCTTCGATGGCGATCTTGGCGCGCTCTCGGAAGAGCAGATGCGCTCGTGCACCTGCCGTGCGCAGGAGCCAGGCCAGCGCGATCGAACTGGCGATCGCCGCGGCCGCAGCGGCGATCTCTCTGCCGCGATGCGCCACCACGCCGTCGGCGAGCAGTTTGAGCCAGAGCGCCAGGAAGGCGGTCGGGATCCAGGAGGCCGCGATCAGCCCGAAACACGCCGTCAGCAGCACCGGCTCGGCGCCGAAGGCGAAGCGGAGGGACCTGGCCAGGGCCGGCAGCAGGCCGGGCAGGTCAGGCTCTTTCGACATCCAGAGCCTCGACGTCGATCTCCTCCGGGTCGCCGGAGGTGGAGCCGAACCGCGACGCCTGCAGGTCGAACATTGTTCGGTAGCGGCCGCCGCGTGCCAGCAGCTCCTCGTGCGATCCGAGCTCGACCACCCGGCCGCCCTCCAGCACACAGATGCGGTCGGCGCGGCGCACGGTCGAGAACCGGTGTGAGATCAGGATCGTGGTGCAGCCTCGCGTCGCCTCCAGGATCCGGTCGAAGATCGCCGCTTCCCCGCGCACGTCCAGCTGAGCTGTGGGCTCGTCGAGGATGACCAGACCGGCGCCCAGCTCAACCGCGCACAGAGCCCGGGCCAGGGCCAGGCGCTGCCACTGCCCTCCCGACAGGTCGGTGCCGCCCTCGTACGCCCGCGACAGGATGGCGTCCAGGTCAGCGAGGCCGGACGCGTGCGCGGTCTCCAGGGCATGTCTCACGACTGCTTCCGGAGCTCCCCTGGGGGCGACGTTGTCGCGGAGCGGCAGCTCGTACCGGATGAAGTCCTGGAAGACGGCGGCGATCCGGGAGCGCCAGGCCTCCACTTCCAGGTCGCGCAGGTCGATGCCGTCGACCAGCAGCGATCCCTCCACTGGGTCGTAGAGCCGGCAGAGGAGCTTGGCAAGCGTCGTCTTGCCGGCGCCGTTGGGACCTACGATCGCGAGTGAGGAGCCGGCCGGGATCACCAGGTCGAAACCGTCGAGGACTGGCCTGGCGCTCTCGCCATAGCCGAAGCGGACGTTGGAGAAACGGATCTCGCGGCTCGGAAGCCCGGTTGCCGGGCGGCGCCCGGGCGCGAGAGCCCCGGCCGAGCCCATGGCGTCGGCGAGGTCGAGTACCGCCGGGATGGGTTGCGCGCTGCCGCGGAACCACCAGTCGAAGTCGCTATAAGCAAGGCTGCTGGCGCCAATCGCCGCCTGGGCAAAGATGACGAGGGAGGCGAGGGTGACGGTTCCCGCCGACGCGTCGCGGGCCAGAGACCAGAAGAGGAGGCCGTTCGCACCCAGGAGCACCGCGACTCCCAGCAGGAGCGGCCCCCGCCGAAGCCGCTGTTCGCGCAGGATCACGTCGGCCACTCGCCGCCGCAGCTCGGCTACCCGGCCCACCGTCCAGCCGGCCAGTCCGAAGAGGCGTATCTCCTTGGCTGCGGGCGCGTCCACCGCGAGTCGAAAGGCGTAGTGCGCGTGGCGTTGCTCCGAGACCACGGGCTCCGAGCCGAAGACCTTCCAGACCGAGCTGTCGCGCAGCAGGAAGTGGGTGGAGACCCACGCGCCGGCGATCAGTAGGGGTGCCCACCAGGCGTACCAGGACAGGAGCGCCGCCTGGGCCAGACCAGCCAGGATCTCCGCGAAGCCGGTTCCGATCGGCGGCATGGCGGCCGAGAGCGGTGGCCCGGCGACGCCGAGGTCGAAGGTCCGCGCCTCGGCCAGGTCGTCGGCCAGGCGCGGATCTTCCAGATGGGCCAGCCCCGGCGGTCCGGTGCAGGCACGTACCAGCCGGTCGTGCAGCCAGCCGCCCGCCCTGGCACCGAGGTTGTAGGAGAGCGCCTCATGCAACGGGACCAGGGCGTTCATGGCGATGAAGACGGCGCCGGTCAGCGCCAGTGCAACCGCCAGCGGGCGGCCCTGCTGTACGGCGCCGACCAGGCCGCCCATGGCCACGGTAAAGGCGGCCGGCAGCCCGCCCCGGATGGCGATCATTGCCCACCAGCCGGCCGCCAGACGAGGGGACGCCTTGGGCAGCGTCCCCAAAAATCTCCACTCGGCGCTCCGTTGGAGTCGGGCTACCAAGTGGGCGGCTCTTCCGGCGGTCGACCTGCCGGTCGGGAGCTCACGCCCCGGCGTAGGTCCCGAAGCTCCAGTAGACGCCCTCCGGATCCCGCGCTGTGAACTCGCGAGAGCCGTAGTCCTCGTCGTGCAGCTCGCGTACGACCCGCGCCCCCGCATTCCGCGCCCGCTCGTAGAGGGCATCCGGGTCCTGCGTGACGACGTAGATGGAGCCGGTGCCGGGAGGAAGGTCGGCGATGACCGAGTCTTCGCGGCCGCTTCCCAGCATCACGCCGCCACCTGCGGGCCAGCGGAGCTCGGCGTGGGAGATCGTCGACTCGTCGTTTCCCGGGTAGCTGACAACCTCTTCGAAACCGAAGGCCTCCACCAGGAAGCGGATGGCTGCAGGCGCGTCCCGGTAGCGGAGCGCTGGCCAGATGGTCGTCGTACGTTCGGTGGTTTTGTTCATGCGGTTAAGCCTGGAACGGCGGTGTCGGTCTCGTCTTGGACAAATGAGAGCTCGTCGGTCCTCAACCAGCGGGAAGGAGTGCCGCCCGCCAGGCGGTTCCAATCGCGAGTCAGGTGAGACTGGTCGTAGTAGCCACAGGCTGCCGCCACGCCGGCGAGGCTGCTGCCCGGATCCCGCCGCAGCATCTCTTTGGACCAGTGGAAGCGGGTGACCCGCGCCAGCTCCTTGGGGCTCAAGCCGAACTCGGCGATGAAGCTCTCGTGGAGATGGCGCCGCCCCCAGCCGACCTCCCGCGCGATCCAGGACACGCGGCGCGTTCCACCGCTTCCTACCAGCAGACGCCAAGCGGCCTCCAGCTCCGGGCGTGCCGGCTGTAAGCGGTCGAGGCGATGGGAGAGGAAGCGATCCAGCAGGGAGAAGCGCTCTGGCCAGGTCCCCGCCTCGACGAGGGCCTCCAGCATCGATCGGACGGGCCGTCCGACGATCTCCTCCAGGCTGACCACGGTGCTCCCCAGCTCGCCCGCCGGCAGGCCGAGGAGCGAGCGGGCGCCCCGCGGCGTCATGTCGAGCTCGATCCCGAACATCTCACCGTCGAAGGCGAGAACCGCGGGACTGGTGTGCAGGCCACCCACCAGCGCGTCGAACGCTCGTGGCCGCTGCCGGGGATCAGGCATCGAGGCGAGCCGAGTCTGCGGACCGAGGCTCAGGACCACCGTGAGATCCGGCGAGGGCAGGCCGAGGTGGGTCCCCGGACACAGCCCTGTATACCGATACCCGATGTAGCGCCTGATCAGCGGCGCCAGCGCCAGCGCTGGGCCCGCGGTCTCGTGTTCGACCTCGAACTGAAGGCTCGCCAAATACCGATCGTATCCCTCTCCTCGCCTTGGGTGGAGGGTCGGGGAGGGGGTCGCCGTCCAAGGCTAGACTTTCGAGAAGTGACCGAGTGGAGGGCCGCCCATTGATGCACCGGGCGGCGTCTGTCTGTTGCCTTCTCCTCGTCACTCTCGTTGCAGGATGCGCTGAGACCGGCAGGACGCAAACCCCGCCGGAAGTGGCTCAGTCCTCACCTCCGGGTACTCTCGCCGAAGCGGTCCGGACCGCACGGCTTGTGGGCCTGACCGATCCTCGACGCGACATCCGCATCACCTTGACGCTCCGTGGCCGCGACGTCCAGGGCCTGAGCCGGCTCCTCGAAACCAATCAGACCGTGAGCGCAGCCGGCTTCGCTGCGCGCTTCGGACCAGATCCGCTTCTTGTACAGGCCGCGCTTCGTGACCTGGAGAGCTCCGGGCTGCCAGGGCGCTGGCAGGCCGGGTCCCAGCTGGCCACGGCGAGGGGGTCGGTGGGGGCGATCGAGCGCTACCTCGGCGTACACCTTCGTGACTACCTGCTCCCGGACGGCACGAGCTTCTATGCCCCCGATGGGGAGCCCAGGGTGCCGGAGGCCCTGGCTGGATTGGTGACAGGAGTCTCGGGCCTCGACGACTTCACGCGTTACAGGTCGCACGCCATCAGGCCAGGCGGCCTGACGCCCACCGACGTCCGGGTGGTCTACGGCATCGACACCCTGACCTCCAGGGGGCTGGACGGCTCTGGCGAGACCATCGTCCTGCCGGAGATAGATGACCTGCCCATCACCGCCGACCTGGCCGCTTTCGCACGGAAGTTCAACCTGCCGCCCTTCGACGTCACCGTGAAGCGGGACGCGACCAACTGGGGCAGACCACAGGGGCAGGGGAAGCCGGGCAGCGAGGTCACCCTGGATCTAGAGGTGGCGCACGCCATCGCTCCCGGAGCGAAGCTCGTTCCCTATATCGGATCCCCCCAGGCTGATCAGACGGCGGTTGCCTTCGACGCGCTGGTCTCCCAGAATCCCGGCGCCATCATCAGCGACTCGATCGGCGCCTGCGAAGCCGGGCTCAGCAGTGCGCTGCTGCAGCAGGGCGCCGCCTCCAACGAACGCGCGGTGGCGCAGGGCATGTCCCACTTCGTGGCCGCCGGGGACCGGGGTGCTTACGACTGCGGTCAGAACGCCGCACCCAGCGTCGACTTCCCCTCGGCACTTCCGACCGTCACCTCGGTTGGCGGCACGACAATGTTCCAGACCCCGCAGGGCACCTATCAGAAAGAGGCGGCCTGGGGCAACCCGATCTCCCAGGCGGGCACCGGCGGTGGGCTCAGCATGCACTTCCCACGCCCCGCCTACCAGAAGGGACCCGGCGTGGACAATCAGTTCTCCAACGGCAACCGCCAGGTTCCCGACGTGGCGGGAGTCGCGGACCAGAACACCGGATATCACATCATCCTGGGGGGGCGGGACGTCCAGATCGGGGGCACCTCGGCCGCGGCTCCGCTCTGGGCGGCGGTGACCGCGCTGATCAACCAGGACTTGAAGAAAAAGGGTCTGAAGCCGGTCGGCTTCGTCAATCCAGCGCTCTACTGGATGGGCCAGAACCAGAGCCAGCTGCAGGCGAGCCCCTTCCATCAGGTGACGGAGGGGAACAACCTTGCTTACACGGCTACCGCCGGCTGGAACTACTGCACCGGTCTGGGTACCTTGCAGGCCAGTCCGCTAGACAGCGCCTTCGAGACTTACCAGCGCCGAACAGGTTCCCAGGGGTGAGTGAAGGGGCGGAGCATCCCTCCCTGGTCAGGTGCGCCAACTGTGGCCACGAGGTGCCGGACGGCGCCTACTGTGGCCACTGCGGGGCATCGCTGGTAGCCGGGGTGGCGAAAGGCCGGCGGCACGCCTATGCGGCCGCTCCGGCCGAGAGCGTGTACCACGTGGGGCTCGCCACGACGCTGTTTCCGCACCTGGCCAGGCGGGGCAATGCGATGTTCGCGTGGTGCGCGCTGACCGGCGTCCTGGTGGTCTTCGTGCTCGTCGCGCTCAACCTGTTCGCCTCCGCCGCGGCCGTGGCGGTGCTACTGCTGCCGGTTCTCTATCTCCTCTATCTCTATGAGGCGCGCGTCTATGGAAACCATCCCTGGAGCGTGCTGGCGCTGGTCTTCGTGCTCCCCCTGGCGCTCGGCGTGCTGATGGATGTCTTGCTGGGAGGAGTCATCACCGGCCTCGCGCTGCAGGGGGACCGCTCGCTGCTGCTTGTCCTGGAGATCCTGCTTTGGCCGCTGCTGGCGCTCGCTGCCACGATGGTGGGGCCCGCTCTGCTGCTTGGGAGGAGCGCCTTTGAGGAGGTGCTGGACGCAGTCGCGCTGGGAGCGAGCTCGGGCCTGGCGTTCAACCTCGGCGTCAGCGCGGTGGCGGTCTGGCCCCTTCTGGCCGGCCCGGTGGTCAGCGAGGGCGTGCCCGCGCAGTGGATGCTGCTGCTGCTGCGCGAGGGGGTTCTCATGGCGCTCGTCACCATGGCCGGAGCGTCGCTGCTCAGCGCCGCCATCTGGCGGCGGCGCCACGGCAGTTCGAAGCGGCTGGACGAGCGCTGGTTCTGGAGCGCACCGGCGATGGTGGCCGTAGCGGTGGCAGCTCGAATCACCGTGGCTGCGCTGGGCATCACGCCCCGGCTGCTGCTGAACGTGCTGGGGACCATCGTCGCGATCTTTCTCCTCTTCCTCTACCTGCGCCTGGCGGTCCACAACGCCCTTCTGGAAGAGGGCCGCGAGCTGGAGATCGGGCCGACCTCCACCTGCCCGGAGTGCCACCGCCTGGTGCCGACGATGGGCTTCTGCCCGGCCTGTGGCGTGAATCGGTCGGCGGCACCCAGGCAGCACCGGCTTGGCGGCGCCACCCCGGCGCGTCCGGGAGAGACCGGCTGATGGCGTCGGGAGCGCAGGAGTGGTACCGGCCCGCCGGTCCCCACCAGGTCCCGCGGTCGCGGCTTGGAGGTGGTCGCCTGGTCGCCGTGCTCCTGGCCGTTCTCGTCCTGGGCGCGATCGCCTGGACCGTGCTGGGCGCCCTGCTGACGCCGCCGGCTGCCACGCCCTGCACACAGCGCTGCGGCCCCATGGCCGGGGTGCCGGTCCCTCAGCCGGCCCGGTACCACAGCTCCGCCTATGGCTTCGACGTCTTCTACACAGACCCCTGGAAGGTGGTGCAGCAGGACGCCAAGAACGTGGTCTTCCAGACCAGCAACGGCCAGTTCGAGGTTTCCGGCCAGGACGCGGGCAAGTCGGATCAGCAGCTGGTCCAGGAGGCGGTAGCCAGCCTCCCCGACTCCCAGTTCCAGTCAGTGACGCCTGTGGGCTCCATCCGGGGCGCCCACCTCGGATTCCAGAGCGGCGCTGGGGTGGTGTTCAGCGCCACGTTCCTCCCAGAAGGGGGGCGGGCTGTGAAGGCTCGCATCGCGGTCCTGGTGGCCACCAAGGGCCGAGCCTCCGTGACAGCCGTCGGTCTGGATCCCTGGATGCCGGCCGCTCCCAACGGGATCCCGGAGAGCTCGCAGTTCGACGCTGCGCTGAGCCAGTTTCAGTGGGCCGGGCAGTGACCCCGGTGGCTACCCCTTGCCGTAGATGAAGCCGGACAGCGGCACCTGGCCAGCACGGATGGTGCGCCGGCTGACGATGTTCCAGCCCTTGTAGTTCATCTCCGAGACCGTCCAGGAGCCGTCGCCGTTGACCGCCTCGACGTAGGCGACGTGCCCGTAGCCGCTCTCCCGGGTGACCATGATGGCGCCCACGACCGGCGTCTGGCCCTCGCGGTAGCCGTAAGGCCGGGCGTTCGCCCACCACTCGATCGCGTTGCCGAACCAGGGCACGTTGCGCTTGTTGGCGACGTACCAGGTGCAATAGCCGTACGCGAAGTGATTCGGCCCCGGCGCCTCGACGATTGCACCCGGCGGCGGGGGCCCGCTGGACGGCGGGGGAGGAGGAGGCGGAGGCGGCGCTGGGCGCGGAGGGGCGGGAGTTTGAACCGGCCTCGCCTGCGTCGCCCTGGCTTGGGTCGCTATGGCCTCCGCCCGGGCCTTGGTGATCTCATCGCTGGTCGTGTTGCGCAAGTCCAGGGTGCTGGTGGCCACCAGCGCAGCATCGTCCCTGGCCGCCTTTATCTTGGCCACATCAGCAGCACGCTTCTCGGCGGCCCGCTGGTCCTGACGCCGAAGCTGCTCCGCCTGGCCCTTCAATCGTCGCTGTTTTTCGGCCACCAGCCGGGCCTGAGCGATGTTCGAGAGCAACTGGTCGAGGGTGACGGCGTCCAGGATCGTGCTCAATGTGAGAGCGGGTTGCTCGTACTCCAGGCGCGCCAGGACGGATAGCTGCTTACGCAGCTCGGACTCGCGCTGCTGGTCCTCTCCCAGCCTGTGGTTCAGGGCGTCCACGTCGGACTGAGCCGACTCCACGCTGTTGTTGAGCTGCTCCAGCTTGGCCTGGGCGTCGCTGAGCTGGCGGTTCAGTTGAGCAAGTTGCTGCGACGAGTCCGGCGCGGCCAATGCCGGCTGGACAGCCGCTGACGGAACCACCAGAGCAGCGGCCACCAGTGAGATGGCCAGTTTCGCCAGGAACCTTTTCATTGCGGCAACCTCACCTTCATCTCCGGGTCCGGTGGCTCCACTTCCCGGCTGGAGCAACTCGACCGGTTGGGTGGTGGAGAGCTGGAGGGTTCGTAAGGTTGGCCGGCGTGCGGCGATCGCCCCGATCGGCTCACGTCTTGCATCCGATCTTCTGGGCCCCAGCGCTGGGTCGACGGACTGCGGCGAACGCGCTGGCTATCGTGCCTCTACCACTACCCCCCGGCACTTGCCGAGCACCATACTCCTATGGATCTCGTTTGGGGAAGATCAACGGACAGAGAGTGAGCCGGGATGCCCGCCGCCCGGCCGGACGCCTCAGCCCGCGGTTCGACCTCTGTACACGTCTGCAACGAACATCGCATAGGCGAGCACCAGGCGGGGTCCGTAGAACGATCCGCCCGCAGCCGTCCGCCTCTGACGGATCGCCAGGGCCAGGTCGGCGGCCGTTCGGCCTGGGAAGCATGTGTACCCCTTTCCTACTGCTTCGACCACGTGAGCGTCCGAGCCGCCGGTCGCCGCCACGCCGGAAGCGCGTTGCGCCCGGCGGGCCAGCCAGTTGGCCGGAGCGAACAGGGGGAATGAGTTGACGACCTCGACGCCGTCGAACGGCACTTGGCGCAGAGCCCTGCCCAGTCCCATGGGGACGCGCCCAACCCCACGCACGTGGTCATGCCGCGGCGCAAAAGGATGGGCCGCGATGGCCAGGCCGCCCTGGGCGTGGACGGCGGCGATCGTCTCGCCGGCACTCAACCCGGGGCGAACGGCCTCTTTGAGGAAGAGACCAAGGATGTGCCCCTCCAGCGACGTGATCTCCTCACCGACGACGACCTCGAGCGGGTACTCCGGCGCCAGCCGCGCCGCCTCCAGGGCACCCTCGATCGTGTTGTGGTCCGTGATGGCGATCACATCCAACCGCGGGTCTGTGAAGGCTCGATCGAGCACCTCGCGAACGCTGGCCCGCCCGTCCGAATATCGAGTGTGGATGTGAACGTCCGCCCGTCCCTCCGAACGGTTGCGGAGGGCGCGCTCCCGCGTCGGGAACCCCAAAGGACCTAGCGGGCCCCCGCAGTCACTGTCCGCATCATTCGACCGACGTGGTCAAGCTCGTCCCGATTGACCGTGTGCCCCATGCCCGGGTAGATCCGCCTGGTGACAGCCGCCCCCATGCGGGTCAAGACCTCATCCGTCTCTTCGACTCGCCACAACGGGATGTGGGGGTCGATGTCGCTGCAGCCCAGGAAGACCGGAGTGGACTCGAAAGATCCGCCGTACTCCCGAGGCGTTCCTGGGGGGCCGATGAGTCCGCCGCTGAGGCCCGCCACGCCACCATGGCGTGCGGCGTGCCTCGCCGCGTACTCAAGCGTCAGACAGCCACCCTGAGAGAAGCCAAGCAACATCACGCGCTCGCCGGAGAGCCCCGCGTCCTCGGCTCGCCGGAGAAGCCGGCCGAGCACCGCCAGCGCCGAGCTGAGCCACGGCTCGTTGTCCTCGATCGACGCGAGGAAGCTGTACGGGTACCAGGTCTGGCCCTCCGCCTGGGGCGCCAGGAACGCGAAGCCATCCCCCGGCAGCTCATGGCGGAGCTCGAGAATGCTTTCCGCGGTGGCTCCCCGGCCGTGGACCATGACCATGGCAGCGCGAGCGCCCGCCAGCGGCTCGCCGGCCGTTAGCACCGTCGCACTGGCGTGGGGATCAGGTCTGGCCATCAGCGGCCAGCATGCTCCGGATCGGTGGCGGCCCGAGCCCCCGCGCGACGGCGCCGGAGTATGAAAATCGCCAGCAAGACCAGAAGCAGTATGGGGATGACCAGGTAGGTGGGTCTGTGGAGGTCGAGATACCTGGCGACGCGGCCGCCAAATCGTGCTCCCAGGACGATCCAGACGCCCGCCCAGATCGCCGTCGAGACGGCCACGCTGGGAACAAAGACGTGGTAGGGGAACTGAAACACGCCGGCGGCCACGGTGATCGGGATGCGAAGACCGGGCACATGGCGCCCGAATATGACGGTCAGGGCGCCGTAGCGGCCGAACCACTCCTCTGCCTTGGCCAGGCGCTCGGGAGTGACGTGGATGAGGCGCCCGAGCCGCCCTTCGAGGATTCTGGGGCCCAGCCGGCGTGAGAGAAAGTAGAGGTTGGTGGAGCCCAGTACGACCGCGACGATCACTCCGAGCCAGTAGAGGACCAGCCGGGACGGTTGTCCCGCCCCCGCCTGGCCCAGGTAGAGGACGAAGATGTCGCCCGGCACCGGGAGGGGCACGCCGGACTCTTCGAGGTAGAGGACGATGAAGCTCGCCGCCGGTCCCAGGCCGGCCACCCGGTGGCGGACGGCGGACGTGAGGTCGCCGACGGCTTCCGGGATGTCGCCTTCGACGAGGGCTAAGAGCAGCAGGAGGAGAACGGCAACGCCGGCTGCGACGCCGACACTCCAGCCGACGCGCCTCGCCGTCTCTACGCGGGTCTCTTCAGGGCCGCCCAAGTGCGAAATCCAGAACCAGATCCTCGACTGCCGCACCGGTCGCGCGCTCGGCGCCGGCCGGCGGCGCTGTCTGGCTCCCAGGCATCGAGCTCCACGGTAGACGCTCAGCACTGATCACGCCCGCGCTTTCGTGACGCTGTGTGGAGGGCGAACGCTGCGGACCACTGATCCCAGGTCCCTGTTGCAATGGACGGACCTGGCGAATGGGGCCCTCGACATGCGGCCGGCCCGATGCCGCAACGCAGCCGTCCGCGTAGGCTCGAATAGATGAGCAGCGACATCTCCGCGACCGCCGCCGGGACCATCACGATCGGCGGCGATCTGAACGTGAACCGCCTGGGCTTCGGCGCCATGCGGCTGACCGGTCCAGGTATCTGGGGCGACCCCGAGGATCACGATGAGGCCATAAGGGTGTTGCGCAGGGCCGTCGAGCTGGACAACAACTTCGTCGACACTGCGGATTCCTACGGCCCCGCCGTCAGCGAGCGCCTGATCGCGGAAGCGCTCCGGCCCTACCCGGAGGGCCTGGTGATCGCGACAAAGGGAGGGCTGCTCCGCGACGGACCAGGTCGCTGGCGGCCGGACGGACGGCCCGAACACCTGCGCTCCGCCCTGGAGGGCAGCCTTCGACGCCTCGGCCTGGAACAGATCGACCTCTACCAACTCCACCGTCCGGACCCCAAGGTGCCGTTCGCTGAGTCGGTGGGCGCCCTGATCGGGTTCCAGCGGGAGGGAAAGATCCGGCATATCGGACTCTCCAACGTCGATGAGCAGCAGCTGGAGCAGGCCCGGCGGATCACCGAGATCGCCTCCGTGCAAAACCGGTACAACCTCCAGGATCGATCGTCCGAAGGCGTGCTCTCGCGCTGTGAGGACCTGGGCATCGCCTTCCTGCCCTGGGCACCGCTCGCGGTCGGAGAGCTGGCCAGGCCGGGAGGCCCGCTGGCTGCGGCCGCCGCCAGCCACGGCGTGACCCCGGGACAGATCGCTCTGGCCTGGTTGCTGGCTCGATCACCAGTGATGCTTCCGATCCCGGGCACCTCCTCTGTCGCTCATCTGGAGGACAACGTGCGGGCAACCGCGATCAAGCTGAGCGCCGACGAGATGGAGCGCCTCGCCGCGGCCTGAGCGTTCGCGCCTGGCGCACACGAGGTATCACGGCGCCTTTTCGGATGAAGGACACGTGGTGCGCCCGGGCTGGCCGGTGGCATGGTGAGCACAGGAGCGGAGAATCGCCAGAGATGTTGTTGGCGGGGGTTGAGGATCCGCTCGCGGTCGGAAGCCCGGGAGTCCCATATCGCTCCGCTGCTGGGACTCCCGGCACCACGCTTCGTCCTCGACCGCCCGATCGCCACCCACGTCTCGGCTCGCGTCGTAGACCCCGTGCCGGCTGACCCGGACGTGGTCAGCGCAGAGGGCGAAAGCTTTCCCGAAGGTCCTCGGCGAGCAGGTCCGGCTCCTCCAGCGCGGCGAAGTGACCGCCCGCCGGCATCCGGGTGAAGCGGTTCAGGTTGAAAGCCTGCTCGACGATCCAGCGGGGAGGTCGAATGATCTCGGCGGGGAAGACGGCGTAGGAAGTCGGCACCTCGATGCGTCCCCCCTCCCGAACAAGGTCGGATAGGGACCAGCCGCCGTGCTGCCGCGCGTAGTAGGGCCAGAAGGAGGAGCCGATGGCTCCGGTGGCCCAGTAGATGGTGATGTTGGCCAGCAGCTCGTCTTTACTGAAGCGGGACTCCAGGTTGCCGCCGCAGTCGCTCCAGGTCCGGAACTTCTCGACTATCCAGGCCGCCAGGCCGGCGGGCGAGTCGTTCAGTCCGAAGGCCAGCGTCTGCGGTTTGGTGGCCTGCAGTGTTGAGTAGCCGGTCTCCTCCCGCACCCAGTGCTGGAGCTGCCGCTGGTAGTCCTCGTCTTCGGGCGAGTGGGCAGGCGTTGGGGACGGCTCACGCCGGGTGGGAAGCAGCGTCAGGTGTATTCCCCGCAGCAGCTGCGCGTGGGCGAAGGCGAGCCGCGCGGTGATGTAGGCTCCCCAGTCCCCGCCAGCCGCCGCGAAGCGCTCGTACCCGAGCACCTGCGCCATGAGCGTCGCGAACACATCAGCTATGGCGTCGGCGCCGAACCGAGGCTGACCGGGTCGAAAGGAGAACCCGTACCCAGGCAGTGAGGGAGCGACGACGGTGAAGGCGTCTGCCGGGTCGCCACCGAAGTGAGCAGGATCCGTCAGCCTCGGGATCAGCTCGTGGAACTCCCACACGGAGCCCGGCCAGCCATGAGAGAGGAGCAGCGGTAGAGGGTGGGGCCCGACTCCAGGTTCGTGGATGAAGTGAAGGTCGATGTCGGCGACCGGGACCGTGAAATGAGAGAACTGGTTCAGCAGGCGTTCCTGCGCCCGCCAGTCGAAACGGTCGCGCCAGTAGCCGGTCAGCTCCTGCAGGTAGCCGAGGTCGGTTCCGGAAACCCAGGCCGGTAGGTCCGGGGCCTGGTCCGGCCAGCGCGTGCGAGCCAGCCGCTCGCGCAGGTCGATGAGCACCTGATCCGGCACGTGAACGGTGAACGGCTGTGGTCCCATCCGACAATCATGGTCTCCGCACACCGCCCAGGTGGCGGCTTCGGAGGTCCGCCGCTGACGGGTCATCGCAGCTGCTGCCGTGACCCAAATCGGCTCCCACGACCCGGCTGGACGGCGCCGCAAGGACTGCCGGCAACCTTGAGGATCAAGGGGTTATAATCAAGATTATCCAGTAAGCTTGAATATGGAGGCAGCATGGCCAAGGTTATCCGGCGGCGCTGGCGGGGCGACATGCTCGCCGGACTCGCCCGGCGCGACCGGCTCGGGTGTGAGTACGAAGCCTATCTTCCAGACCGTCTGAGCGGACGTTCCTTCCGGCTGGACGGCGAGGTCGCGGCGGACGTCGCGGACGCTGAGGCGGCCATCACCCGCTTCAACGCCCAGGCGCTTTCGCTCGTCAACTCGGAGTCGGTGGCCCGGCTGCTGCTGCGAGCGGAATGCGTTGCCTCGTCGCGCATCGAGGGGCTCGAGGTGGGCGGCCGCCGGCTGCTTCGTGC
>CATPBP010000031.1 GCA_955652675.1 Candidatus Dormiibacterota bacterium
CCCTTCCTTCGCCTCGGCGCCCGGACCAGCAGCCTGCGGCTGCCTGCCAGAATCTGCTCGACGAACTTCCGAAGCAGGACACTAGATTGCTGGAACGGCTGCTGATCCTGGCCGCGATCGGGGTGCTGCTGGCGTCGCTTGGCATCTTGGCCAGAGCCCGAGCCCGGGCGCGGCTTCACACTGCTCAGTCCGCGCCTCCTGACACGTTCTGGGACGCGATCAAGGAGGGGCCGGACGGACGGCCGCTCGTGATCGCCTTCTCGACTCCCTCGTGCGCCGCCTGCCACACTGCTCAGAAGCCGGCGCTGACCAGGCTGGAGGCGCGGGCAGGCGGAACCGTCCGCATCGTGGAGGTCGACGCCGCGGCCCAGCCGGAGGTGACGCGAAGGTTCGGCATCCTGACTGTGCCATCGACCGCCGTACTCGACGGCGCAGGGCGAGTGGTGGCACTCAACCAGGGCTTCGCGAGCACCGAACGGCTGGCCGGACAGCTGACCGAGGAGCTGGCGGCAAAGGCTTGAGCTTCAGGGTTCGTCAGCTGCGCTCGGCGGAGTTCGAGCGCTGGCGCGACCTGCGGCTGCGCGCGCTCCGGGACTCGCCCAACGCCTTTGGCACGAGGTACGAGGACGAGCTGGGGCGGCCGCTCTCGTCCTGTCGGCAAAGAGCCCGTGACCTGGCGGCCGCCGGGGCTCGGGTGATGTTCGTGGTGGACACAGGCGAGGAACACCTGGCCGGCTGCGCCGGGGCCTACAGGGAGGCGGACGGCACGCCGCGGGTGATCTCGATGTGGGTGTCGCCGGAGATCCGCATGCAGGGCGCCGGGCGCGACCTGCTGAGGAATCTGGCCGACTGGGCCCGGCAGCGAGGCCTTCACAATCGACGGCCAGAATGGAGCCAGCGTCGGCGCGATCGCAGCCGGCCCGGACGGGACCATCTGGTTCGCCGACTACGACATGACCAGTTCCGCCGGCTCCATCTTCTCCACGGCCATGAAAACCGGCGCCATGACGCGCTTTACGTTTTCGGTTTACAAAGAGATCGACGGCCTGGGCGCTGCCCCTGACGGAACCGTCTGGTTCGGCGAAACGGACAACCAGAGCGGCCAGAGCCTGATCGGACACATCACCCCTTAAACAGATTCCCTCCCCCGCCAGGGCCCGCCAGGGGGAGGCAAATCTCCTCTTGGCCTAGCGCATACTGGCTGCCAGGTGGTGGGGTGAGGACTCCGCAGCCGAGACCGAGGATTCAAAGTCAGGGGGTAAGACATGGCCATCGCGGAACGAATAACCAGCTACAGCGCTCGGGTCATTCAGACCAACTATCTAAGCTACACCCGACTCATCACCATGAAGTTGGAGTCGGGCACGACTGTGTTCATCGGGTTTCCCGAAGTGCGTCCCACTGACTGGCTGCAATTCGCGCCAAGCGCGATTACGATCTACATGACGGCGGACGAGTATGACGACGTTTACCACATTCTCCAGACGGAAAAGCCTGTGTTCTGCACTGCTCTCGACCTGTTTGGTCTGCAGGTCGGTGCCGTGCACACCGAGCTTGACCTCAGCATCGGCGAACCGACCGGCGAGGGATACCAGGATCAGAGCCTGGAAGCGCTGATAGTGCGCGCTCAAAATCAGGTAACCGATAACAAGCAGACCTGAATCGAACGACTGTGCCGAGCTCACACGGGCAGGCGGTCATGTCTTAGCCCGGATACTCTCCGACACCGGCTGACTGTATCTTGGCTGCTTCGAAAGGACCCCCTCCCAGCCCTCCCCCGCAAGGGGAGGGAGACTCACTTCCTCTTTATTGTTGAGGTGGCAGGGAGAGGCCGCCAGAGTCCTTTCCGAACCGCTCCTCCAGGAAGCGGCCATTGGCCAGGAGGCGGTCGGTGTCGTGCTGGTGGACCGCGTCGGTGATCTCGTCCAGCTTCTCGTCCAGCAGCTGGAGCTGCTCGCGCAGCAGCTGTTGAGGCGTCTTGCCGCCCTGCAGGACCCGCGTGGTCGCGTAGCTCTCCGGAAGCGCCAGATAGGCCCGCAGCGTGGAGGGCAGATAGTCGGTGGCGGTGCGCTGGATGACGTAGAGGTCCTGCGAGCCGGCGGGAAACGCGCTCAGGCTTGGGAGAAGGTCGAGGACCTCCTGCCTGATCTCGGCGATCTTGGCCTGGATGTCGGGCGGCATCCGCGATCGGCTCATCCGCACCGCTCCGTCCAGGGCCTTTCGGATCTCGCCGACGTCCAGGTTGGCGGTCACGCCGACGGGACGCCGCGACGGCACCACCAGGGCTCCGATCACGTAGAGCGCGACGACCACGGCCGGCCAGACCCCTCCCAGCAGGCCGGCGAAGTGGAGGCCGAGTCCGCCCAAAGCGAGAGCCGAGGCGACGATGTTCTTCCCGCTGCCAAGGTAGTCGAGGACTCTTCGACTGGGCTTGAGCGGCGAGGAGGGATCGCCCGGGCTACTGGTAGCCACGAATCTCCTTGAAGACCGAGTTCAGCGACGCGGAGCGTCCGTCGAACACCCGGCCCCCTGTCGTGTCCGCGACCTGGTTGAGCTCTTTGGGCGCGCCCTCGCCGAAGAGGATCGGAAAGGTCTTCACGGCCCGCGCAGTGGCGGTCTGCCGGCCGTAGTAGGAGAGGAAGTGATTGGCGTCGTGGCCGGCGGTGTTTTGCCCGTCGGTCATTAGCACTATCGAGAAATAGCGATCCGGCTCCTGTTGCTGGCCGCGAGCGGCCACCTGGTAGGCGCTCTCCAGCGCGTCGTAGATGGCGGTCCCGCCGCTGGCCTGCAATGAGCCCACGTAATCGCGGATGGCGGCCAGGTCCGGGCTCGAGGAGCTCACGTCGTTCACGACAAAGTCTCGCTGCTGGTAGACGCGGCTGTTGAAAAGCAGGATGGTGACCTGCTCCCGCTGCCGGAAGCTGGCGAACTGCCCGGTGATCGAGCTGTCGGCTCCGGTCAGGCCGACCAGCGCGCGCTTCAGGGAATCGAGGCGGTCCCCCTGCATCGACCCGCTGGTGTCGAGGACGAAGACGGCGTGCGCGGGACGCCGGATCTGGTCGAGGTAGGTGAAGAGGAGCTTGTTGACGATCTCCAGGCTTGAGGGGAAGGGAAGCTCGATCAGGACCTGGGCGGGAAAGCGGGAGTCGAGGGCGACCCCCGGCACCGCGGGCCGCCGGCCCGTCGTCTTCATGATCCTGGTCTGCACGTCCGGGCGCCGGAGGTATGAGATGACCTTGTCGTATCCCGCGCGCTGCGAGCGGTCGAGGAGCATCAGCGGGTAGTCGGCGGTGACGATCCCCTCTTTGGGATAGACGAGGTCCAGCTTCTCTCTGAGCTGGTTGCCCTGATTCATGGAAAGCAGGACAGATTCGTAATTGACGATCCCGTCGAGTGAGCTCTGGCTCCGAACATACGAGTCCGCCAGCCAGCCGGAGCTGCCGGCCGTCAACGCCTGTCCGCTGAAGAAGTCTTTCAGCGCCGCCACGTTGATGTTGCCCTGGTCGAGCGCGCCGCCGCTCTGCTGGAGCGCCGAGGCCACGCCCACCAGGGCCACGAAGCCGCTGTTGGAGGCAGTCGGATTGGTCATCGCGAAATGGAAGTCGCCCGCCTTGGAGCGCGCTCCGATGTCCGCCCAGGTCACATCGGGATTGCCGCTCCAGCCCAGGCGCACGGCCGTCGAGTGCTTCACCCCGATGACCACTGGCGAGAGCATCACCGGGTCCTGAGCCACGACCCGGCTGCGGTTGGCCTGGAGCAGGTTCAGGTACTTGCCGCTGGAGAACCAGGCCAGCTGCGAGCGATCGCCGTTGACGATCCGCTCGGCGCCGTCGAGCGATCCCACGTAGTTCAGCGAGAGGTGGTAGCCGGTCGCCTTTTCCAGGTCCGGGAGCAGCGGCTCCAAATCCTTCAGCTCCGACCCAGCGAGCACCGTAAGTGTCGTCGACGACGAGGTCGGGGCACCGGTGCTGCAGGCCAGCCCGGCCAGCAGAGCTGCCAGGAGGCCGGCCAGGATCGCTGGTAGGCGGCGCGGTATCACGACGTGCCGGGGCTTCCGCCACCAGGCAAGGTCAGCTCGTTGGTGAGCGCCGCCGCCTGTCCCTGGCCGACCTCGGCCTGGCGCGTCCGGTCGACGTATACCTTGGCCTTGTCGACCTCACCAGAGAGGGCGTTGATCGTCTGCTGCATGCTGTCCAGCGCGCTGACCTTGAACTGGTCGATCGTGTCGATGGTGGCGTAGATGTTGTTGAAGGCAGCCTGCAGCTTCTCGATGCTCACCGTCGCGCTGGCGGCCTGGCTCTGTATCTCACCACTCTGCTGGCGGAGCAGCTCCGACGTTGACTCGATGAGATTGCCCGTGGTCGTGTTGACCGCGGTGATCTGGTCCAGGACCAGCTTCTGGTTGGTGAGCGCTTCAGAGACGATGATCGCCGTGCGCAACGCCGAGACGGTAGTTGTAGTCGCTCTGTCGACACCTTTGATCAACTCCTGGTTGTTCTTTCGCACCAGGTCGAGAGCCAGGTAGCCCTGCACGTTCACGGCCAGCTGGGTGAGCAGGTCCTGGCGCTTCTGGCGCACATAGAAGAGGACGTCGTCCTGCAGCGATCGGGCCTTCTCGGGGTCGGTCAGCTCCACCTCCCGGATCTTCGCCGTGAGCGCGTCGTCGAGCTTGCCTGCCATGTAGGAGTACTGCTCGAGCCGCTCCTTCATGGACCAGATGTTCACCTTCTCCTGCTCGATGGCGGCGTTGTCCTTCTGCAGCTCGTCCTGGCCCCGATAGAGAGAGTTGATGATCGCGTCCAGGTTCGTCTGCGCCGACTGGTACTTGTGGAAGTAGTCCTGGAGGCCATGGCCAAAGGGAATGATGCCGAGCAGCTTGTGCTCGAAGTTGTCGTGCCGGGAGGGGTCCAGGTCTTCCACCTGCCGCCGCAGCGCGACCAGCGAGCCGGATACATTCGAGCTGCCGCCCACTCCGTTCTCGAGCGACGCCGCCGGACGGTCCAGAAACCGGTTCGAGACCTCGGCCGAGCGCCTTATCTCCTGGTTTCCGAGCTGGTGAATGGATTCCACCTTGCGCTCGAAGTCCTGCGAGTGAACGTCCATCCCCGCCAGAGAATCGACAAAGCCCTGCACCGACTCACCGATCTGCTTGGCCGTGTCCGGCGGGACGTCGATGGAGCTGGCGGCCTGGTCGGGGGTGACCGCGGGGACCGGGCGCGGGGGGGCCAGGACCAGTTGCTGGGAAGCCTCGCCGCCTGCCGTGGATTCTGTGTCGCTCATCCGGAAAGCTCCTTAATACAGTCGTTCGATGCCCGCGATCATCGCCTCGAGCGGCTCGAAGGCCGGGGGCTCGATGACGTTGACCAGCTGGGGCGGTTGCGCCACTCCCCGAGACTTCAGGTAGCTGCTGAACGCGGCCTGGTCGTTGGTGCGGAATCCGTACTTGACCGCAAGCCGCTGGAGTTCAGGATCGTCCGTGAGAAGGCGGCCGACCCGGTCGCCGTTGGGCTTGAGCGGAACCAGCGTGTGCTTGGAGAGGACGACGGGGTTGGGGTACATGAGCACCATCTCGGGCGTGATCGCCCGGTCGTGCGCGGTCGCCCGGGCAAGGAACTGGGCCTCGTAGATCATCACCATCGGCGACTTGCCGATGCCGATGGACAGGTAGTCATCGAAGGGCGCTTCTGAGGAGGCCTCGGTGAAGCCCTGGCGCAGGAAGAGCGGCGCCACCTTGGGTACCAGCTGCGCAGCCGTCGCCTGGTCCTGGACAACGTTGTTGCCGTTGGCCACATAGGAGGCGATCGCCAGGTACATCGCGGCCGAGTTCGACTTGCGGACGTCCGTCGAGGTGATCAGGACGCTCTTGCTGGCGGGGTAGGCGGTGTTGGCGGGGAAGTCCGACCAGCGCGCGTTCTTGGCCACAAGGTCCATGTAGGGCTGCATGTCCAGCTGGTAGTAGCCGCCCTCGTCGCGCGCCAGCTTGTTGGCGATCAGCAGCTGCACTATCGGCTTGAAGGTCGCCACCGCCATCGGCGTGTAGAAGGGCGAATAGGTTGCCGCGGCCTTCTTGTCCGCCTTGATCTTCTGGGCCGCCGGCACGCCGGCCGGGAAGGCGAAGTCGTAGCGGCTCAGGTCTACGGTTGTCGCGATCTCACGAGAGCCCGCGGTGTCGATCTGAACGTCCAGGCCGTGCTTGTGGAAGACCGCCTGGACCTGGGGGTCACGGAAGAAGGGCTCCTTCTCGGAGCCGATCGCGCCGCGGACGCTGACCGTCTGAATCGGCTGCGGAGCGAACCTTCCAATTACCGAGTAGCCCACCGCGGCGATGACACCTACGGCAAGGAGCCCGGCCAGAACGAGCCCAAGGATCCTGCCCACGGCCTATCTCTTCTCCTTCATCCACCTTGAAAACGCAGAACGCGCCACTTTAGCTCGTTCTCCCCTGTTTTCCCTCCCCTTTTGCGCGAAGGTTGGCGAGGGGGTCTCCGTCTCAGAGGAAAGACCGGCGCGGTCGCGGCCTACTTCTCGGGCGGCAGCGCCAGGCCGTCAGGCCCTCGCCCGAACCGCTCCTCCAGAAAGCGGCCGTTCGCAACCAGCGCAGCGGAGTCCTGCTGGTGGACCGCGGTGCTGATCTCGTCGAGCCGGTCGTCGAGCATCTTCAGCTGTTCTCCGAGCATCTGCTGAGGCGTCTTGCCGTCCTGCAGCACCTGCGCGTTCGCCTCCTGGGGCAACGCCAGGTAGGCCTTCAAGGTGGTGGGCAGGTAATCGGTGGCGGTGCGCTGGATCACGTAGAGATCCTCAGATCCGACCGGAAATGCGCCGGTGCTGGGCAGCAGCTCGAGGATCTGGCGCCGGATCCCGGCGACCTGACCCTGGACGCCAGAGGGCAGGCCGCTCGTCATGCGGACCGCCCCATCCAGGGCGCCTTGAATCTCCCGGACGTCGAGGGAGGCGGCGGCGTTGGACATGCCGCCCGAGGGTCCCACCCGAAAGTTGATCAGGTAGATCAGCCCGATCACGGCACATGCCCCAAGAACCAGGCCCAGGGCCACGATTACCGCGAGCACGATTCCGAGAGTCGCCACGACCTAACTCGCTCCCACACCCTTAAGAACGCAAGCCGGGTGATTTTTGCTCGCTCGGGGAACGACCCGGCAATCGCAAACACATGGCTGGGCGTCCTGTCGCTGCCCTGGATTAGCCGCGGGACCCCTCAAGGCCGCCGCCGAATCCAGCGCTACTGGGTCTTGAGAACCTCGCGGCCCCGGTAGTGTCCGCAGTTGCGGCAGACGGTGTGCTGAGTGGTCGGCTGGCTGCAGCGAGGGCAGCGGACGAGCATGATCACTGACGGCTTCCAGTTCGAGCCACGGCGGCGATCGCGCCTGCCTTTGGAAAGCTTCGACTTCGGAACCTGACCGCCCTGTGACATCTACCTCTTTCTAAGTGACCTCGGATCTCAGGCCTGACGGCCAAGCCCGGGATTATATCAACTGGAGGCCAGGTCCCGACCCTGGGCGGAGCGTATGCGGACCCAGGTGACGGCAAGCAGGAGCAGCAGCCCTGTTGCCGCCAGCCCTCCCAGCACACCCACCGCCGGGTAGTCGTAGAGACCGACCAGGTAGCCGCCCCCCAACGTGCTTCCGCCGGCACAGAGCCAGACCAGCACATCAGTTGCGCCCTGGAATCGCGTCCTGATCGAGGCGTCGACGTTCTTGGCCAGCAGGCCGGAGCCGGCGACGAAGCAAAGGTTCCAGCCCAGCCCGATCAGGTAGAGGGCCACGCCGAGCCCGATCGCCGAGGTGCTGGCGGCCGAGGCGACGGCACCGCTCAGCAGCAGGGCACCGCCGCTGGCGCTGATCGTCCAGGGGCCGAAGCGGTCGACCAGGCCGCCGCTGAGCCAGGCCAGGGCGAACATGCCGGCGACGTGCGCCGTGATGATCCCCGAGATCGTGCTCAGGCCCAGGCCGTGGTGGATGGCGTGTATGGGAAAGAGGTTCATGAGCATGACCATCACCGACTGGCCGAGAACCAGGTTGACGATCCCCAGCCGGATCTCCGGGCGCGCGGCGGTGGAGAGGAAGGTAGCCATGTCCAGCCGCCCCGCTCTCACCGCCCCCTGCCGGGCGCCGGGATTTCTGAACAGCGTGAGGATCAGCGTGGCGCCCACCGCCAGCAGCACCGCCGACTGCGCCCAACCCAGCTCAATGGCCGGCACCCGCAGCGAGTTGGAGACACCTTGCAGCCATGGGGTGAGCAGGGCGGCCAGCAGCGCGCCGATCACGGAGCCGAAGAGGATGGTTCCCACCACCCGGCCCCGGGCCGGCGCCGGCACCAGGTCGGCGGCGGCGTACCGGCCCTGCAGGATCACCGCCTGGGCCGCTCCCACCAGCACGCTGCCGAGGAGGAAGCCCGGCAGGCTGCCGGCCAGCGCGAAAAGGCAGCCGATCGCCGCGCCGCAGGCGCCCAGGAGGTAGCCACCGAACAGCCCCGCCTTTCGACCGAAGCGCGCCATGGCCATTCCGGCCACGAAGGCCGAGCCCGAGGCGGCCACCATGTTGAGGGTCGCCGGCAGTCCGGAGAAAGCGGCAGACCCCGTGATCCTCGTGACCAGGATGCTGCTGAGCGCCACGCTGGTCGTGATCGCGCCGGTCGATGTGGCCTGAGCCAGGAAGAGGCCGAGCAGGCTGCGCGCGACGCCGGGTTCCGCCAGCGCCTCGCGCAGCGTCGGCGAGGCCGGGGTCGCCGGGATTGCCTCCATGGATTCCCCCGATGGTAGGCGCTGTCCGGGCTCCAGAGCTCAAGGCTCTGAGAATGGCCGGGGCGTGCGCCTAGCCTGGCGCGAGGGTCAGCGCCTGATCTGCGACCAGAGACGGCCGCCCACGGCCCGCAGCGGGACCGCGCGCGTGGTGCGGCTCCAGCTCTCGTGCACGAGGCCGGCGGCGAGGTCCGGATCGAACATGGCGCGGAAAAGCGTGAGCGGTACCAGGATCATGAGAAAGAGCATCGTGAAGACCAGAATCACGTTGAAGAGCGCGGCGGATGAGGCCGCCGCGATGAGCACGAAGGTCGTGAAGATCAGGACGTTCACGAACTTCATGAAGATGACCGCCATTAGCAGGCGAGCCCAGTAGATGGCAATGCCGCGGGCCCCCGGCAGGATGCCCACCGCGAGGGCGAAGGGCGCCAGCACCACCAGGACCCAGATCAGGATCAGCCGCATGAAATAGAGGGCGAAGAGGAAGAGCAGCTCGAGCCCGATCACCAGACCGAGGAGCAGGATCGAGATCGCGGTGACGAGCTGGTCGGCCGCCTGGATGGCGTTGGGATTGGGCAGCGCCAGGTGCTGATAGGCGGGCAGCGAGCGCAGCTCGACCGCGACCTGTCCACTGACCGCGCTGACAAGCGCGTTGTCGACGTCGATGACCTGGGTTATCAGGAAGAAGCTCGTCGCCATCACGATCACCGTGGCGAAGAAGTAGACGAGGTTTCGGGGCAGGTCGTGACGAAGCCCACTCGCTGCCCGGAGCATCCACATGACCACCGTCAACATGAGGATCAGCACCAGCAGGGACCCTGTGGCGATGCCGAGCGAGATGCTCCACATGGACTGCAGGCGGCTGTTGTCGACCACCAGCAGGGCACCGAAATTGCTGGTCCCGGTGAGGTCGTCGGTGCCGGTCACCATCGGGTTCCAGAGCTTTTCCATCTCAGAGATGAGCAGCTGGTCCACACCGTAGAGCAGGTTCGCGGTCGTCTGGTAGGCCATCTTCTGGAGATCGAGGCCGGGCAGGACAGCGACGGTGGCGGTCGAGGTGATGTTGGCGCCCCGAATGGCTGCCTGCGCCCGGGCGCTGTAGCGCTGATAGACCCCCGTCGTGAAGGTCTCCCACTTGCGCCAGTCGAGACCGCCTTTTGTGATCTCGTACGCCTTCATGGAGGCACAGACGGGGTCATACGCACAGTTGTCATCGGCCAGCGTGTTGGGCATGAACTGGAAGATGCCGCGCGCGCCGGACGGGTTCTTCGCCCTGGGATTGGCGCCGCTTTCCGCGAACACGATCTCCAGCGCCAGGACCAGCTTGTCGCCGCTGAAGCCAACGTCCGAGAGCATCTTGGCCAGGTCGCTGTCGGAGCCGCTGCCGAAGGTCGGTGTGGCGGCGAGGGCCGAACCGGTTTGAGCCAGGAGCAGGAGGCCGGCGGCGGCCAGCGCGACGACCGATCTGGTCGTGAATGCGTTCGGCGTCCGCAAGCAGCGAATCCCTCCCACCGCTAGGTCCATCCCCTGGCAGCCCCCTGCTGCAGCGAGTATAGGTGCCTTACGGTGGGCGGTCCAAACCCGTCACCGCTTCGATTTCGGCAACCAGACGATATCCTGTGCAGGATGCACCTCGGCTCGGCGCTCGTGGGCATCTTGATCGGCATCGTCCTCGGGCTCTGGATGGGCTGGCTCCTGGGCCGCTCTCGACGACCCGCCTCGGCGGATTCGCGATCGTCGCCGTCGAGCCAGGTAGCCGCTTCGAAGGCAGCTGCGCCAGCCGGTCCTCCGCAGCCGCCTTCCACCGAGCCGGCTCCGCCCCCACCGGCGGCGGAGCCGGAGCGCCCGGAGCTGGCGACGGCCGGCGGGGGACCGATTCGCCTTGAGACCTCAGAACCCGTGGCGCGCCCTGATGAGGCGCTGATAGCCGAACTGCTCGCCGTCAACAGACGGCTCACCCAGGAGGCGCAGACTCGGCTCTCGCGGCCTCCAGGCGAGGCCGGCCCTGACGCGGCGGAGCCACCGCCGGCTCCCCCGCCCGACACCGGTGCTCCGAGAACGCCCGGCGTCGACCTGCTCGAACAGAGCAGGCGCCTGACCGAGGATTCAAAGCGCCGAATGGCCCGAGAGTCGGACCCCGAAAGCAGCTGAGGTCAGCCGGGCAGTCCGATTGCTGCGCGAGCCAGGCGCTGGATCAGTGCCGTGACCTCTTCCGGGCTGCGCGTGGCGTCGGCCAGGCGGTCGAAAGTCTGGAAGCTGGTCAGTACGTGCAGCACGTCGACCGCCTCGTCCAGGGAATCGTCCGGGGGATGACCAAGCTGCTCGGATAGGCGCTGGACGATCACCTGCAGTCCCTGGCGCCGCCACTCCTCCCGGGAGACCTTCTCGAGCTCAGGGTCGAGGGCAGTGAGGATCTGGAGGCGGCGGATGACCAGACGCGCCGAAACCCAAAACCGCGTGAAGACCGCTATGAACTCGTCCAGCGCAGCTCGCGCGTCCGGCTGCTGGAACGCCTTCTGCAGCTCTTGCATCCCCCCGCCGGCGGCGAGGTCGTCGAATATCGCCTCCAGCAGGCCCGCGCGCGAGCCGAACTGGTAGTAGACGGTCATCCTGGCGACCCCGGACTGCCTGGCCACTGACTCCATCGTGAAGTCACCCAGCCCCTCCGGCGAGGCCAGCAGATCCCGGGCCGCGGCGACGATCCGGGTGCGTGTGGCCTGGTTGGCCGCCTGACGCTGACCTAATCGGTAGGGACGGGGACTCATCTCGACTTGACCCTCTGCATTCTAATCGGGTAGCTTAAACAATATGTTTGAGCATGATGTAAAACGAGTTCCTGACGGGTCTGCGATGATCGGGGACTCCCGGGGTCGGCTCCTGGAGGGCAAGGTCATCATCGTCACGGGTGCCAGCCGCGGCATCGGCGCGGCCGCTGCCCGGGCGTTCGCCGCTGAGGGCGCCTCGGTTGTTCTGGCTGCCAGGAGCGCCGAGCTTCTTCAGTCCATAGCAGACGAGATCGGCGCCGGCGGGGGACAGGCGCTGGCGGTGCCCGTGGACGTCAGCGACCCGGCCTCGGTGGAGTCACTGGTCCGCCGGACGCTCGATGCCTTCGGCCGCCTCGACGGAGCCTTCAACAACGCCGCCGACGGTCCCCCGCCGACCCCCCTGGCCGACCTCCCCGTGGAGGGGTTCGACCACGCCCTCGCGGTGAACTTGCGAGGAACGTTCCTCTGCCTCAAGTACGAGATCCCCGCGATGCTCGCCACCGGCGGTGGATCGATCGTGAACATGTCGTCGACCGCGGGCTTGCGGGGCGTGCCAGGACTGGCTGGATACGTGTCATCCAAGCACGGCATCCTCGGCCTCACCAAAGTCGCCGCTCTCGATTACGGCAAGCAGGGCGTACGGGTCAACGCGGTCACGCCTGGCCCGATCCTCACCGATCGGCTGGCGGCTCTCGATGAGAGCCAGCGCGAACGCATTTCTGCGTTTGTTCCGCTCGGCCGTCTGGGGCAGCCCGAAGAGGTGGCGGCGACCGTCGCCTGGCTGCTCTCGGATCGGTCGACTTTCGTCACGGGTGCCGCCATCAGCGTCGACGGAGGCCGGATGGCCTCCGGCGCATAGCCGTGCGGCAATCAAGAGAGGAGGTATAGAGATGCAGAACGAATTGCAGCAGCTGGGCCAGGAGTGGGCCGCCGCGGAGGTTCGCGGCGACGTCTCGGCGCTCGCGACCATGCTCGCGGACGACTTCGTCGGTGTCGGTCCGCTGGGCTTCACGCTGACCAGGGAGCAGTGGTTGGACCGGCACAGGTCTGGCGACCTCGTCTACGAGGAGATCATCTGGGAGGACGTCGACATCCGCGTCCACGACTGCGCCGCCATTGCGATCGGCCTGCAGACACAGCGGGCCAGGTACAGAGGACACCCGGTAGACGGCCGCCTTCGGGCTTCGCAGATCTACATCAGAGCAGGCGATCCCTGGCAGATCGAGGGTGTCCAGCTGAGCTCACTCCCGCAGGCTCCTGAGACTGCACCACCGTCATCGGTATGACCGTCCAGGTCGGCTAGCATGCGGCGGGGACGATGGAGGGGGGAGGCTTCAGGATTGCGCCGGATGCCCTTATCCAGCTGGCCGCGGAGCTGGAGCAGCTGGGAGAGGCGATCAGCCGTGAGGCTGCAGGCTTCTCCGCTTCAGCACAGCCTCCCGCTGGCACCTTCGGTCTGCTCCCCGAGGCGGAGCCTGCCCATCGTGCTTATCTTGAGACGGCTCACGGGGCACTTCACGGTCTCAGGGTGCTCCAGGCAGCCGTTGGTACAGAGGTTCCTGCCGCACTCCGAATTAGCGCGGCCAACTATCTGACGACCGACGACGAATCCGCTGCCGGCTTCCGATGACGGAGGTCGTACAGGCGCCGGACCTGCAGGCGCTGATTGCGACGATTGCCGATGTGAAAGGCTGGGTCAGCCGGCTGGGCGATCCTTCGCGTTTGGCAGGTGATCCGGCTTCCCTCCGCCGATTGTCGATCAGCCACAGAGAGACGGCTGCCAGTCTGAGAACGCTGACTAGGCTTGGCTTCCACGACGCACAAAGCGTGACCCAGTGGGGCGCCTGGGAAGGCACCGCTGCCAACTCTTTCAGCGCCTATTGGACCGAGTTTGCAAACCGGGTTGAAGACCTGGCATCGAGGCACGACCAGATGGCCTCAGCACTGTCAGGCGTTGCAGCAGAGGCGGAACGCCTCAACGCTGACCTGCTCTCGGTGCATGAAGCCCTCAGCCGCTGGCTGTCATTGGCGGCGCAATCAGCACTGACCATCGACCCTGGCCAGGTTGGCCGCGGGCCCCCTACCATTGCTCCTGGAGTTGGCCAGGCACCAGGACGTGCCCCGCGGGGTCGGGAGCGGGAGTCCCGGTGAGAAGGGAATACCTGTGGTGGGCCATCCCCCGGCTGCACACCCACCGCCACATGGAGCGGCCCTCGGTCCGGCTGCTGCGGGACCGTTGGATGCACCAATTCTGCAAGGGGCTGCACTTGCCGCCGCCATCATGCGCCGCATTCAGCAGCGCAGTAAGAGTGGGAATGTGAAAGGAGGCGGCAAGAGTGCCGGACCAAAGAAATGATTGAGAGCTGGGGCCTCGCGTCGGGTGGGGTTCTGATGAACGAGGACCCCCGCTCAGCCCTCATTGCCTTCGAACAGTTCGAGCGCTGGGCCGTAGATCAGCTGGGGCCCGATCATGCCGCGGTCGCCCAGGCGCTGGTCCGCCAGGCATGGTGCGAGGTCGCTCTTGGCAATCAGGCGCGCGCCTGCCGTCTGTACGAAAGAGCGCTGGCTGTTCTTGGTGTGAGCGTTGGCGGCGATCATCCGGACGCCGTGCGGTTAGCCGAGTACGTGTCAGAGGCGTGCACTTCAGATTCGGGCATCAGCCGAAGACTAAAGGCCGACCGAGAACCGCTCCCGCCGCCTCAAACGCTGGAGGGACTCCAACCGTTTAACCCCCTCGAGATGGAAGGGACGACGGACCGCAGCCTCACGGCGATCGAAGAGCATGTGACTCGCGCGCTCGAGGCCACGGGAGAGCCCGTGCCATTACCGGAGGTTGAGGATCCTGAGCCCCACGAACACACGTTGGGGATGTTTCTTCGCGAGATCGGCGAGTTCGAGCGAGCGATCGAGGTCTTCGAGGACTACGAACGCTGGGCTATCCGGACGTACGGGGCCAACGACGAGCGCACCGTGGAGGCACTGAATCAGCTGGCCTACTGCCATTATCGGGCTGGACACTTCGCGGATGCTTGCCGCTTCTGGGAGCAAACGCGGAGTCTGTTGCAATCGATTCACCCGGAAAGCCCGTCGATAGAGATCCTGTCGGCCAG
>CATPBP010000032.1 GCA_955652675.1 Candidatus Dormiibacterota bacterium
GCCGGCCGGCGCCACGAAAGGCCCCCATCGGCGCGGTGTTGGTGAGCGCGACCGCCACGTCGTAGCCGAGGCGCGGGATGCGGTAGACCCCCTGCGCCATGAGCTTGGTTGGGCCCACGGCGAGGGCGCCGCCAAAGCCGGCGTACGCCCCGGAATCGGCGCCGATCCGGCAACGCAGGCCCGTGATGGTCCCGTCTCGCCGGAGGCCGAGCTCCGCGTACTGGACCTGGCCGCGGCCGTGCATGGTGGTCAGGTTTTCGAACCGGGACTCCACCCAGGAGACCGGACGGCCAAGCAGGCGGGCCGCGGCCATCACGACGGCGTGCTCGGCCACCACGCCCGCCTTGCCGCCGAAGCCACCTCCGACGTTCGGGGCGATGACTCGGAGCCGCGCCCCCTCCATTCCCAGGATGCGGGCGGCAGTCTGCCCGAACAGGTGCGGCATCTGGGTGGAGACGTAAACCGTGAGCTCGTGTTCGGCGCCGGCGGCGCCCGGCACGGCCAGGATCGCGTTGCCCTCCATGGGCACCACCGCCACACGCTGGTTCTCGAAGCGCGCTCGGACGACCACCTCAGACCCGGCCAGCGGATCGGAGCCGTCGTCCTCGCGGCTGCCTGCAGCCAGGTTGCTGCCCAGCTCCTCGAACTGCAGCGGCGCGCCGGGAGCCAGCGCAGCTTCGATGCTTGCCACCGCCGGAAGGCCGTCGTAGTCGACCACCACCTGCTGGGCGGCGTCGGCGGCGATCGCCGGCGTCTGCGCGACGACGGCTGCCACCGCCTCGCCGGCGAAGCGCACCTTGCCCTCCGCCAGAGGTGGTCTGGCGCAGCGCTCGTTGAGCACCATGAAGGGGTGGAAGGGGCTGAGCTTGAGCTCGGCCGCGGTGAGGACGGCGACGACCCCCGGCAGCGCGGCGGCGGGGGAAGGGTCGATGCCGGCGACCCGGCCATGTGCGATCGGGGAGCGTACGAAAGCGAGTGAGGTCAGGTCCTCCACCCGCACGTCGTCCACGAAGCTTCCCAGACCTCTCAGCAGGTCCGGGTCCTCGACCCTGGTCACCCGGGTGCCAAGGATCGAGCCAGCCATGCCTGCATCCTAGCCTTCACACGCCCGGCGACGCCGACGCTCAGCGCCCGCCGGGGGTCCCAGCCAGGGGGACTGCCTAGCGAAGGGTCGGAGTAGGAACCTCGGAGAAGCCCTCGCGGGAGTCCACACCCCACAGATACGCGGCCAGGCACCAGGCGAGCGGCAGGCCCACGATCAGGATCAATGTACTCATAACCCTTCAACTTCGATTGCAGGTTAGCTATTCCGCGACAGCTACCGAATGGCCGGGGCGCTAGCCCTCTATCCGGAAGTGCAGATCGAACATGTGCCCGGGTACCTGAAGAGCCGCGGCGATCGCCTGCCGCACCGCCGGCTCGATCTCACCCCGGCTGTTCGCGTCGGTCTGGATGCACGGCAGCGCCGGCACGCTCATCCGCCACCAGCCGTGGCGCTCCAGGACCGAGACCTCGATGGTCATCCGGTGGCCGCCCGCGGCACTCTCCCTGACCTCTCGCGCCAGTGCCGCCCGGCGGGCCAGGTCAGGCACCGGCCGCTCTTGGCTGAAATTGACCCGACCTGCAGGTCTGCCCTACGACAGCTGCTGCCTCGGCAAGTACCGTCCTTACCCCTCCCGCTCACTAGCCCGCAGCGACGAATCCTAGCACCGGGTGACGCGGATTCCACAGCGCTGACCCGGCGCAGCCGGCGGAGCGGGCGGACCCTTGGGTAGGCTTCATGGCGCCTGGAATGGACAACCTGCGAATCGCCATAGTGTCGCCGCCCTGGTACCCCGTTCCCCCGGAGGGATACGGCGGGATCGAGCTCCTCATCTATCTGCTGGCCCAGGAGCTCCAGGGACGGGGGCACCAGGTCACCGTGATCGGCAGCCAGGGCAGTCATGGAGATTTCGAGCTGCTGCCCCTGGCGCCGAGCAGCTGGGAAGAGAGGCTGGGGACTCGCGACCAGGAGCCCCTCAACTGCGCCTACCAGCTCGAGGCCCATGACGTGATCCGCCGCCGCGCCTTCGACGTCGTGCATGAGCACAACTACACCGCCATGACGGTCGCCGCCTCCATGGGCCTGCCGACTCCGGTCATCGGCACAGTCCACGGCGACCTGACCGAGGCAGACGCCAGGTTCCTGAGTGAGATCGATTCCCGGGTGCGCCTGGTGGCCATCAGCGCTGTTCAGCAGGGACAGGTGGCCGGGGTCCGGTGGCGGGGGATGGTCCACAACGCCTTCGACCCCTCAGCCGTGGAGCTGAGCGTGGAGAAGGACGACCACCTGGTCGAGATGGCACGCATCTCGCCCGACAAGGGCCAGCACATCGCCATCGAGGTGGCCGAGAGGGTTGGCTGTCAGTTGGTATTGGCGGGAAAGATCGACGAGCCGGACCGGGAATACTTCGAGACCGAGATCGAGCCGCACCTGGGAGACAAGGTGCGCTGGATCGAGAACGTGACGTGTAAGGAGAAGGCCAGGCTCCTGTCGCGTGCCCGGGCGATGTTGTTCCCGATCCAGTGGGAAGAGCCTTTCGGCATCGCCATGGTGGAGGCGATGGCGAGCGGCACCCCGGTTGTGGCGACCAAAAGGGGCGCCACCGAGGAGGTCGTCGAGCCGGCTGTCACCGGTTTCCTGGCCGAGGACGCCGACGGACTGGTCGAGGCATTTCAGCGTCTGGGGGAGATCGATCCGCGGCGCTGCGCGGAGCGGGCGCATGAGCGCTTCGCGCCGCCCCGGATGGCCGACGGCTACGAGGCCATCTTCCTGGACGAGGTCGCCTCCGTCCGCGGCGGCTGGCGAAGCTGAGCGACCGGGGGTTTTACCTCTTAGACTCCCACCCCCGGGAGAAGTCGTACTGAGCCGCCTAGCGCCAATCCACCTGCAGCTTCTGACAGCGTTGGCCGTCGCAGTGCTGCTCACCGGTGGACTGGTGGCAGGCTCCGCCTTCGCCAGGACGGGTTTGGCCTGCCAGCGACTGGTGATCGCGTCCTCCTCTGAGAAGGCCGGCATGCTGAAGGATTTCGCCAACGCCTATGACAGGGCTGGCCGGTCCGCGGGCGGCGGCTGCGTCAGAGTCGTGATCGACGAGGTCAACTCGGGGAACGCGGAGCGGGCGCTGGAGACCGGCTGGCGCGGGCAGCCGTCGGACCGTCCCGACGTCTGGTCCCCCGCCGGCCGAGCCTGGGTGGTGCTGCTGGAGCAACGCTCGGGGGGCGGCGGGGCATTGATCCGCCCGGGGTTCGAGAGCCTTTTCCAGTCGCCGCTGGTCATCGGCATACCCGAGCCGATGGCCGCCGCCCTGGGCTATCCGGGAAAGCAGCTTGGCTGGTCGGACGTCTTCGGCCTGGTCAACAGTCCCGGCGGATGGGCCACGGTGGGGCATCCGGAGTGGGGCCTGTTCAAGCTCGGGAAGACCAATCCCACCGTATCGACTTCGGGTTTGCACGCCTTGATCGGCACCTATTTCGCGGCCGCCGGCGGAGACCTGACCCGGGATGCCGTGGCCTCGGCTCGCGTTCGCGGCTTCGTCGGCGGGGTCGAAAAGGGCGTGGTCCACTACGGTGAGACAGCTGCCGACTTCCTGCACAACCTGCGCGACGCCGACGACCGCGGTTCGGCCCTGGACTACATCTCAGCGATCGCGATCGAGGAGAAGGAGCTAACCGACTACAACGCCGGCCTCATCACCGGTGTCCGTCAGGCCGTTCCCAGAGTGCCCCTGGTTCCCATCTATCCCAAGGAGGGCACTCCCGTGGCCGACCATCCCTACGTGGTGCTCAAGTCGTCGGCCCACCAGGCGGCCGCCCGGGACTTCTACGACTTCATGAAGGAGCCGGCTCAGCAGGCGGCCATGGACGCCAACGGCTTTCGCGACCGGTTCGGGCGCACCGGTGAGTCGGCGAGAGCTCGACCATTCCTGAACTCCTCCCAGCCTGCGCTGGTCCTGGAACCGCCTCCCGGTCCGACCCTGGAGGCGATGATCGTCTCCTGGCAGGTGCTTCGCAAGCGCGCCCGGGTGCTGATCCTTGTTGACACCGCCGCAGCCAGCGGTCCCCTCTCCGATGCCACCGCCAAACTGGCGCCGGCGCTCTCAGGGTTCGAGGCGGGCGACCAGGCGGGAGTCTGGGTCTTCCCCGCCTCCGGGTCGGCGAACCTCTCTTACACCGAGGTGAGAGCCCTGAGCGCCGTGGGGGATCCGCTCCGCCGCGCCCTCGAGACGGTGCGCCCCACTCACGGCCCGTCAGACCTGGTCGCCCCGCTGCGGGCGGCGGTCTCGGCCATGAGCGCGTCATACGACTCGACCGCGGTTAACGCCATCCTGCTCATGGAGCTGTCTCCGGGCAGTCCCGGCGCCGGTGACGAGCAGCTCGCCCGGGAGCTCCGCAACCAGGACCAGGCGCGGTTCGTCCGCGTATTCACGGTTGGCCCTCCGAGCCAGCGGCTGGCCGGCATCGCGCTGGCCGGACGGGGCGCGTCCTATCAGCCCGGATCCACCACCCACTTCCTCGACCAGGTGATCTCCAGCTTCTGATGCTGGGCCGCGCCGGGGTGGCCCTGATCGCGGTCGCCGCGGTCGCCGTGAACCTGTGGCTGCAGGTCGACTGGCGGCTCGCGCTGGGAGCCGGCGCGGTGGTCGTGCTGGCCGGCGAGATCGCCGGCAGAGTGGTAAGTAGCCGCCGCGCGCCCGGCCGGGAAGCGGTCGCGACGCCGCCTGACACGCCGGTGCCGGCGGCGACGAGGTCCCATCCCCTGACCAGGCGTGAGGTGGAGATCGCGACGCTCGTCGCGCAGGGCCTCACCAACAAGGAGATCGCCGGCCGGCTCTTCATATCGGAGCGCACGGTCGACAACCACGTCCAGCACGTCTACAACAAGCTCGACATCGGGTCCAGGCCCCAGCTTGCGCTCTGGATCAGGGACAAGGGACTGCTCTAGCACGCCACGCGCCGAGGCTGCGGCGCGAGAAATGAGCACAGTAAATGAGCACCTGATGAGCCTCTTCCCCGATGGCGGGCCGGCCCGGCCCCATCGAGGCTGGGGACATGGAAAACATCTTGAATCCAGCCGAGCTGGAGCTGAACCGTTCGGGGCGTATCTCAGCGCGGCAGCGCAGGCATCTCTGGCGCCAGGTGATCCCGGCGGCCGTCGCTACGGTCGGTATGGCGGCGATGGCGATCGGAGGCTTGCTGCAGGGCTTCGACGTCGGCTTTGCTGTCCTTGCCCTGGTTCCGCTGGTCTTCTCGACCTTGGCATTCGCTCGCCGAGCCCTCGCCGCCTGCCTGGGAGGTGTTTCTTCGGTCGACGGATGGCTGGAGAAGCGGATGGACAGGGACCCCGAAGACGGCACGAGCTACTGGTTCCTCATGGAGGGTGGCAAGTTCTCGGTTGGGGCTGGCGAGTTCTGGAAGCTGCCCGAGGGTGGCCCCTACAGGCTGTGGTTCTCCAGCCTGACCAGGAGCGTACTGAACGTCGCCCCTCTTGCCGGCTGGCAACCCGCGCCGGTGGCCGCCCACTCAACCAGCTCCGAGGTACTCTCGATCAGCCCGGCCGAGGAGCCCAGGCCGCCGGTCGCCTATGACCTGCGGCCAGCGGCCCAGGGCGGATGGCTGTTCGGGGTGGACCTACGGCAATGGTGGTTCCGCCCCGGGGAGTTGATGACGCGCACAACGCTCGCCCGCGACCGGGGATGGACCAGGCTGGCGCACCCACGGCTGAGGGTCGACGAGGAGCGGATGGGCGGCGAGGTCCAGACCACCCTGCAGGTGTCGTCGGACGGCGGCACGCGACAGATTGGCTCGGCAAGCTCCGAACCGGTTGCCGGTGCCTCCACACCGCTCCTCCAGCTCGGACGCTTCATGGCCGCTCAGACGGGCTTCTCGCTGGAGGTGCATGAGCGGCGCGCTCCCGCCGAGCCCCGCAAGCGTCAGTGGAAGATCGAGATCGGAGGCTGATCGCACGGCATGGACAGCTGCCGGCACGGGTGCGTCAGATGGACCGATCCTGCATCTGCGGTTTCAGCTGCTGCAGTCCGATTACCAGGCCGCTGGTCCACACCGAGCTCTCGTGGCCGCCGGGCAGCCGGACGAGCGCGTGCGGCATGGCCCATCTGTCCAGCTCTGCCGCAAACGCCTCGGTGTTCCGGAGGTACTGGCCGTCGCTCGTGCCGGCGACCAGGATGAGCCGCACCGTTCGAGACGCGGGCTGGTCTCGCACGATGCTGGCCGGGCTGTTGGCCCTCATATAGGCACGATCGTCTCCGAAGGCGAGGCCCTCGGCCTTGAAGTAGCCGGAGAGGCTTATCGCCATGCCGAAGATGTCCGGGTGGCGGAGCGCGATGTTCGCGGCGCCGTATCCCCCGTCGGAGAGCCCGGCGATGACGCGGTGATGGGGACCGGCCAGAGTGCGGTATTCCTGGTCGACCTGTGCGACCAGCTCGAGAACAGAGCTCTCCATTCGATCCAGACCATCCCGGCTGTCTGCCCACTGGGCAGGGCGGGTCGTCCGACCGTTGCCGTCCGGCACGACGACGATAGCTTCTGCGATCGACCTGGCCGCGATGCCGGCGTCGGAGATGGAGCCGATGCCCATGTTTACCCAGTCGTGGTAACCGCCCGGATGGCCGTGCAGCAGGTAGACGACGGGATACCGGGTCAGCGACTGCTGGTAACTCGGCGGGAGGTAGACCGCAACCGGGATGTCGGCTCCCTGGGCCCGGCTGTGGACCAGTCGCGTGAGTATCTGACCTCGGTGGGCTGAGCCGGTCGTCGGCGCCGGATGGTAGACCCGGTGGGCGGGCCCATAGCGAAGGACCGACTCGACCCCCAGAGCCGATACCAGGAAGGCCGCCGTGACCGCACCGAGCAGGAGCGCCCGCAGGAGCGGCGGCGGGTTGCCCAGGCCGCCGGATTGGCCGACCAGCTCGGACAGCTGGCGACCAGCGGCCGCGGCGGGAAGGCCGACCAGAAAGCCCACGGCGACAATGACTGAGACGTTCTGCAGCAGGGCCAGGGCGTCCAGGCGTTCTCGGGTGCCAAAGAGGACCGGCGGGGCCGACACCGCGTGCGAGGCCCAGGGCCAGACGTAGGTCAGCGCCAGGTAGCCGGTGGCGGCGAAGGCGGACGGCCATGGTCGGGCCGTGAGAGCCCCAGCCAGCAGGGCCATCCCGAAACACCCGATCCAGGCGCAGATCAGTGCCGCCCTGGCGGGGTCGAAACCGAGGGATACGACTCCAGCCTGAAGGGCTTGCCAGCCGCTGGACGTCTCGAGGGCAGCAACGACACCCGCGGCCAGCGCGAGGCCGGCCACGAGCCGCAGCGCCGCCAGATGGCGCGGCGGGATCGCCGAGAGATGTGGCCGCGACAGGGTGAGACCCGGAAAGCCTGGAGCTCGCATCCTGAGATCAGCCTGAATACTGAATCTGAACGGAGATTAACCACCAGTAATCCAGTTCGGACATGTGTGGGTCTGGTGATCAGTCCCGTCTCTCCCCATGCGAGGAGGGAAGTCAGATCAGGAGGGTTCCGGCGTCCACGGGGAGGCTTACGCCGGTCACGTAGCGGGCGGCGTCTGAGGCCAGCCAGACGACGGCGGCGCTGACATCCTCAGGCTCGACCAGGTCGATGGGGAGCAGCGCCCCCAACGCACGGTTCGCGTGGGGATCCGCCGCCAGCTGCCCCTGCATGGCGTCGCTCAGCCCCATCGGCGTCCGTACGCCGCCGGGGTGGAGGCAATTGACCCGAATCCGGTGGGGCGCCAGCTCGATCGCGAGCGAGCGCATCAGCCCGACCACGCCATGCTTTGCCGAGACGTAGTGAGCGAACCCGGAGTAGCCACGCAGTCCGGCGGCCGACGAGGTGAGCACGATGCACCCGCCCCGGCCGCCCTGGATCATGCCCGGCACCGTGGCCCGGCAGGTCAGCCATGCCCCCTTCAGGTTGGAGTCCACCACCTCGTCCCACTGGGCCTCGCTCAGCTGCCAGCTGGGGCCGAAGCTGATGACGCCCGCGTTGGCACAGACGATTTCGACGGCGCCCAGCTCGCGGGCCGCCTGGGCCACGATCTCCTCCATCGCCCTCAGATCCCGCACGTCTCCGACCCGGCAGAGACAGCGGCGACCCAGCGCCTCGACCTGCCGGCGCGTCTCTTCCAGCTCGTCCTCGCTGCCCAGCTGGTAGGGCACCGTCTCCAGGTCTCGGCCCAGGTCGGTGGCGACCACGTCCGCCCCTGCCCGGGCCAGGGCCAGGGCGTGGGAGCGACCTTGCCCTCGCGCGGCTCCCGTCACCAACGCGACTCTGCCGGCTAGCGGATCAGGCAATGCCCGCCCACGATATCGCGCACACCGTGTTGCTGGCGCTGGGAGCGACCGAGCAGCACGGTCCCCACCTGCCGCTTGCCACGGACACCCTGATCGCCGGCGCCGTGGCGGAGCGCGCCGCCCGGCTCCTGGGCGGGACGGCCGTCGCCCTCCCGGTCCCGGTGGGCGCCTCCAGCGAGCACCGGGAGTTCCCGGGCACCATCAGCCTGCCCCACGAAGTGCTTGCCGCGCTGGTCGCGCAACTCTGCGACGGCCTGCGGCGGCGCGGCTTTCGCCGGATCGCCGTCTTCTCCGCCCACGGCGGCAACGGCAGGGCCCTGGCCCTGGCGGCGGAACGGCTGGGTGACGACGTCCTCATCCTGCCCGACTTTCGAATGGCGCCTGTTCTCGCGGGCTTGGGGATCGACGCGAGTCGGGCCGGAGCGCACGCCGGCCTGGCCGAGACCTCCGCCGTCATGGCCATCAACGCTCGCCTGGTCCGGATCGACCTGGCGGAGCCAGGCTACGTCGGCGCCCTGGAGGAGATCTGGGGGGTCCTCACCACGGCGGGACTGCGCCCGGTGACCGCCAACGGCGTCCTCGGCGATCCCAGGGGTGCGTCCCCGGCTCTTGGTGAGCTTTGCCTGGAAGCCTGGGTGGCGGCCGTGGTGGAGGCGGTGGCCCGCTGGCGGAACGGGGCCGAGTAGACTCCGCGGCCATGAAAACGGAGCGACCGAAGGCCGGCCGCCCGGCCGCCGGCTAGGGAAGCCGACGGTCGCCACCTCCCACTCGCCAGCCCTGAGCTGCCGGCTGCTTCCCGGCGTCCGCCTGCGCAGGGCGGGCGAGCGCTGCCTGGTGGTCGCCGAGCGTCCGCTCGTGGTCCTCGAGGTGCGAGAGCGGGGGCTGGCACTCCTGGAGCGCTGCCGGGAGACCGCCGAGCTGCAGGCCCTGCAGCCCGGGGAAAGGAAGTTCCTGCGGCGCTTGGCCGAACTGGGCATCGTAGAGATGCGCCCTCTCCCCGCCGACTGGCCCGCCGTCTCGCTCCTGATCCCGGTCCGCGATCGACCCCGCCAGCTTGCCGCCTGCCTGGAAGCGGTTGCCCGCCTCGACTACCCGGCGGACCGTCTGGAAGTGACGGTGGTGGACGACGGCTCGACGCTCCCTCTCCAGGTGGGCGACGGCGTGCGCCTGGTCCGCCTCCCCGAGTCGATGGGTCCGGCGGGGGCTCGCAATCTCGCCGCCCGGGAGAGCCGGGGCGACCTTCTCGCCTTCCTCGACAGCGACTGCCGGCCTGATCCCGACTGGTTGCGGCGACTGGTCGCCGAGCTCTCCGACCCCGCGGTCGCGGCTGCCGGCGGCCGTGTCCTGGGGGCCAGCCAGCGGAGCTGGCTCGAACGCTACGAGGCCGTCCGCTCGCCTCTTGACCTCGGCCCCAACTATGCCGAAGCTCGTCCTCGGCGCCCGGTCCCCTACCTGGTCAGTGCCAGCCTCGCGGTACGGCGCATCGCTTTTGAAGCTGCGGGCGGCTTCGACGCCGGCCTTCGATTTGGGGAGGACGTGGACCTCTGCTGGCGGCTCTCGGCGGCCGGCCACCAGCTCGTCTACCAGCCACTGGCCCGGGTACGTCACGACCATCGCGGAGGCCTTCGCGACTTCATCTCGACCCGCGAGAGCTATGGGGCAGCCGAGGCGGCGCTGCTCCGCCGCCACCCCGAGAACCGCCGTTGGCTGGAACTCAACCGTCCGCTCCTCCTGACCCTGGCAGCACTCCTGGCGCGGCCGGCCCTGCTGCCAATCGCCGGCCTGGAGCTTGGCGCCGAAATCCTTGTCGGCGCCGCCCGGCTGCGCCGCGAAGCGGGGCTGCCGGTGCAGGCCGGCGCGTCCGCTTTGCTCCGCGGTCAGGGCGCCGCGGCCTACCACCTGGGTCGCCAGCTGACCCGCTACTACGGTCTGCCGCTCGGGCTTGCCGCCCTGCGGCGCAGGCGGTTGCGGGGTCTGGTCCTGGCCGGGCTGCTGGGATCGGCGGCGGTCGACTGGATACGCCTGCGGCCCGCCCTCTCGCCGGTCGAGTTCGCCGCCGCGCAGGCGCTGGATGACCTCAGTTACCAGCTCGGCTGCCTGCACGGATGCCTGCGCCACCGCACACTGGCCCCGCTGCGCGTGGACCTCGTCTTCGCTGGGCGCCAGCGCGAAGCCCTCCATATCCCTCGCCGCGAAGGAGATGGAAGGCTCTAGAGGTTGTCGGTCTGCTCGAGGAGCTTGATGATGCTCTCGGCTAGCTCGTCCGGCGGACCCGATACCAGGGACTGCCTGCGGCTCTCGGCGCGCCCGCCCACCACCGCTGAGATCCGGGCTTCGGCAGGCTGGCTGCTGTCTGGCGCCTCCATCCAGGGAACGGGCGGTCGCGGCGGCTGGTGGCCCAGGAAGGCCAGCGAGAGGGCGGCCGGTATCGCCGCCTCGAGTGTCGGTATGGCGGCCAGCTGCGCGGAGAGCAGGGCCGCCGGCGAAGCATCCCTCGGCGCCACGATGCCCGGCTCGAGGGCGATCACGGCGGCCAGCGGCAGCGCCAGCTCCGCCCGCTCCCCGCGGTCCAGCCGGCGGCGCACGAAGGCCTCGCGCCCCGCCTGGTCGACCCGGAGCTGCTCGACCGCGGTCGCCTGGGGAAGGTCCAGAAGTCCGGCCAGCAGCGGGCCGAGCAGGCTGGCGCTCTGGTCCCCGGACCGGGCCGGGGTCAGGATCAGGTCGAAGTCGTCTGCGACCAGGGCCTGGGCGAGCGCCCGGGCGGCGACGTCAGGCGCCGCCGTCTCACGATCGGAGACCACCACCCTGACGGCTGCGGCTCCCATGGCCAGGCAGCGGCGCAGCAGCCCGTCCACCGCCTGAGGCCCGACTGCGTAGGCAACGGCCTCTCCCAGCCGCAGCCCGGTCTCCACCGC
>CATPBP010000033.1 GCA_955652675.1 Candidatus Dormiibacterota bacterium
CATCACCTCGGGCGGCGCGAAGGGCTGGAGGCCGACCTGCTCACTGGGCGGACCCTCCGCCACGAGCCGCGCCAGATCGCTCTTCTCAAGAGGATTGAGGGCGGGGAGGTCGTGGCAGACAGCGTCGAGCAGCTGCAGGTAGGGGCTGTCGCGCTCCTGCAGGCTCCGGCGGACCATCTCCAGGGAGGGCCGGTATTCAGCTAGCATCCGGCGCCCATATCCGGCCGGCGCCAGCTCGGCGAACTCAAGCATCAGGGGTAGGTAGTCGGAGAGCTCGCCCTCCTCCTTGACCAGGCCCGCGGCCTCGTACATTCGCTTCAGCCGGAGCAGCGACATCCCGCGCTTGCGCGTGTCGCCGTGGACGTAGTAGCTCAGGTAGAGCCCACAGCGCCTCTGCAGGTCGAATGTCTGCACGTAGTCCTGCTGAAGCTCCGTGGCCGATGTTGCTAGCCAGTACTGGCAGAAGCGCTCGAGGCAGGACTTCTCATAGGACGAGGCCAGTTCTTCGACCGCGCTGACGATCCCGTGGCGAGCTTCGAGCAGCCGCCCGTCCGGGTACTGGAGGAGAAGCGAGAGCAGCTTGTAGGGCGGCCGGCTACGCCGCAGCCTCATCCGGGGCCCCCGCGAAATCGCAGATTTCGTGGGGTGGTCATTGCTGCGGCTCCTTCTTCTCCTGCAGCATGAAGCCGCTGTTCATCATCGGCAGCCGGCGCTTGGCCGGAATCGCTCCGCAGTTGCCGGGACCGCCCTCGAAGTCGAGCCCGCACGCCCCCTGCTGCTCTAGGAGACGGTCGGCGAGCTCGGTGTGGGCCTGGGGAATCACATAGCGGTCCTCGGACTTTGCGATTGCGAGCAGGCGATACATGAGCTCGAGGTCGGGCAGGCTCAGCCCGACGGAGGCGGCCAGCTCCTCGTCGACCTGGCCCAATACCTCCTTCTTGCGCATGTGGGCGCGCATCGCGGCCAGCCGGCGGAGGACGTCGCGGATGCGGTCGGAATCGCCGGCCGCGAGCAGGTTGGCCAGGTATTCGATCGGTATGCGCATCAAGTCGATGGCCGGGAAGACCTCGTCCGGGTCGGCCTCATAGCCGTCGGACTCGAGTGCGTTGACCACCGGCGAAAGAGGCGGCACGTACCAGACCATGGGTAGCGTCCGGTATTCGGGGTGCAGGGGCAGGGCCACCCGGTACTTGATGGCCAACGCGTAGACCGGCGAGCGGCGGGCAGCTTCGAGCCAGTCGTCGGGGATGCCGTCCCGGCGGGCCTGCCGCTGCACGGCGGGGTCATCGGGATCGAGGAACAGGCTGAGCTGCGCATCGAGCAGCTGCTTCTCGTCGGGCACCGAGGCGGCCTCCAGGACACGGTCGGAGTCGTAGAGGACCAGGCCCAGGTAGCGGATCCGGCCGACGCAGGTCTCCGAGCAGATGGTGGGCAGACCGAGCTCGATGCGCGGGTAGCAGAGGGTGCACTTCTCGGCCTTGCCGGTCTTGTGGTTGAAATAGACCTTCTTGTAGGGGCAGCCGGAGACGCAGAAGCGCCAGCCCCGGCACTTGTCCTGGTCGACCAGCACGATGCCGTCCTCGTTGCGCTTGTACATCGCACCCGAGGGGCAGGATGCGACACAGGAGGGGTTCAGGCAGTGCTCGCAGATGCGCGGCAGGTAGAACATGAAGGCCTGCTCGTAGGCCAGCTTGACGTGGTCCTCGATCCCCTTCAGCAGGGGATCCTGACGCGCGGTTTCGGGCGCGCCGGCCAGGTCGTCGTCCCAGTTGGGGCCCCACTTGACCTGCATATCGCGTCCGGTGAGCTGGGACTTCGGCCTTGCGACCGGATCCTTATCCGAGAGCGGCGCGTTGATCAGCGTCTCGTAGTCGTAGGTCCAGGGCTCGTAGTAATCGTCGATCGTGGGCAGGTCCGGGTTCCAGAAGATCTTGAGCAGCTTCTCGAGTTGGCCGCCGGCCTTCAGACGCAGGCGTCCCTTCTTGTCGAGCTCCCAGCCGCCCTGCCACTGGTCGTTGTCTTCCCAGCGCTTCGGGTAGCCAAGGCCGGGCTTGGTCTCGACGTTGTTGAACCAGACGTACTCGGTGCCCGGACGGTTGGTCCATACCTGCTTGCAGGTCACACTGCAGGTGTGGCAGCCGATGCACTTGTCGAGGTTCATCACCATCCCGACCTGAGCCTTGATTCGCATTAGTAGACGACCTCCGATTGGCGCTTGCGGATTACCGTGATCTCATCGCGCTGGGCGCCGCAGGGCCCGTAATAGTTGAAGCCGAAGGAAAGCTGGGCGTAGCCGCCGATGAGATGCGTCGGCTTGAAGACGATCCGCGTGAGTGAGTTGTCCGTACCACCTCGGTTGCCCTTCAACTCTGTGAGTGGCACGTTCACGTGCCGGTCCTTGGCGTGGTACATGAGGCAGGTACCCTGGGGCAGGCGGTGGGTCACCACCGCCCGGCAGGCGACCACGCCGTTGCGGTTATAGGCCTCGATCCACTCGTTGTCCCTGACACCGATGGTCTCGGCATCCTGAGGGCTGATCCAGACCACCGGACCGCCGCGGAAGAGCGTCAGCATGTGGATGTTGTCCTGGTATTCGGAGTGGATCGACCACTTGGAATGCGGGGTCAAGTAGCGCAGCGTGACCTCGGCTCTGCCCTTCTCCTTCACCCCCTGCTCGCCGTAATGGCGGCGATAGTTGAGCGGAGGCCGGTAGGTGGGCAGCCCCTCTCCGAGTTCGAGCATCCACTCGTGGTCGAGGTAGAAGTGCTGGCGGCCGCTGAGCGTGTGCCAGGGCTTTGCCTTTTCAACGTTGATGCGGAATGGCGCGTAGGGCCGGCCGTGTTCTTCGATGCCCGACCACTCGGCCGACGTGATGACCGTTCGCGGCTGGACCTGGGTGTCCTGGAAGGTGATCCGATCGCCGCCGCGCGACTCGGCGAGGTCCGCTAGCTGGAGGCCCGTCCGCTCCTCCATAGAGCGGAAGCCCTCCACCGCCAGGCGCCCATTGGTGGTCCCCGAGAGCGCGAGGATCACCTCGCACGCCTCCTGGGCGCTGTTGATGGAGGGGCGCCCGTCGGCGGCGCCGCCCCGCACCACCCCATGCTTGGCGGCCAGGTACGCGACTTCCTCCAGCGGTTTCCAGCTGGCGGCTTTGGTCGAGCTACCCAGTGTCTCCAGGAGCGGCCCCAGGGCCCTCATCTTGTCTGCCACGGCGCCGTAGTCGCGCTCGATCACAAGCAGCTTCGGCATCGTCTGGCCTGGCAGCGGCTCGCACTCGCCCGCTTTCCAGTCCAAGACCCGGCCCAGCGGCTGGGCGATCTCGTCCGCAGTATCGTGCACGAGCGGCGCTGCCAGCAGGTCCTTGCGCACCCCCAGGTGCTTGGCGGCCAGCTCTGAGAAGACCGAGGCGATCCGGTTGAAGGCGTCCCAGTCCGTCTTGGCCTCCCAAGGCGGCGGGATGGCCTGGTTGAAGGAGTGCACGAAGGCGTGCATGTCGGTCGAGGAGAGGTCGTACTTCTCATACCAGGTGGCCGCCGGGAGCACCACGTCTGAGAAGAGCGCGTTGCTGGTCATGCGGAAGTCGATGGTGGTGAGCAGGTCGAGCTTGCCACGTGGCGCCTCCTCCCTCCAGCTCACGTCGCTGGGCCGGAGCTCAGGCGGCGACTCCTCGGCGCGGACGGCCGGGTCGGTCGTGCCCAGCAGGTGCTTCAGGAAGTACTCATGCCCCTTCCCCGAGGAGCCGAGCACGTTGGCGCGCCAGACGGTAAGGACCCGTGGCCAGTTCTCGGGAGCGTCCGGGTCCTCGGTCGCGAAATGCAGGCGTCCTTCCTTGAGCTCCCGGACCACGTAGTCGGGAGCTGGAATACCCTCCTTCTCCGCCGCGTCGGCGAGCTCCAGTGGGTTGCGGTCGAAGTTCGGGTAGGACGGCGTCCAGCCCAGCCTCGCCGCGAGCGCGATGCAGTCGGCCATGTGCTGCCCCCGGAAGATGCCTTGGCCCAACGGCGAGGCAAGTTCCTCGGCCGTGAAGGTGTCGTAACGCCACTGGTCGGAGGCGAGGTACCAGAAGGCCGTCGCTGCCTGGTGGCGCGGTGGCCGGACCCAGTCCAGAGCGAAGGCGAGTGTCTGCCAGCCGGTCAGGGGCCGCACCTTCTCCTGGCCCACGTAGTGCGCCCAGCCACCGCCACTCACGCCCTCGCAGCCGCAGAGGATGAGGAGGCTGAGGAAGGTCCGGTAGGTCTGGTCAGAGTGGAACCAGTGGTTCGTGCCCGCGCCCATGCAGATCATCGAGCGGCCGTTGGTCAGCTCGGCGTTGCGGGCGAACTCACGGGCGATCCGGGCCGCCAGCTGCGCCTCCACCGAGGTGATCGCCTCCTGCCAGGCGGGCGTGTAGGGCTGGGGGTCGTCGTAACCGGCCGGCCACTCGCCCGGTAGCCCCTCCCGGGCAACCCCGTACTGGGCCAGCACCAGGTCGAAGATGGTGGTGACAAGGTGCTCGCCGACCCGTAGCGCGGGCACCCCGCGGCGGTGGATGCTGCCGCCTTCGGTGGCGCCCTCGTCGAAGCGAGGCAGGTCGACCGGAACCAGCTCGTCGTGCCGCCCGAACAGCGTCAGCGCCGGGTCGACGTCGCCCAGCTCCAGGTTCCAGCGCCCCAACTCGGCCCCGTAGCGGTGGCCGACCGAGCCGTTGGGCACCACCGGCGCCCCGGCGGCGGCGTCGAAGACGACCATCTTCCAGTCCGGGTTCTCGACCTCCCCGTCGCTGCCCAGGTCGGAGGCGCGCAGGAAGCGATCGGCCACGTACGCGCCCTCGCGCTCGCGCAGCGTGACCAGCAGCGGCAGATCGGTGAAGCGCTTGGCGTAGGCCTGGAAGTAGGGCACTTGGCGCTCGACGTAGAACTCCTTCAAGATCACGTGGCCCATGGCCATGCCCAGCGCGGCGTCCGTCCCCGCTTGGGCGGGCAGCCAGTGGTCGGCGAACTTGGTGTGGTCGGAGTAGTCGGGCGAGACCACCACCACTTTCTGACCCCGGTACCGGGCCTCGGTCATGAAATGGGCGTCAGGGGTGCGGGTGATCGGAAGGTTGGTGCCCCAGATCATCAGGTAGGAGGCGTTCCACCAGTCGGCCGACTCGGGCACATCGGTCTGGTCGCCGAAGACCTGGGGCGAGGCGGGCGGCAGGTCGGCATACCAGTCGTAGAAGCTGAGGATCACGCCACCGATCAGCGAGAGGAAGCGGGTACCGGCGGCGTACGAGACCATCGACATTGCTGGGATGGGCGAGAAGCCGACCACCCGGTCGGGCCCGTACCTCTTGATCGTGTGGACGTGGGCGGCGGCGATCAGTTCGGTGACCTCGTCCCAGGAAGCACGCACGAAGCCGCCCTTCCCACGTTGCGACTTGTAGGTCCGCGACCGCTCGGGATCCTCCACGATCGCCCTCCAGGCCTCGACCGGGTCCCGCGCACCCTCCCGCTCCCGCCGGTACATCTCGAGCAGGCTGCCTCTCACGTAGGGGTACTTCACCCGCAGCGGCGAGTACGTGTACCAGGAGAAGGAGGCGCCCCGGGGGCAGCCGCGGGGCTCGTGGTCGGGCATGTCGGGCCCCGTCGAGGGGTAGTCGACCGCCTGGGACTCCCAGGTGATGATCCCCTCTTTGACGTACACGTTCCAGGAGCAGGACCCGGTGCAGTTGACGCCGTGGGTGGAGCGGACGACCTTGTCGTGCTGCCAGCGGTCGCGGTAGAAGGACTCCCACTCCCGGCCCTTGCTGACCAGCTGGCTCCAGCC
>CATPBP010000034.1 GCA_955652675.1 Candidatus Dormiibacterota bacterium
CGGCCTGGCCACGGCAGCGATCGAGCTCGGCCTCGTCGACGAGCTGCGCATGTTCCGCAATCCGGTCGTCGTCGGTGGCGGCACGCCGTTCCTGCCGCCGGTCACCGAAGACGTTCCGCTGGACCTGGTCGAGACCAGGACCTTCGGCTCGCGCGTGATCTACGAGCGCTACAGGCGCGCCCGCGGTGAGTCGGACTGACACCGCCGTCCGCGACGGAGGGTCAGATCTACGGTCGCCAACTGCAGCAAGCAGAGACTACACGGGCCCGCATAGAGATCCGCTTGCGGTGGTGGTCATTCCCGTGCCATGGACGCCGGGCTCAACAGCGTGTTGTTCTGGGCCAATCTGGCCGTTGCTCTCGCACATGCCTGCCTCGCCGCCTTCCCTGTCAACCGCTGGCTGATCGCGCGAGGCAGCGGTCACGCAATGGTTCACCAACATCACTAGGCTCTGGCTGGACTTGCCTTCAGCTCCAAATGGCGTGACGCGCTGCGGGGCGGTGGAGAGCTTCAATGCTATCGATCGAGCGAACAGAGAAATCATCTCTGAACTCGGTTAAAGCCGGTCGCTAGACTCTTGGCGTTGCGAGGGAGACTCTAAGATCGGCCTCACGGTCGTGCCTTCCAGCCGATTGGCCACAGGGCCGATCGAGAGGTCGAGAACCTCACCGTCGGCGAGCTCCAGCAGCGCCGGCCGGGTCGCGGCAGGGAGGCCGGAGGGGTCCGTGTGAAACCGGTCCTCGGTTTCCTCAGTAGCGTCCAGCTTTTCGTCCTGCATCAGTAGGCCTCTCGTGCTCTCCGAGTTGGATCGGTCGATCGAGTCGAATCGATCCGAATCTAGCCGGCAGCCGCGTGGCGAGTGGGTCCGAGTCGAACAGAACGACACTGGCAGGGCTCATGTGCCGCAGCCTACGCGGGGTCGAAGCGGCGCCATAGGTACACGTGCATGATCACGGTGGCCAGCGCCTCGGCTGCTCCTGGGTGACCCGGGCAGCTGCTGCGGCTGGACCAGGTGGGCGACGGCGCCGTGGAAGCGCTTCTCCGGAGTGAGTTGGACGTGGCTACCGTCGTCGAGCACCTTCATCCCGGCCGCCTCGAGCCGATCGTCCAGCCTGCGCAACGCCAGCCGGCCATTTTGAGATCGGCACGCCGGTCGCCTCGGCGAGCTCGGCCAGGGTGGCGGCACGAACCGCCGCCAGGCTGGCGCCGAGGCTCGCCTCTGCGGTGCGACTAAGAACATTCTCGCGGACGCGGCCGCGCCCAATGTCGATCTGGGTGGAAGCCGTTCGTGTAGAGGGTGACAGAGACCACCACTCGACAGGAAGGGGCTTCCAATGCGCAAAGTCGTCGTATTCAACAACCTGACGCTCGATGGCGTGATGCAGGCGCCGGGCCGGCCCGACGAGGACGGCCGCGGCGGATTTCAGCACGGCGGCTGGGCGTTCTCACGAATGGATGCCGTGATGGGCCAGGTGGCGGCGGAAGGGATGGCCCAGCGGCCGGACCTGCTGTTCGGGCGGCGGACCTACGAGGACTTCTTCTCCTTCTGGCCCAATCAGGCCGACAACCCCTTCACGCCGGTCCTCAACGACGCTGTGAAGTACGTGGCGTCCACGACCCTGGAGGAGCCACTGCCCTGGAGCAACTCCGTGCTCCTCGATGGCGACGCGGCCGAGGCCGTGGCCAGGCTCAAGGAGGAACCGGGTAAGGACCTCCTCATCATGGGCAGCGGGGAGCTGATCAGGTCACTAAGACTAAGGCGGCGCAACCTGATCGACCGGTATGTACTGCAGATCCATCCGCTGCTCCTGGGACCGGGGCGCCGTCTATTCGCCTACCGCGATGGGTTCACCGCTCTCCGGCTGGTCGACACCAGGATCTCGACAACCGGCGTGATCATCGCGACCTACGGGCCGGCCGCACAGTGACGTCAAGGAAGGGAAAAACGAGAATGAAGAAGTACCTGCTCAGCATCTATCAGCCCGACGGGCCTCCTCCCCCGCCGGAGGTCCTCGAGAAGGTGATGGGGGAGATCGCCACCCTAATCCAGGAGGCCAAGGCGGCGGGCGCGTGGGTCTTCAACGGTGGTTTGCACCCGCCCAGCACGGCCACCGTGGTGCGGCTCCAAGGCGGCGAGCTGCTGATGACCGACGGCCCCTTCGCCGAAGGCAAGGAGCACGTCGGCGGATGCTTGATCATCATGGCGCCGGATCTCGACTCCGCGCTCGAGTGGGGCCGCCGCACCGCGCTGGCGACTACCCTCCCGATCGAGGTGCGGCCGTTCCAGGGCGAAACCGAGGACTGATACCCGGAGTGCCGACCGTGTCGGCCTCGGGGATCGAGCATGTATTCCGCGAGGAGTACGGACGCGCGGTGGCCGTCCTGGTCCGCGTCTTCGGCGACATCGACATCGCCGAGGAGGCGGTTCAGGACGCGTTCACCGCGGCCGTCCAGCGCTGGCCGGCCTCGGGACTGCCTCCGAGCCCGGCGGGCTGGATCATCACGACCGCCCGCAACCGGGCGATCGACCGCCTTCGCCGGGAGGCGTCGCGCGAGGACCGGCACGCCCAGGCCGCCCTGCTCCACGCCTGCGACGAAACGGCCGAGGAGGGTGCCGTGCGCGACGACCGGCTGCGCCTGATCTTCACATGCTGTCACCCCGCGCTCGCGTCCGGTGTGCAAGTCGCGCTCACGCTTCGACTCCTCGGCGGGCTCACCACCGCGGAGATCGCGCGCGCCTTCCTGGTACCCGAGCCGACGATGGCCCAGCGCCTGGTCCGGGCCAAGGGCAAGATCCGCGACGCGAGGATCCCTTACCGGATCCCGAACGAGGCGGACCTACCGGGCCGTCTTCGGGCAGTGCTGGCCGTCGTCTACCTCATCTTTAACGAGGGCTACGCGGCCAGCTCAGGCGACCGGCTCATTCGGGAGGATCTCTGCGCGGAGGCCATCCGCCTCGGACGGCTGCTGGCCGAGCTCATGCCCGACGAGCCGGAGGCGATGGGGCTGCTCGCGCTCATGCTGCTCACCGAGTCGCGCCGGGCCGCCCGCACCACCCCGGCAGGCGACCTGGTGCTGCTGGCCGAGCAGGACCGTGGCCTTTGGGATCGTGACCTCATCGCGGAAGGCCAGTCGATCGTCCGGCAATGCCTCCTGCGCAACCAGCCTGGTCCGTACCAGATCCAGGCGGCGATCAACGCCGTCCACAGCGATGCAGCGGTCGCGACCGCCACAGACTGGTGGCAGATCCTGCAGTTGTACAACCAGCTTCTGTCGCTCGCCCCGAGCCCGGTCGTGGCCCTCAACCGCGCGGTTGCGGTTGCCGAGGTCGAGGGACCGGACGCTGCGCTCACCGTCGTGGACGGCCTCGATCTCCGTGGCTACCACTTGTTCCACGCGATCCGCGCCGATCTGCTCCGGCGCCTGGGCCGCAACGCGGAGGCAGCGCTGGCCTACGAATCGGCGATCGCCCGCACCGAGAACGCGACCGAACGGCGATTCCTGCGGCGCAGCCGTAAGGCGCTCCCCCCAGCGTGAAGGGAGCGATGCTCAGCAATGGCGCGTGAAGGGCGTGGTGAGGGCGATAGCTCTGATACCGTGGATTTACCTTACGGTTCATGCGGCGGTGGAACGCTCTGGGAGAGCGGACTTGTGATCAAACCGCTCCTATTGAGTTCCAGAGCCAACTGTGAGGAGTTGAAGGGAGAAGTGTTCACTTCCCAAGGTTGAGGTAGCGGGTTCGAGTCCCGTCTCCCGCTCCAAGCCCCACCTCCGAGTTCGGTAGGACTCGTCCGCGCGCCTCCCCTCTCCTTCGCGCGAAATCTGCCTGGTTTCTCGAACTCGGCGGAGGCCGTTATCGGTCCTCCGCCGCCACTGTCCTGTGAGCTGCGGGGAGCTCTCGTCGAGAGGGGTCGGCCTACAGGTCATCGAAGCGCAGGCGGGTTACTAACTGTTTCGCCCGAAACAGTCGATCACCTTGACCTCGAGCTGGATTCTCGCCGCGCCCTCATCGAGCTCGGCCGCCGTCGATCGATAGGACGACGTTCCCGGTCTTCTGCTCCGTTTCGACGTACCTGGTAGCTTCGACCACATCCTCCAACGGATAGCATCGATCGATGACCGCCCGGTATCTCCCGGCCTCGATAAGCTCCTTGAGGAAGAGGACATCCTTTTGCGTGTATCGAGGTGGTATCTGGAAGATCACCTTCTTGTCTCCGATACGCGAGGTCCACAGCGCCAGGATGAGATTCCGAAACCCGTCGGTTGCCAGGTAGGCGCCGCCCCGCTTCAGTGAGCCTCTGCACCGACCGAACGGCTGCTTACCAACGGCATCGAAGATGACGTCATACGTCTCGCCGTTGCGGGTGAAGTCCTCCTGCGTGTAGTCGATCACCCTGTCGGCTCCGAGCGACCTCACCAGCTCGAGGTTCTTTGTGCTGCACACCGCGGTGACGTCGGCGCCAAAGTACTTGGCCACCTGCACGCCCGCGGTGCCGATGGCCCCGGACGCGCCGTAGATGAGGATCCTCTGCCCCGCCCGGAGCTCTGCCAGTCTCAGGCACCACAATGAATTGAGTCCGCCGTCGCAGACCGCCGCCGCTTCCTCGAAGCTCATCCCGGCCGGCATGTGCGTGATCCGGGCGCTCTCCTGAATGCAGGTGAACTCCGCGTGTGCCCCGAACCTGAACCCAGTTGAGCCGAAGACCTGGTCACCGACCGCGAACGCAGTGACGTCGGCGCCGGCTGCTTCGATCTCTCCTGCCAGCTCGCTGCCAAGGATCGGCTGCTTCGGTCGTCGGATGCCCGAGATTAAGCGGCTGAGGAGTGTGACGGCCAGGCCGCTACGTCGGTTGGCTTCACGAGTCGCGCAGTCCGCCCGGGTGACCGCAACGGCGCGGATCTTGACCAGGACCTCGTCGTCTTTGGGAACCGGCCGGTGGACCTCTTCGAGTCGCAGGACGTCCGGAGCTCCGTACGTGTCGTAGACGACTGCTTTCATGAGTCTGCCTTCCTTCTCCGTTTGGCTGCGAGCGCCTCCGCCCAGCTCGAACAGCTCCGTCAGCTCGCCTCCAAGGACTCACGTCACGCGCCGGTGATGGCAGCCTCTTCAGGATCGAAGAGCATCGAGCAACTGCCCACGTCAGACCAGGCAAATGCCGAGGAGGTAAGTCATGACCACGAACATCGAGCGCGCCTACCTTACGACCGTTTCCGCAGGTGATCTCGCTCAAGCTGTCGCGGAAAACTTCCGCGCGCATGACTTTCAGGTACAGACCTTCCGATCGCCCGATAACGCCACGGTGATGCAGGCACGCAAGGACAGCCTCTGGCGTCAGGCAGTCGGGACGGCCTACGCCGTGACCGTCATCATCACGCCCGGAGAGGGTCAACTCAGCCTCAGACTGGGGCCCCACGAGTGGGTGGACACGGCGGTGAGCGCCGGGATCGGGGTGCTGCTCCTCCCGCCGGTATTGATAGGGACCATCTGGGGCGTCTGGAAAGAGCACTCACTGGACGACAGGGTGTGGCGAGTCGTCGACGAACGGATCAAGGCCGCCGAACCCGATACCTCGCTGGCAAGTACCGCGGCGCAGCCCGCAAGTACCGAGACGCAGTCCGGCGAGGTGCAGTAAAGACATACTCGGTCGGCTGGAATCAGTCGATCAGCCCGAGCACCAGGTCCCCGGACGCCGGCGAGTGGGAGTTCGCCACCGGTTGGCATGTGCGGCAGCTGGCGTCGTGCCTGTCATCGGTCGTTGACCCTCAGGTAGATCAGATCAAAGTCATGCTCCCAGCTCGATCCGTCCGGCGACTTCTCCCATGCGCCCCTTATCGAGCTGCCATCGTGGCTGAGCGTCCCCGAGAAGCGCTGCCAAAAGCCAGGCGCCTCTCTCCACAGCTTCCAGACGCCCTCGCTGAAGGTCATTTGATACACACGTGAGACGGCTCGCGAATCGTAGTAGAGGGTGGTGTAGGTCTCGGACGAGTCGTCGCGGCCGATGACCCAGGTAGCGCTCGGCGCAGGAGATGGAGCATCCGCCTGGAAGCGGAGAAAGGCGCCACCCTCGATCCACTCAAAGGTCGCCCGCCCTCGCTGCCCTGAAAACTGCGGGACCTCGACCTCCCAGTCTCCTATCAAAGCCTCGAGCTGCTTCAGGGTCGGATTCGGCGGTAGTCGCGACATCGCGGGTCCTCCATGTTTCTACATCGCCGCCTACCAAACGGCCTGGCTCGACCTGACGCTCGCCCAGACTCGGCTTCCCGATCGAGCGTTGGGCTATGTATTGAGATCCGCGTTGAGCAATGATGCGACCAGCGATAGCGGAGAAGGAGACCAGCAATCGCCGGCGCCTTCGTGTTGCTCTCATCGTGGCGGTCACGGTGATCGTCGTGGGAGGCCTCTTGGTCCTGGTCGTCGTGGTGCCGCCCATAGTGGTCCGGGCGAGCCGGCCCGACATTCGGACCGCCAGCGCCGCGGATCAACTCAAGTCGGAGAACGACCTGCGCGGCACGTTGGTGACCATGCTGGCAGGCGTCGCGGTTGCTGCCGGCACGGTCGTGGCCGCGCTCAACTTTGCGACGAGTCGGGCAGCGCTGGAGGAGACCCAACTGCAAAATCGGCTCAGTCGGCAGCAGGACCGCGATCAGCTGGAGCTGACCCGCCGGGGCCAGATCACTGAGCGATTCAGTAAGGCGATCGACCAGCTCGGTGAGCGGGGGGAGAAGGAGCCCGAAAAGCTTGACATCCGATTGGGTGGCATCTTTGCCCTGGAGCAGATCGCCCGCGATTCTCCCGAGCTGCACTGGCCGATCGTCGAGATCCTGACCGCTTTCATCCGTGAGCACACCAAGCTTGATTCGAGTCCACAGACCGCGGCCGATCCGCCTCGGGATGACCAACGGGTCCCGTCCAACTCCAGGGTGACGGCTGACATCCAGGCTGCTCTGACCGTACTCGGTAGGCGCGAGGTGATGAGCCGTTGGCCGGAGCTGGGGTCAATCGACCTCCGCAAGGTCAACCTCCAGCGAGCGGACCTCCGCGAGGCCAACCTCCGGGGCGCGAAGCTCGCCTGGGCCAAGCTCAATGGCGCGCACCTCCAGGGCGCACACCTCGACCAGGCCAACCTCCATACGCGGACCTCACGGTCGCCGAGCTCCAAGCCGCGAAGCTCGACGGGGCCAGCCTCCAAGGAGTTGACCTTTCGGAAACGGTCGGCTTGACTCAGCAACAGATCGACTCGGCGGAGTGCGACGAGAGGACGAAGGTCCCGGCTGGGCTGACAGCCGGATGCAAGCAGACGCCCCGCACAGAGGAGGGATCGTGAGGCAAATCGACAATGCGATCTACGATCAAGCAGGCGACATCTGGTGGGATGAGGCCTCACCGCTCTCCATCCTGAATACATCCCTGAACCCTGCAAGGTTCCCTTACTTTCGCGATGTTCTGGTTCCCCTGTTCGATGGGAGCCCCTCGGGGAAGCTGGCGCTGGACGTGGGTTGTGGCGGAGGGCTTCTGGCCGAAGAGATCGCTCGGTTGGGGTGCCGGGTCACCGGCATAGACCCCTCAGCTAACTCACTCGCTACCGCAAGCGCCCACGCGACTGCGGCCGGGCTGGCAATCGACTACCAGCAGGGGGCGGGCGAGGCGCTGCCGTTCGAGCCCGGATCCTTCGACATCGTCTTCTGCTGCGACGTGCTGGAGCACGTCTCCGGCGTGGCGGCTGTCGTCGGTGAGATTGCTCGCGTTCTCAAGCCAGGCGGTGTCTTTCTCTACGACACGATCAACCGCACCCTCGCGAGCAAGGTCGCCGTGATCAAGTTGCCGCAGGAGTGGCTGAAGCTGGCTCCGCCCAACTTCCACCTCTGGGAGATGTTCATCAAGCCGTCTGAGCTTGTCGCCACCCTCGACAGGAACGGTCTGGACAGCAGGGAGATCGTGGGGCTGAGACCCCGGGGCAATCCGCTGAGGCTGCTCTGGGCGATGCGCCGCGTGAAGGCCGGAACCATGTCGTATGGCGAGCTTGGTCGGCGAGCTCGGTGGTCGCGCTCGAAGAGCCTTGCCATCTCCTATATGGGGTATGCGATCAAGCGGCCGACGGACGCGCAGGCGCACCGAAACTCGTAACGCCCATCTCCAAGGCGCGTCGCTCACCAGGGCCAACCTCCACCGGCGACGAGCGAGTCGACGCGTTGTTGGCCACGTACGCGGCGCCCAGATGACCTCTGCGACACCCGCCTAGCCTGGGTCCCGCCCCGGCTAGCTGGTTGAGTCACCAGTCGAGGCGACTCGTGTCATCAACACACGGCTGGATCGGTCTCGTCCTTCAGGGCGGGCCGGCCCAGTACTGGCGCCGCCCCCTTACCGCTGGACTCGCTGCAAGGCCAGCCTTCGGCGGAGCGCACTGAGGCCGTAAGTCCGTCCGGTGTACTGCCCTCCGAACTCGCGGCCTGGCGGCGATGCGGGGGGACCGGTAGCACCCGAGCGGCGATAGACCAGCGAGCCCGTCCCAATCAGCAACAAACCAGCCAGAGCGATGAGTATCGGCGAGCCGGTGTTGGCCAGACCACCGAGGGTGCCCTGGTTGAGGAGTGCCTGACAGCCGGTGACGAGCGGCTGAAAGACGAGCTGCGGGCAGACCAGCGGGAGTTGCTGGTCGGGCGGCACGGCGGCAGAGCCACCGGCAGCGGCGACCGGGGAGCCAAAGCCACTCTCCTCAAAGCCGGGACTGAGCCCCGTTATGCTTTCGCCTCCCACCGCGATCGCGAGCGGGTCGAAGCCCAGTACGCCTGCGGCGGTGGTGCCGGCCGTCCCGGTGCCCAGGCCCCCCGCAGCGTTAGCCGCCAGGCCGGCTGGGGTGGCAGGCGAGTAGCCGGCACCTGAGGCAGACGGCGGTGCCACAGAGGCACCACCCACTGGGGTGGAGACCGAGGCCCCGGGCGGTGCTACTGAAGCACTACCCGCTGGGGTGGAGACCGAGGCCCCAGGCGGTGCTACTACTACTGACGCACTGCCCGCTGGCGTGGCAACCGAGGCCGCAGGCGGTGCCACAGAGGCACCACCGACCGGCGGCGTGGAGACCGAGACCGCAGGCGGCGCCACTGAGGCACCACCGACCGGCGTGGAGACCGAGGCCGCAGGCGGTGCTACCGAGGCACCACCGACCGGCGTGGAGACCGAGGCCGCAGGCGGCGCTATCGAGGCACCGCCGGCCGGCGTCGAGACCGAGGCCGAGGGTGGCGTGACCGAGGCCCCGGCGACGGGTGTTGAGACCGAGGCCGTGGGCGGAGCCACCGTAGCTACCCCGGCCGGCGTGGAGAGCGAGGCCGACGGCGGCGCGATGGAGGCGCTGCCAACGGGCGTCGAGACCGACGCCGACGGCGGCGCGACCGAGGCCCCGGCGACAGGTGTGGAGACCGAGGCCGTGGGCGGAGCCACCGTAGCTACCCCGGCCGGCGTGGAC
>CATPBP010000035.1 GCA_955652675.1 Candidatus Dormiibacterota bacterium
ACCTGGAGTCGGAGGGCGCGGAGTCAGAAACCGCGGAGTCCGCGCCGGCGCCTGAGCCGGCGGGTGCCGCCGGGCCGGCCGCCGCCACGGAGCCGGGCTCATCAGGGTCCTCGGCCAGCCAAGGTCCGGCTCCTGCGCCGGCGGCCGGCGACGCCCCCAGCCAGCCGGCGGCGAGGCCCTACGCGCCCTCTCCAGGCGCCGCGACCAGCGCCGCGCGAACCGCGCCCCCTGCCGCCCCGGTGAACGCGCTCAGCCTCTTGTTCGCGGTCATCTGGAGCCGTATCAAGGCTCTCTTCGGCCGCCGCTGAGATCCGGCCGAGCAGCCGGCAAGAAAGGGCACAGGAGGGCAATGCTCGGATGACGCCGGCCCAGGCACGCGAACGGATCCGCGAACGGAGCGATCTAAACGCCTTCATTTCCCTGACTGAGGAGGACGGCGAGGGTCCCGTGGTGGCGGTCAAGGACCTGGTCGATGTCCGGGGTGCGGTCACCACGGCCGGCAGCGTGCTCTTGCCCAGCGTCCCCGCCGAAGACGACGCCCCCACCGTGCGCCGGATGCGGGAGTTCGGCTGCGTGGTGGTGGGCAAGACCAACCTGCACGAATGGGCCTTCGGAGTCACGAGCGACAACCCGCACTATGGCCCCGTCCGGAACCCGCGCAATCCCGAGCTGGTCGCCGGTGGCTCTTCGGGAGGCTCGGCGGCGGCGGTCGCGGCCGGGATGTGCGACTGGGCGGTGGGCAGCGACACCGGCGGCTCGATCCGGATCCCCGCAGCCTTTTGCGGCGTGGTGGGCTTCAAGCCCACCGTGGGCACCGTCGACACCGAGGGAGTGGTCCCGCTCAGCCGTTCGCTGGACACGCTCGGCTCACTGGCCTCCGACGTGCGGTCGGCGGCGCGTGCCCTGGAGATGATGTCCGAGCTGACCGCTCTGGTTGCCGCCCACCCCAGGCCCCTTGGGGAGCTCCGCATCGGGGTGGCCAGGGGCTGGGGCGAAGGCCTTGCTCCGGAGCTGGCGGGCGCCTGGCGAGAGGCCACGGCGGGACTGCCGGAGATGGACCTGGGAGACTGGGTCACGATGGGCGCGCCCGGCCTCACAATCCTCCTGGTGGAGGCGGCCGCCTTCCACTCCCGCCGGCTGGAACACCAGTCCGAGAGCTTTGGATCGGACGTGTTGAGGCTGCTCCGGCAAGGACAGACGGTCAGCCGGCACGACTACTCGCAGGCGCTCCTCGAGCAAGCACGCGTGCGCCTGGAGACCGAAGCCGCGATGGCCGGGTGGGACGCCGTCCTGGTGCCGACCACGCGGGTCGGGCCGCCCAGGATCGGGGAAGCCTACGACCGTGCTGCCGTCACCGGCTGCACTCGTCCCTTCAACACAACCGGCCAGCCGGTGATCGCGCTGCCGGCACCTGGCGCTGGATCACCGTTGAGCGTTCAGGTGGTCGGCCACTTCGGCCAGGAGGCCACGCTGGTCGAAGCCGCCCTGGCGCTGGAGTCGGAGTGGAGCCGGGACCCGCGATGAACGCCAGAGACGCGTTTCCCGGCGTCTTCAGCCACAGCCATGTGCTCTTCGCGCACAAATGACGCTGGACCTCCGTTCGGCCTATCGGACCATGACGCTGGCTCGCCGGCTGGACGAGGAGATGTGGCGGCTGGCAAGAGCCGGACGCGCCCACTTCGCGGTCCCCTGCTCCGGGCACGAAGCAGTGGGGGCCGGCTATGCCGCCGCGCTGCGGCGCGGACACGACTTCGTCGCCCCTCACTACCGCGACCTGGCAGCGATGCTCGGCCTTGGACTGGAGCCTGCCGAGGTCATGCTGCACTTCTTCGCGAAGAGCGCCGACCCCTGCTCAGCGGGCCGGCAGCCATACGCCCACTGGGGCTCCCGTTCTCGCCGGATCATCTCTCTGCAGGGCCCTCAGCCCAACCAGGTGACCCACGGCGTCGGTGTGGCCTGGGGATCCAGGCTCCTGGGGGAGGATTCGGTGACCTGGATCTCCTTCGGGGACGGAGGCGCGCAAAAGGGCGAGGTCCACGAGGCGATGAACTTCGCCGCCATCCATAGGCTGCCCTGCGTCTTCTGCGTGGAGAGCAACGGCTACGCGCAGTCGGTGCCCAGCCGCCTGGAGACCGCGCCGGCGCCGATCTACTCACGCGGCGCCGGCTATGGCATACCGTCCAGCCAGATTGACGGTATGGACGTCGAAGAGGTCCACCGCGCCTCGGTGGAGGCGGTGGAGCGGGCGAGGTCGGGCGAGGGGCCGAGCCTGGTCGAGGCGATCTGCTACCGGTACCTGGCCAACACCTCGAACGACGATGACATGCGCTACCGCTCGCGGGAGGAAGTCGAGGAATGGCGGCGGCGAGACCCGCTGCAGCAAACCCGGGAGAGACTGGGAACGGAAGCCGCGGATCAGCTCGACGAAGAGGCGCGCGCGGTGGCCCGGGAGGCGGCGGCGTGGGCCGAGTCGCAGCCGGACGGAGACCCAGGAACGGTTTTCGACCACGTCTACTCGCCTCAACCGTCGCTCGAACGCTGATGGACCTGGAGCTTCCCAGGCTGGCCGACACCCTGGTCGAGGGAACGGTCACCCGCTGGTTCAAGAAGGCCGGCGAGCCCGTTCGCGAGGGCGAGGCCCTGGTCGAGATCGAGACCGACAAGGTCAACTCGGAGCTCTCCGCGCCGGCCGATGGCGTGCTGGCCGAGATCCTGGTCGCGGAGGGTGAGACGGTACCGGTAGGTCGCCTGCTGGCCCGCATCAGCACGAGCGGCGAGCAACCGGTGGCGCCGTCGCCCGCCAGGGTGGCCGGCCCCTCGGCGGCCGCGCCGCGCTCAGAACGGCTGGCAGAACACCTGCGCCAGGCCGCGGCGGCCGTCCCTCAGGGCGCCTGTGTCAGGGAGGTGGCAGCGACGGACCTGGAGCGCATGCCGCAGGCCCTGCGGGCCGCGGCGGGCGCGGGGCTGGAAGTCGCCAGCCTGCCGCCGGCGAGGAGCCACCTGCCGATTCCGGCTCTCGGCCGGGGTCAGGCGGCGCTGGTCGCCCCCGGCGCCGAACGCGACGGGCGCCGCCTGCTCACGCTTTGCTATGACCGCCGCGTGCTCGATGACTGGGCGGCCGACCAGCTCCTTGGCCGGATCGCTGCCGAGCTCGGCGGCTAGCCTGGCCGCCCCGCGGCTGCAGCTCTAAAGCTCTCGAAGGTCGACGACCCGCCGCGCCTTGCCCTCCGAGCGGGGGAGGGCGCCGGGGGGTAGAACCGTCACCCGGACGCCAAGGCCGATGGTGTCGCGAACCCGCTCCTCGGCGCGGCGCCCCAGCTCCTCGCGGTCTGCCTCGGCGTGGGCTTCCACACGGACCTCGAGTGAGTCCAGCCGGCGGACCTGGCGGTCGATGACCAGCTGGTAGTTGCCGCTCAGGCCCTCGACCTCCAGCACTATCGACTCGATCTGGCTCGGAAAGACGTTCTCCCCCCTCACCACCAGCATGTCATCGGTTCGCCCGCGCAGCTTGAGGATTCGCCGGAAGGGGCTGCCGCACGAGCACGGCTTGTCGACCAGTACCGTCCGGTCACGAGTCCGGTAGCGCAGAACGGGGCTCGCCTCCCGGCGGAGACTGGTCAGCACCAGTTCCCCTTCCTCTCCAGGGGCTAGGGGACGGCCGCTCTCCGGATCGACGACCTCTGGATAGAAGTGGTCTTCGAACACGTGCAGCCCCTCGTGATGGGTGCACTCCACCCCCACGCCCGGTCCCCCGAGCTCGGTCAGGCCGTAGATGTCGAAGGCCTCCAGGCCGAGGCCGCGCTCGATCTGCGCCCGCATCCCCTCGCTCCAGGGCTCGGCACCGAAGAAGCCGGCCCGCAGACGGAGGTCCGAGGCGGCCCCCTCCCTCTCCACCGCCTCCGCCAGGACCAGCGCATAGGAGGGCGTGCAGGTGAGGATGGTGCTGCCGAGGTCGCGCATCACCATGACCTGACGCTGAGTCACTCCGCTCGAGGTGGGGATGACCAGGGCACCAAGACGCTCGGCGCCCATGTGAAAGCCGAATCCGCCGGTGAACAGACCGTAGCCGTAGGCGTTCTGAACCACGTCTGCCGTGCCCGTGCCGGCGGCGCCGAGGACCCGCGCCATGCACTCCGACCAGAGCTCCAGGTCCGTCCGCGTGTAGCCGGTTACGACCGGCCTGCCGGTGGTCCCGCTCGACATGTGAACCCGAACCACCTGCTCGGCCGGAACGGCAAAGAGCCCGAAGGGGTAGTTGGCCCGAAAGTCCTCCTTGGTGGTGAAGGGCACGTCGGAGACCTGCGCCAGGGAGGTCAGCCGGCCCGCCGGCAGCCGGTCCCTGTAGAAGGGAACCGTCGCGCGCACCCGGTCCAGGAGCTCGTTCCACCGGCCGAGAAGCTCTCCCTGCGCGGGCGCCATCGGGGGCTATTATCGAGTTCCCGTGTCAGCTAGCGACCGGCGGCTTTATCCCTGGGCCGTGCAGGGCCCCCTGGCTCCGCTCACGGTCACCGGTGCCCAGGGCAGCTGGTTCTTCGACGACGACGGCAACCGGCACCTCGACCTCGGCGGGCAGCTGGCCTACATGAACATCGGGCACGGGCACCCACGGGTGGTCGAGGCGATCCGCCGGCAGGCGGCGGAGCTGCCCGTGATCGGGCCGAACTTCGCCAACCGGCCCGCCACCCGGCTGGCCGAGATGCTGGCCGAGGTGACGCCGGGCCAGCTCAACCGGATCTTCTTCACAAACGGTGGCGCCGAGGCCAACGAGTACGCCATCCGCATGGCCCGGCAGGCGACCGGACGGCAAAAGGTCGTGACCCGCTACCAGAGCTATCACGGCTCCACGCTGGGGGCGATCAGCGCCACCGGCGAGAACCGGCGCTTCTACGCCGAGCCCACCGCCCCGGGCTTCGTCAAGACGCTGGATCCCTATCGATATCGCTGCGCCTTCTGTGGCGATCGCGACCGCTGCACCCTGGCCTGCGCGGACGCCGTCGAGCAGACCGTCTATGGAGAGGGCCCGGAGAACGTGGCCGCCATTCTGGTGGAACCGATCACCGGTCTCTCCGGCCTGGTGCCGCCGCCGGAGGGGTATCTGCGGCGGCTCCGCGAGCTCTGCGATCGGCACGGCATCCTGCTGATCTTCGACGAGGTGATCACCGGCTTCTGCCGCACCGGCGCCTGGTTCGCCGCCGAGCTCTGGGACGTCACGCCGGACCTGATGACGGTCGCCAAGGGCCTGACCTCCGGCTACGTCCCGCTCGGGGCCACCATCGTCAGCGAGCGGGTCGCGGCCCACTTCGACGACCACTACCTCGGCGCCGGTCTCACCTACGCGGCGCACCCGCTCGCCTGCGCGGCGGGCTGCGCAACCCTGGAGGTCTACATCGAGGAGGAGCTGGCGGAGCGGGCGGCGCGGACCGGCGCCCGCCTGCTCGAGCGCCTCCATGAGCTGGCGGCCCGGCATCCCTGCGTCGGCGACGTCAGGGGGGTCGGCCTCCTCGCCTGCCTTGAGCTGGTCCGCGATCGGCAGACCTGCGAGCCGATGAGTCCCCAGCGCACGGAGGCTGCCCTCAGCCCGGAGATGGCGGAAGTTCGCAGGGCGATCCTGGCCTGCCGTGCCTGGCCGCTCATTCGCTGGAACCTGATCATCCTCGCGCCGCCTCTGAACATCTCGGACGCCGAGATAGACGAAGGCCTCCACGCCCTCGAGGCCGGCCTCGAAGCCGGCGACCGAGCACTCCGCTAAGAAGTCCAAGCCCTTCCCTCCCCCGCAAAGGGCTGCCAGGACGGCAGGAAACCGTTGGGGGACTCCGCTACGTGATCGCGACTGGCCCGCGCAGCAAGAGCACCGGCCGCGGGCTGTGGTCCAGGACGAAGCGGGCGCTGTGGCCCACCGAGTGCGGTCCTGGTCGCTCGTGTTCGCGATCCACCCGGGCGGCCACGGCCACAAGGTCGCAGCTGCGTTCCTCGGCGAGGCGTGAGACGACGCGTCCAGGCTCTCCCTCCGCGGACAGCGCTTCGGGCAATGCTCCAAGTGACTTCGCAACCGTCGCTACCTCATCCAGCGCCACCTCGGCCGCGCGGCGTTCGGCGTCGCCGATCGCGCGCAGGCGGTGCTTCGGCATGGGCCGAGGGAGCAGCCGGCCGCGAGCCAAGTCCATCTCGCCCCGGGCTCCGTTGTCGATGACATGGACCAGGACGAGCTCGCTGCCGCTCAAGGGAACCAGGCGGTCCAGCTCTGCCAGCAGTTCCGGCGCGCCGCGCTCGGCGACGCCGATCAGGATCCTCATGGCTGAAATGTTGTCGCGATCACCAGACCAGCGGTGAGCAGGAGTGCTGGGGTGACGATCGCACCCAGCTTGAGGTAGTCGAGATTGGAGACCTGTACGCCGTGACGACGGACGATGACCAGCCACAGCATCGTGGAGAGCGAGCCGACGGGGGTCAGATTCGGCCCCAGGTCCGCTCCAGCCAGCGCCCCCATGAGGAAGGGGAGCCGGAGCTGTGCCTCCAGGGGGCCGCTGCTGGCTCCGGACAGGAGTACCAGGGTGGCGGGGACATTGTTGATCAGGTTGGCGCCTATCGCCGCCCCGACCAGGCCAGCCACGACTGCGCTCACCTGACCCCGCGCCAGTCCGGCCAGCCAACCGACTACCGCTGCTGTCAGCCCTGCCTCCTCGATGCCGCGCACCAGCACCAAAAGGCCGGCAACATACAAAAGCAGCGAAAGGCTGACATGGTCCCTGACGCGAGCCGGTCGCAGGCTCCGGGTGATCAGGGCCAGGACGGCGAGGAGGGCCGCGCCGCCCACAGCCACGCTACCGAGCGGTAGACGGCCGGCCGAAGCGGCCAGATAGGCCGCCGCGATCACGGCCAGTCCGGCACAGGTGAGCCGGAAGAGTCGACGGTTGGGCACCGCCTCGATCAGCACCGTTCGCCAGTCGGCCTGGAAGCGGCGGCCAAGCTCGCCTCGAAAGACGACCAGAAAGAGCGCCGCGTTGAGCGCGATCGCTACCAGCGAGGCGGCCAGCAGGTGCCCCGCGTACATCCCCAAGTTCAGGGCGATGCGGTCGCTGATCAAGATGTTGATCGGGTTGCTCACCGGCAACGTCATCGAGGCGGTGTCGGCGACGAAGGTGGTGGCGAAGAGGTACGGCAGCGGAGGCAGGCGGAGCCGGGCGGTCACGGAGTAGACGACCGGAGTCAGGATCAGCGCGGTCGCATCATTGGAGAGAAAGGTGGTGATGGCCGCCCCCGCAAGAAAGACCGTGAGGAGGAGCAAGCGGCCGCTGCCTCTGGCGGCCGCCACGGCCAAGGCGCCCGCCGCGTCGAAGAAACCTGCCGCGTCGGCCAGGCCCGAGATCAGCATCAAGCCCAGGAAGAAGAGGAAGAGGTTCCACTCCGAGGCCAGCGCGGCCAGCGCCTGGTCCGGCCTCAGCACACCGAAGACCAGCATTGCCAGGCCGCCCAGTGCGGCTGCGATCGACTCGTTGAGTCGCCGGGGCCGTGTGATGACCGCGGCCATGGCGACCAGAAAGATCGCGGCGGCCGCAAACTCGCGGTACAAGGTCAGGCCACTTGCTCCTGGTCCTCACCGGGGCACACAAGGCCTGGGGTCTCCTGGTGGAGCTGGGCGCCTAAGAAGCGTGGGGGGTGCCGCGGCACGGTTTCTAACTTCCGACAGTTGGGCCCATCGGCCAGAGCGGCGCGAGCGCGGGTCAGCAGTTCGGGACCACTAATTAGAGGCGGCGCTGCTTGGCGTTCCAGTTGTCCTCGAGGTTGCGGATCAGGGCCGGGCTGTGCATGCAGAGGGACTGCTCGCGCGCGTAGACCGCCATGTAGCGCCTGAAGGCGTCGACCGGCTCCAGCCCGACTCGCATCGCCTTGCGGTTGGCCGCTGCAGAGACGGCTCCGGAGCTGGTGAGCTGCGCGGCGTCCTCTTCGATGGCGACGTCCATCGCCTGGGAATCCTCCACGAGCCGGTCGCAGAGGAGGGCGCCCTCTGCGCTGTCCGCCTGGAAGGCGCGCTCGAACATGATCGCCTGCCGGGCGGCACGCTCACCGACCAGGCGCGGCAACCGCAGGTTCGCGCTGCCCGGGATGATGCCCTCCTTCCTGGCGGGCAGGTTGAAGTAGCTGCCTCGCTCGGCGATGACCCGGTCCATGACCAGCAGGAGCTGGCAGCCGCCACCGATGGCGAAGCTCTCTACGGCGGCCATCCAGGGCTTCTCGCTCGTCTCCTCCAGCCCCGACTCGAAGTCACCGCCGGTCCAGTGGCCGCGGTAGATCTTGCTCAGCAGGCCCAGCTCCCTCGCGATCATGAAGTTCACGAAGGAGATCTGCCCGTGATACAGGTGGGTGAGGTTGATCCCCGCGTTGAAGACCCGCCGCCCGGCGTACCGGGGGTGATCGACGGTTCCTCCCCGCAGCACCCCAACCTCGATCTGGGGATCAAGCAGCACCAGGTCCACGCCGATCTCCAGTGCGGCGGTGGCGCCGTCGTCCTCTGCGTTCAGGAACCTCGGGTTGCGCAGCTCCAGGTGTCCTATCCGTCCCCGCCGTTCCAGATGAGCGAGGCCGAGGTCCGCGCTGCCCGTCACGCGGAACTCGTCGAGCCGATCGAGCGCCCTCGGCCTGGGCCGCAGCATCGTGTGAACCAGGTGCAGCCCGGCTCGGGGGCTGGCCAGGAGACGGGCGAGGAAGACGCCCTGGTCGACCTCCAGCCCTTCCTTCTCGGCCTGCGGCAGTCGCTGCTCGGCGGCGATCGCCTCGCGCGTCGGAACCAGGCCGGGGAATCGCTCGGCGGCTTCGAAGACCAGTTCTTCGACCCTGATCTCGTCTCGGAACCCGGCCGTCAACTCGGCATATACCGCCTCGGCGTGTCGAGCCATGAAATCGCTGCGCACGGGACGGAGCGCGTCATGCACCTCCATCCTCTCCTCACGAGCGGTCAGGCCCTCCAGCGTTGCGCGGCCCGCCTCGAAATAGGCAAAGGCGTGCTTCGCGTCGTTGGTCAACCGGCCGCTGAGCGCGGGCCTGCTGCCCTCCAGCCGGCCGGTGGCGGCGGCGGTACGCATGCCTAAATGATGCTCCCGTCGAGCTTCGCCAGCACCTCGTCGTAGACCTCCGGCGGATGCGCCCCAACCACCAGAAAACGGCCGCCGAAGATGTGTGCCGGTATGGCGTTGATACCGATCCCGGTTGCCTCGCTTCGAGTGGCGTCGAGCACCTCTTGGTACTGGCCCGAGGCCAGAGCCTCCTCCAGCTCGTCGCCGTCCAGGCCGACCTCTTCGACCACCCGGCGCAGCTCGGTCGGATCATCCAGCTCGCCGGGCCCTTCCCAGTGCAGCTTGAAGAGCAGCCGGTGGACGGCGTCGAAGGCCCCACGCTCCCTGGCGAACTCCGCCGTCGCGAGAGCCGGCCGTGTGTTGATCATCCGCTCCGGCGTCCTCATCGTCAGGCCTACCTCACGCGCCATGCGCTGGACGCCGGAGGACATCCTTTCCAGTCGCTCGGGTGAGAAATAGGCGGCCCGCGGCATGCCATCCCGGGGTACCTCGGGGTGCAGCTCGAAGGGCAGCCAGAGCGCCTTTACCCTGCCGTCCTCTACCAGGCGGACGACTCGGACCGAGTCGATGTAACAGAAGGGTCAGACGTAGTCCGAGAAGATGACCAGCTCGACCGGCGCCAATGCTCTAGACGTCGGCGCGGCGTACTCGGTGGGCTCTGGGGCCTTTCTGGCTCGCCTCGATCTCGAACTGGACGTTCTCGCCGCCGTTCAGACTGTCAAAGTTGAGAGTCGGGTCCAGACCGGAGCGGTGGAAGAAATACTCGGTCCCGTCCTCGGCCGCGATGAAGCCAAAACCGCGATCGGTGACGAGCTTCTTAATGGTCCCGGCAGGCACCTCTCCACGTTAGCACCAAGGCACGCGGTTACACTCGCCTGGTGAGCGCTGAGCGCGCACTCTCACTCGAGCATCTAGTGGAGGACAAAAGGGTGGCGAGGCTGCGATGACGACTCTGCGCGAACTCTGGGACGCCGGGCGGCCGACCATCGGTGGCTGGTGCACGCTGCCCAGCGCTTTCTCGGCCGAGCTGATGGGAAGGTCCGGCTTCGACTGGGTCTGCGTAGACACGCAGCACGGGCTGGTCGGATACGACCAGATGGTGCTCATGCTTCAGGGCCTCGCCATAACCGGCACGCCCGCCTTCGTCAGGGTGAGGTGGAACGAGCCAGGCGAGATCATGAAGGCTCTGGATGCGGGAGCCCAGGGTGTGGTCGTGCCCATGGTCAACTCGGCCGAGGAGGCCGTCAGCGCAGTGGCCGCCTGCCGCTATCCGCCCCAGGGCTACCGCTCCTGGGGGCCGATCCGGGCAGCGCTCGGCGTCGAGGGCTACTCCCCCGAGAGCGCCAACCTGCGAACGCTGGTGGCGATTATGATCGAGACGGCGGACGGAGTCGCAAGGATGGACGAGATCCTCTCTGTGCCCGGCGTCGACGCAGTCTACGTGGGGCCCAACGACCTCGCGGTGACCCATGGACTGCCGCCCTCGGCGACTGTCGAGAGCCGTGAGCATTCGGAGCTCATCGAGTCCATACTCGCCGGTTGTAAGCGGCATCAAATCGTGGCAGGGATTCACTGTGGGAGTGTCGAGACCGCTCAGCGCTGGCTGGAGGCGGGCTTCGAGATGATCAACGTCAAGTCGGACGCCCTTTTCATGCGCGAGCAGGCGGTGGCCGTCGTCAAGGCGCTGTCGGGAAAGCGAGAGCCAAGCCCACGCACGTCCTCCTATGCCTGACGAGCTCCTGGAGGCGCTGCGCCGCTACGACACGCCGACGCTAGCCAACGCCATCGAAGAGTTCGACGTCCGGCCTCGGGACGAGGGCTTCGCCAACCTCGAGATCCGCTGCATGTTCCCAGAGCTGGGCGTGATGGTGGGCTATGCCGCCACGGCGACCATCCGGGCCCGGGGAATCAGCCGGAACGGCGACCAGTCGCCGCTCTGGGGACACGTGCGAAGCGTCCCCGGCCCCCAGGTGGTGGTGGTGAGAGACCTGGACGAGCCCGCCCCTCACGGAGCACTTTGGGGGGAGGTGAACGCGACCATCTTCCAGCGTCTGGGCTGCGCCGGCGTCGTCACCGACGGGATCGTTCGCGACCTGACCGAGGCCCGCGGCATGGGCTTTCACTTCTTCGCCCGGGGGCCGGCCGTGTCGCATGCCTACGTCCGGGTGGAGTCCGTCGGCGAGCCCGTTCAGATGGCCGGGCTGACGGTCAGTCCAGGCGACCTGATTCACGCCGACCAGCACGGCGTGCTGCTGGTGCCGCGCGAGATCGTCCGCGAGCTGCCGGCGGCGGCGGACCGCGTGATAGAACGCGAGCAGACCTTCCTGCGCTGGGTCCGCTCCCCGGAGTTCGACCCGGACCGGCTGGCTGAGATGAGAAGAGTGAGGCACTGAACTTGAGCGAGCTTCGCAGATACAGCAGAACCCTCTACGACGGCATGGAACGTGCCTCGGCGCGGTCCTACCTGCTGAACATCGGCTTCAGCCACGAGGACCTCGAGAAGCCGGTCATCGGAGTGGCTCACTCCTGGATCGGGACCATGCCGTGCAACTTCAACCACCGCCAGCTCGCCGCCTGGGCGGCGGAGGGCGTGCGCGAGGCCGGCGGCACTCCCATGGAGGTCAACACGATCGCCATCTCCGATGGGATCACCATGGGTACCGAAGGCATGAAGGCCTCACTGGTCTCGCGGGAGCTGATCGCGGACTCGATAGAGCTGGTGAGCCGGGGCCACTACTTCGACGGGCTGCTCTGCATCACGGGCTGCGACAAGACCGTGCCGGCGGCCGCCATGGCGATGGTCAGACTGGATCGCCCCAGTGCCCTGGTCTACTCGGGCTCCATTCTGGCGGGCCGTTTCCGGGGCCGCGAGGTGGCCGTGGGCGAGATGTTCGAGGTGATCGGGGCGGTCAGCGCCGGCACCATGACAGAGGCCGACCTGCGTGAGTTCGAGATGGTCGTCTGCCCGGGTCCCGGCGCCTGCGGCGGCCAGTACACGGCCAACACGATGTCCATGGTCATGGAGGTGATCGGCCTCTCGCCGGTGGGCTACAACTCGATCCCCGCCGTGGACCCGGACCGGGAGCCGGCCACCCGCTCGCTTGGCCGGCTTGTGATGAGCCTCCTCGAGTCGGACCTGCGGCCTTCGCAGATCCTGACCCGCAAGGCGTTCGAGAACGCGGTGGCCGCCGTGGCGGCTTCCGGCGGCTCCACCAATGCTGTCCTGCACCTCCTGGCGCTGGCTCGGGAGGTGGGCGTGGACCTGACGCTCGACGACATCGACCGGATCTCTCGACGCACGCCGCTCCTCTGTGACCTCAAGCCCGGTGGGCGCTTCGCCGCCCCGGAGCTGCACCGGGCCGGTGGTATCGCAGTCCTGACCAAGCGGCTGATCGAGGGTGGCTACGTCGACGGCTCCGCGCTGACCGTCACGGGACGGACCCTTGAGGAGGAGTGCGCCGCCGTGCAGGAAGCGCCGGACCAGGAGGTGGTGAGGTCGCTGGACAATCCTTTCAGCAAGGAAGGAGGCCTGGTGGTGCTGCGCGGCAACCTGGCTCCGGAGGGCAGTGTGATCAAGGTCGCGCACCACTCGCCCTACCGTCACCGGGGGCCCGCCCGGGTCTTCAACCGGGAGGAGGACGCTCTCACGGCGGTTCTGGCGAACCAGATCCAGGCCGGCGACACGATGGTGATCCGGTACGAGGGCCCCAAAGGTGGCCCAGGTATGCGGGAGATGCTCCAGGTCACCGCGGCGCTCGTCGGCCAGGGCCTCGGCGATTCGGTCTGCCTGGTCACCGACGGACGGTTCTCAGGCGCGACCAAGGGTCTGATGATCGGCCACGTCGCCCCCGAAGCGGCTGTCGGGGGTCCGCTGGCGGCGCTTCGCGAGGGCGACATGGTGGTGGTGGACGTGGGCCGGCGGAGCATCGACGTGGAGGAGGTCGACCTCACGGAGCGGCTGCGCGAGTGGTCGCCGCCCGAGTCGCATTACCGCGGCGGCGTCTTCGCCAAGTACGCAGCCCAGGTCAGATCTGCCTCAGAGGGGGCTATCACCGCGCCTCAGCCGCCGGAGGAGAGACGATGACCGCGGACCTGTCCCGAAAGCTGCAGCTCCGTTCGGGGGCGAGGGCGCTCGTCATCAACGCGCCGGACGGGTATCTCGATCTGCTCTCCCCTCTTCCCGCCGGGGCCAGCGTGTCTGCCTCCGGCGACGGACCTTTCGACGTGGTCCAGCTCTTCGCCCGCAACCAGAGCGAGCTTCGGGCAGGCATCGGGCATGCAATGGCGGCTGCGGGCGAGGAAGGGGTCCTCTGGGTCTCGTATCCAAAGGTGGCGTCCACGTCGTCCTCCGACCTCAGCCGGCAGGCGGTGTGGGATGCGCTGACCGGCACCGGCTGGGAGCCGGTGACTCAGGTCGCCGTCGACGAGACCTGGAGCGCGCTCCGCATACGGCCCTCGGAGAAGGTCGGCACCCGCCGGCGCTAAGCCCGGATCCACCGATTCGCGGCGAGCGAGTTGGTGTCCAGGTGCGCCAGATCGTGGGTCGGCGCCGAGCACCGGAGTGAGCGCAGCCTTAGCT
>CATPBP010000036.1 GCA_955652675.1 Candidatus Dormiibacterota bacterium
CTGTGTGAGCCTCAGCTATCCCAGTCTCGACGGCGAAAGTCGTCCGGCGGATCGGCCATATAGGCACCTCCCCTGACTTACGTCCGGTCCGACTCTGAAAACCAATTTGCTCCAGCCGGTCCGGTGTCGGCAGCGCCCGCCAGCGCCTCGACCATCTCAGCGTAACAGGTCCATTCGTAAAATTGCAGAGTCATTTCAGCGGCCGGACCGTAAAAATGAAATTCGAGGAGGGAACGGCTCAGATGTGGCAGTCCACCCATCCGAGGGACTGATCATGAGGTGCGGCTCAGGCGGCTTGCCAAGGTGCCCTTCGTCGCCTCGGAAGACCCACGATGGCTCATCGGAAGCGGGATCGCGTATCCGGCGCTGCCCCGATAATCGAAGCCGATGAGGCCTACCGGGCCGTCATCGAAACCTGTGTGCGCCTGGCTAATTGCCGAGCCGAAGCAGTCTCCGACCTACAGCTGGCGTTGCCGAAGCTCGAAAAGCTTAGAAGTGCTCGCAGGACTATGGATGGTCCACCCGCTCGTTGCGACGGCAGCCAGCAGCTCCCTCGCGACCGTGGCACTCATCTGCGTGGTCGCTACCACTGCCGCGAATGACCCAATCAAAACACGATCGCGTAGGTCAGTCTGGACAGCGCGTACGCTAGGTCTCAGTCCACACACTTGTGGACCGGTCGCAGGCTTTTGCGATAGGAGGCTGAAACGGACGATCTGGTCGAGGTCATGGTCGACAGCATCCGGGTGCACCTGCCTACGGGCCAGCATGTCGTGATCTTGAAGGAGACGACGACCGACCGCTACCTCCCGATCTGGATCGGCGCGTCCGAGGCGAACGCCATCGCGATGAAGATCCAGGGGATGGCACCCGAGCGGCCGATCACCCACGATTTGATCACATCAACTTTCATCCAGCTGGGGATCTCAGGGAGGAGAATCGTGGTCACCTCCCTCAGCGATGAGGTTTTCTTTGCGCGGCTGCACCTGCAGCAGAACGACCGCGAGATCGACGTGGATTCCCGGCCGAGCGACGCCATCGCGCTAGCGCTGCGGTTCGAGTGCCCGATCTTCGTGGCGGCCGAGGTGCTCGACCGCGCGGGCGTGATCCACGAGCACGAGAAGGATGAAGAAAAGGTGCCCGAGGACAAGGTCGATGAAGGCCGCCTGGCCATCTTCCGGGACCTCTTCAACAGAGAGGACCTTCCAGACCTGCCGGACGAGCCGGGCTCGCGCGGCCGGGGAGGCTCCAGCAGCTGACCGGCCCCTCTTCGGCGCAGGACGGCGCGCGCCTCGCGTAGCGACGCGGTCGTCTCCTTGGTTGCACACGCCGCCTGAATTGGGTCAGGGTCCCGCATGACTTGGGCATTGCTGACCTGCTGATCGCAGCCCATCACCTCTTGGCCTCGAGGTCGCAGCTTGACTTCTTCCAGCCGTGGATGTTTAGCGGGAGCCCCGCTAGGCCGGGAGAGCCTGCCCTGGGTAGCCAGGGGCAGATCGCGAGCCTTTTGCAAACGATGAGAACCTTCGGCGTTCGCACTCGCAGCCTGGGCGTCGTGGCCGGATGCGGCGGCGATCCAGGCGCCATTCGTGGTCACCCCGCGGAGAGTGCCCGCCAGCATCTGGAAAGGAGGGCATTCAGTCTTGACACGGCGAGGCGGCCGGCGCAGTCTGACTAGGGGAAGGGTCACGCTGGACGCAGCGTCTCCGCAGCGAAAGTCCCCGAGGGTCCCCCGGGTCTCGGGGTGAGTGCCGCGCTGGCGCGTCGGGCTTCGCAACCATCTCGCCCGGCCGGCGCAGGGCTTGCGCGGGTAGAGGAGGGTGCCTCATGGCGGGTAACAAGGCGGTCGCCTACATCGGTCCAGGCGAGGTCGAGGTCCAGACCATCGACTATCCGGAACTAGTGCTCAAGGACGGGCCAGGCGTCAACCCGAAGAACGTCGGCCGCAAGTGTGAGCACGGAGTCATCCTGAAGATCGTCTCCACCAACATCTGCGGCTCGGATCAGCACATGGTTCGGGGACGGACCACAGCGCCGAAGGGCTTGGTCCTCGGCCACGAGATCACGGGCGAGGTGATCGAGGTCGGTCGTGATGTCGAGTACATCCAGAAGGGCGACCTCTGCTCGGTGCCCTTCAACATCGCTTGCGGGCGCTGCCGGAACTGCAAGGAGGGCAAGACCGGAATCTGCCTCAATGTCAACCCGGAGCGCCCTGGTTCCGCCTACGGTTACGTGGACATGGGTGGCTGGGTCGGCGGGCAGGCAGAGTACGTCATGGTTCCCTATGCCGACTGGAACCTGCTCAAGTTTCCGGACAAGGACCAGGCGATGGAGAAGATCCTCGACCTGACCATGCTCTCGGACATCTTTCCGACCGGTTTCCACGGCGCTTACACCGCCGGCGTCGGCCCCGGGTCCACCGTCTACGTCGCCGGCGCGGGGCCCGTGGGCCTCGCCTGTGCGCACTCAGCCCAGTTCCTGGGCGCGGCCGTGGTCATCGTGGGCGATCTCATCCCCGAGCGCCTAGTGCAGGCGCGCAGCTTCGGCTGCGAGACCGTCGACGTCTCCAGGGGCGAGATCCCTGACCAGATCGAGCAGATCCTAGGGGTGCCCGAGGTCGACGCCGCGGTCGATTGCGTCGGATTCGAAGCGAAGGGCCATGGTGCCGATTCAGGACACGAAGCGCCGGCCACCGTCCTCAACTCAGTCATGGAGGTCGCTCGAGCGGGTGCCAGCATCGGAATTCCGGGGCTCTACGTGACCAGCGATCCGGGCGGTATCGATGAGGACGCCAAGGTGGGCTCGCTGAAGATCCGAATCGGCTTGGGCTGGGCCAAGTCTCACGTCTTCACCACCGGCCAATGCCCGGTCATGCGCTACCACCGGGGGCTGATGAGCGCGATCCTGCACGATCGGGTGCAGATCGCGAAGGCGGTTAACGCGACCGTGATCTCACTCGACGACGCGCCCCAGGGTTACAACGACTTCGACAAAGGGGCTTCTAAGAAATTCGTGTTCAACCCGCACGGGCTGGTCAAACAATAGCCATCCGAAGGGTGGGATTCGTGGGGGCCAAGGCCACGGCGCCCGGGCCTCCGCGGCCCACTCAGATTTCGGGCGGCCGGCGTAGCGCTTCGTCGGAAACTGGAAGGCGGCATGCCGCCTCGAGACTTGACATCTGAGATCACGATGGTCGGCACCTCGGCCAGCTGCATTGCCCGTTGACTTCAGCTGCTCGGCCAGCCTGCGCAGCGCCAGCCGCACGTCTGTGATCCTTATGCCGGTCGCCTCGGCGAGAAGATGCCGGGGCAAGCCTCGACCTCCACCACCGCGTTTGGTCTTGGAGTCGGTGCCCGCTCGACCTATTCCCATATTGGGAAATGCTCCAAGCACTAGGAGCATAAGGGGGATCTGCCGTTGTCACAAAACCAGAGGGTGCGGAGGTTGACATCAGTGAGACGGGCGCCCAGACTCGACATCGAGTCTTCCGGTTTCAGTAGGGAGGTGCCTATGGCGGGACCACCGAAGACGGACCGGCTACTCCGGCTGGAGTGGTAGCTGGAGGGTTCATTCGGCACCCCAGCTCTCCGGTGGGGCAGCCAGGCGAAGCTCTTGAGCTCTAGAACCTTCCTTGCTACCGAGCGACGGCTTGCATTCGGTGGTTGGAGGGGAGAGGGCAAGGAGAAGACGACATGGCTCAGAACATCCAGGACGTGATGACACCCAACCCCTTCCTGGTGAGCACCGAGACGTCGGTAGCGGAGGCCGCGCGCATGATGCGGCAGGTCGACGTGGGCAGCCTCATCGTGCTCGAGGAGGGGGCTGTCTGCGGCATCGTGACCGATCGGGACATCACGATCAGGGCGGTCGCCGAGGAGCGTGACGTCCGAGCCACACGCGTTGGAGAGGTCTGCAGCCGAGAGCCGCTGACACTTTCCCTGGGCGACAGCATCGAGCAGGCCATCGAGGTGATGCGGACCCATTCGGTGCGCCGGTTGCCGGTGCTTGACCAAAAGGGGCGGCCGGCGGGCATAGTCTCGCTGGGCGATTTGGCCATCGAGCGCGGTGGTTCGCCTCTCGGCGACATCAGCGCGGCGCCTCCCACCCGCTGAGGAGACGCCTAAGCCCTGAAATCGTCTCAGCGCCGGGCTTAAGCGTGCTGAGTAGCCGAAAAGCAGTCGGCTACGAGGGGGCACAGGTATGGCGACCTGGACTACCGAGTTAGAGGCGAGGGTTGAGGTGGACGAAGAGTTGAAGGGAGCCTTGCCAAGCAGCGAGCTACGCTTTTGCAGTCTCGATCCGTGGGTTCGTCTTATTCGGGGATGATCGCTACTGCGTCGATCTCCACGAGCGCGCCCGGGCGAGCATGTCCTGCGGTGGAAACGACCGTGATGGCTGTGCGGTGATCGCCCCACACTGATCGTGACGCCGCGTATCCCACCTGTGCGTCGACCCCACTGACGAGGTAGATGTTGAGTTTGACGACATGCTCGGGACCGGTACCCGCGGCAGCAAGCACAGTCAGCACGTTTCGCATTGCCTGAGTGGTTTGCGCCTCAATACCGTCGAGCAGCTTTCCGGTGCTATCGGTGCCGAGCTGACCACCAACATAGAGCGTCCGGGCAGCGGGTGCGATCACGCCCTGCGTGAAGGCAGGGTTGCTGTGGAGTTCTTCAGGGTCGATGTGTGTCGCCTTTGCGGTCATGACTCTCATCCTAAGAAATGCCGGTCACGATGCGAGCCGCCGACAGCAAACAACCAACGCTCAGCCCCAGGCAGCAGGCCGAGCTCTACCGACTGCACGACAGCGGCAACTACACCATCGTCGACTTGGCCGAGCTGTTCTCGGTTTCCCCCCGACCGTGTACCGCTCCCTCCAGCGCGCAGGCGCCTCAGCTCGCTGACCACCTCGCCCGCTTGCGGCAGCCGCGGGCGCCCGCCTTGTGGGTGGGGCTACTTTGCGGCTGGTGACGCGGTTAGAAGTCCGGGGCCCATTTCGCGGGGGCGGGTCCCCTCGGGGAGAGGAGAGGGAAGTGGTTGACCGAGGGCCTTAGGGCTGGCTCGCGACCTTCCACAGCGCCAATTTTAGTCGCTCTCACAATCCGTTGTTAGTGGGAGTAGGGGTGGAGTCGGCCGGTTTGCCCAGGTAAGAATCGGAAACCGGCATACGCCGCGCCCTCTCCCTGAACTCAGTCCGACGTCCGAGGTCGGGCTTGGGCGGGCGCTCACTGTGTAAGCGGCGTTTCCCTCGGCGCCGCTCCACGAAAGCACTGTCGTCGCTACGTCCGCCCGCGCGCAGGAAGATCGAGGCGTGAACAGGCCGCTCCTCGCCCCCACCCAGCTTCACGGCACCGCCGCCCGGGTGAGGGTTGTGGCCCAGGGTTGCATCGAGCTGGGTCAGTACCTCCTGGCCAGCGGACGGCTCAGGCAGAGGCGAGTCCCTCCGGTCGTGCAAGAGCTGGACCAGGTCTCGCAGGATCTCCTGGCCCTGGCCAGCAACCTGACGCGCCTCGCCGCGGCCATCGAAGGGGGCCGCCCGCCGCAGAGCAACCCGTGAGGGCCGGTTTGCCGATCCGGCAACTCCTACGTAGCACTAGTCAGGTTCATGGCTGTGCTGCGTCAGGGACGCCGGTGGACGGCGGTCGCCTTAACGCTACTAATGCTCGCCCTCGCGACGGCGTGTTCGGCGCCGTGGCAGGGGTCGGACGTCGACGTGATCACGCCCGTGCGCGCCGACAAAGTCGTCCATGACTACTGGCGCGTGAACGAACAGGCCCTGATGACCTACAACACTGGCCTATTCGCAAAGATCCAGTCGCCTCCTCTGCTCGAATCCCAGGTCGCCGACGTCACTGCCGCGAAAGCGGCCGGTGATCAGGTACTGAAGTCGGCGCGCCCGCTCAAGAAGCTCACCACCTACGTGCCTCACCAGCAGGGCTACCCGGCGCAGTTCGTGGCGCTCGTGGAGACGGTCAAAGTCGACACCGCGGGCAACCTGGCCAGTGACCCCATCGGCTTCTACTACCGCTTCTGGCAACCCAGCGAGGGTGCGCCCTGGAAGGCCAACTTCTACGTCCTGGCGTCCCTCGACCAGCCCTCCCGCATTGCGATCGGGCGAGACGGCTATGCCACCATGCTGGCCCCTGGCAACGGCAGCCTGGTCGTCGATCCGAAGCAGCTTCCCAGTTCGCTCTCCCAGTACCTCAACTCCGGGCTCTCTTCAGGGTCGCCGCAGGGTCCGTTCGCGCCCGGACACCTCACGACCGACGCGGTAAATGCGCTGCGCAAGTATCGCGAGAGCATGAAAAGGCTGGGCTACTCGGTGGACCTCAGGTATCAGCCGGCGCAGTTCTTCGACGCCTACCAAGGGACGGACGGCCGTGCCGTGGTGCTCTTCAACCTGCAGTCCCAGAGCAAGATCGCGGTGCCCGACGGACTCCACTGCATCGTCCAGCCCAAGGACAACCTCCATCGCTGGGGAGGCCTGGTGGCGCCCGGCTCTTACTCTCAGCTTGTAGAGGGCCGGCTGCTGCAGTTCGTCGCCACCGACCCGGTCAAGAAGGCAGGCACCGCCATCGACGTGCCGGCCTACGTCGAGACGCAGGTCTCCGCCGAGACCTCACCCGCAGACCCGGCCTGCCACTGACGTGCGACTACTGCGTTTGGCTCGGCGGACGCAACCGAACCCGACGCGGAGGCGCCTCTTCCCGAGGAACCCTTCCAACAACCCCAGGCTCATTGTTCTCATCGACCTCGAAGGTCACCAGCGGGTCGCCCACCCGGACCAGGTCGCCGGGCTGCGCGTGGAGCCGCCGCACGATCCCTGAGCGCGGCGAGGGCATCTCGACCAGCGCCTTGGACGTCTGCATCTCGCCGAGCAGCTGATTCAGCTCGACGCGCTCCCCCTCGCTGACTCGCCACTCCACAAGCTCTGCGTCCTCGAGGCCCTCGGCCAGGTCAGGAAGCCTGAAGACGAATTCGTCGCTCACCGCAATATCTTCACAGCACCGCGCCGCAGCCAGCCGTGATGGAAAGGCGAAGACCTGAGGACTCAGTAGTCCAGGACGCGCTGGACCGCGAGCAGGATCCGGTCCACCGACGGGATGTACTGCTGCTCGACAGCTCCGCTCGGGTAGGGGACGTCCCAGCCGGTCACCCGCTGCACCGGCGCCTTGAGCGAGCCGAAAGCCCCCTCCATCAGCCGCGCCGAGACCTCGGCGGCGAAGCCGGCCGTCCTCGGTGCCTCGTGGACCACGACGGCGCGACCCGTCTCGGCCACCGAGGTCAGCAGCGTCGCTTCGTCCAACGGCACAAGGCAGCGGAGGTCGAGCACGCCCAGCGACACACCATCCTCCTCGGCGGCTGAGGCGACCTGCAGGCAGCGATGTACCATCGGCCCCCACGCGACCAGCGTCGCATCCGAGCCCGCTCGAACCACGCAGGCGCGGCCGATGGGCAGCCCAGCCGGCTCCAGCGCCACCTCCTCTTTTGCCCAGTAGCGGCTCTTCGGCTCCATGAAGATCACCGGGTCGGGGTCGCGGATCGCGGCCACCAGCAGGTTGAACGCCTCCTGCGCGCAGCTCGGCGTGACCACCTTCAGCCCGGCGGTGTGCGCATAGATGCTCTCCGGGCTCTCGCTGTGGTGCTCCGGGCCTCCGATGCCCCCATAGGAGGGAAGGCGCAGTGTCACCGGCATGTCGTAGGCGCCTCGCGAGCGGCCGCGGTACTTGGCGAGGTTGGTCAGCATCTGGTCGAGCGCGGGGAAGCTGAAGCCATCGAACTGGATCTCGGGCACCGGCCGCCAGCCCGCCATGGCCAGGCCCACGGCGACGCCGACGATCCCGGACTCGGCGAGCGGCGTGTCGAAGACGCGGCGCTCCCCGAACTCATGCTGCAATCCGTCGGTGACGCGAAAGACACCGCCCAGCCGCCCGACATCCTGGCCGAAGACAAGGGTGCGGTCGTGGGCGGCTAGGCAGTGCCGCAGCGCGGCGTTCAGCGCCTGAACCATCGAGAGCTCAGGCATCCGGGCCTAGCAGCTCCTCCAGCTGGCTGCGCTGCAGAGCAAGCGCCGGCGGCGGTGCGGCGTAGACGAAGTCGAACATCTCTACCGCAGGCGGATTCTCAGCCGCGGCCAGGCTGGCGCGGAGCTCGGACACGGCCAGACGAGCCTCGTCCTCGGCGTCGGAGAACCAGCTGTCCGGCACCCCCGACGCGGCCAGCCGGGCTCGAAGCCGCCCCAGCGGATCGTTCCGGCGGGCGGTCTCCACCTCGGCGCGCTCGCGATAGCGCGTGTCGTCGTCGGCCGTGGAGTGGGGGCCGAAGCGATGCGTGAGGGCCTCGATCAGCGTCGGCCCCTCGCCCCGCCTGGCTCGTTCGGCCGCCGCCGAGGTCGCGGCGAAGACGGCTTCGGCGTCACCGCCGTCGACGCGGACGCCGGGGAAGCCGAAGGCCTCCCCCCGGCGCCAGATCTCGCCCGCCGACTGGCGCTCGGCGGGGACCGAGATCGCCCAGCCGTTGTTCTGGCAGAAGAAGACGACAGGCGCGCGGAACACGCCCGCGAAGTTGAACGCCTCGGACGCGTCTCCCTCGGAGGTGGCACCCTCGCCGAAGTAGACGATCGCGACCTCGTCCCGACCGTCCAGCCGAGCGCCCATGGCCCAGCCCACGGCGTGGAGGAGATGGCTGCCCACCGATGACGCCATCGGCGCGAATCGGTTCCGGCGGCAGTCGTAGAGGCCGCCGTTCCAGGCGCCGCGAAAGGCCAGCATGTAGCCGGTCATGTCCACCCCTCGCCCGACCGCGACGCCCAGCTCACGGTAGGAGGGGAAGACCATGTCGGCCGGACTCAGCGCCAGCACGCTCGCGACCTGAGCCGCCTCCTGCCCTGACATCGGGGGAAAAGCGACCAGTTCGCCTTGGCGCTGCAGCCGCACCGCCTCCTCGTCGTAGCGTCGGGCCAGCAGCATCAGACGGTAGGTCTCTCGCAGCCGATCGGCGTCCATGACGGAGCCGATGCTAAACGCTGGACAGCACCTCTCGATCTGCTAGCGTCGAAAAAGTGGAGAGACTGAAGGCGCTGCTCGGCCGGGTCAAGGGCACCGTGCCCGTGCGTGTCGTTCAGAGGTACGGCGAGGACGACGGCGGTATCTGGGCGACTGTCATCGCCTGGAACGCGCTGACTGCGATCTTCCCGATCGCCCTCTTCCTGATAGCCATCGCCGGCTTCGTGCTCTCGGCCGCGGGGCTCAGCACCGACACACTCTTGAACGGAGTTGTCACCGTCTTTCCCAGCGACCCCAAGTCGCAGCAGGAGGCGCTGAAAGGAATCAAGGGGGTCCAGGAGAAGGCAGGGATCTTCGTGCTGGTCGGCCTGGTCGGCTATCTCTGGACGGCGTCGAACCTCTTCGGTGCGATGGAGATGGCGTTTGACTCCGTGCTGCACTGCGGCCGCCGACCCTTCGTAAGACAGAAGCTGATGGCGATCGGCATGATGGCCATCTTCTCGGTGCTCGCGGTGATCGGCGTCGCCACCTCGGTCGTGCTTCCTCTTCTCAGCCGGATTCCCGGCATCCCAACGTCGGTGCTGGACCTGTTCAACTCACCGCTGCAGTTCGCCATCGGGGTCGCGTCCGGCTTTGTGCTCTTCTTCACGCTCTACTTCGTCGTTCCCAACCGGCGGCAACCTCTGAAGCACATCTGGCCGGGGGCTCTCGTTGCCGGCTTCGCCTTCAAGCTGCTCACCCTGCTCTTCCCGCTCTACATCAAGCTCAACGCCGGTATCAACCAGTTCGGCGCCAGCTTCGCCTTTCTCTTCGTGATGCTGGCCTTCTTCTTCTTCCTGGGCCTGATAACGATGTTCGGCATCGAGCTCAACGCTGTGCTCTTCGAGTCTTCGGCGCGGCCCGTCCCATCCCGGCCCCTCCCCGGCGTGACGCCGATTCCCGGCCGGGGCGCGCGGCTGCGAGGCTCGCGCCGAGCGCTGATGGCCCTGGCCGCCGTCGCCATCGGTCTGTTCGCGAGCTCCCGGCAGGCCGGCAACCGGTAACGAGAACGCCCGTGGCGTCGGGGGTAGTCCTCTTCACCCGTGACCTGCGCGTCCACGACCACCCGGCGTTGGCCGCGGCCGCCAGGACCTTCGGCCAGGTGCTGCCGCTCTTCGTTTATGACCGCGAGATCTTCGATGGCCCGTACGCCGCACCCAACCGCGTGCGCTTCCTGCTCGACTCCCTCGACGACCTGGACAGCTCCCTGGACGGCGCGCTCCTCCGGCGTTCCGGCGCGGTGCCGGCCGAGGCGATCCGGGCAGCCCGCGAGGCGAATGCGAGCGCCATCTTCATGAGCTCGGACGTCAGCGCGCTGGCCCAGCGGCGGGAGCGCCGGCTGCGCCGCCTCTGCGAGGAGGCCGGAGTCCAGCTGCGCACCTTCCCGGGTGTCACCGTAGTGCCGCCGGAGGCCCTCCGGCCGGCCGGCGGGGATCACTTCCGTGTCTTCACGCCCTACTACCGGGCATGGCGCCAGGTGCTGTGGCGCCCGGTCGAGAAACCGGTGGAGCGTATCGAGGCGATCTCAGGTTTGCGGTCGGCCGCCCCTCCCGAGATAACCGGGGAGCCTTCGCCAGAGGGCCAGAGAGGCGGTGAGGCCGCCGGCCGGCAGCGAATGAAGGGCTGGCTGGAGAAGGGCCTGGCCGCCTATGCCGCTCGCCATGACGACCTGGCCGCGGACGCCACCTCGCGCCTCAGCCCCTACCTCCACTTCGGCTGCCTCTCGGCGCTCGAGCTGGCCGTGAGGGCGGCCGAGCAGGGCGGCGAGGAGTTCGTCCGTCAGCTCAGCTGGCGGGACTTCCACCACCAGGTGACCCATGCCTTCCCGGCCATGTCGCGTGATGATTACCGTCGGCCAAGACAGTGGCGCCACGACGAGGTGGCGCTGGATGCCTGGAAGCGGGGCCTCACAGGTGTACCGATCGTCGACGCCGGCATGCGCCAGCTGGCGCGAGAAGGCTGGATGCACAACAGGGCGCGGCTCTTGGTGGCCTCCTTCCTTACCCGGCGTCTGGCCGTGGACTGGCGGGCCGGCGCTCGCCACTTCCTCGACCTGCTCGCCGACGGCGACGTGGCGAACAACAGCGGGAACTGGCAGTGGGTGGCCGGCACCGGCAACGATACCCGGCCCAATCGCGTCTTCAACCCCATCCGCCAGGCGCACCGTTTCGACCCGGAGGGCGACTACGTCCGCCGCTATGTGCCCGAGTTGGAGAGCGTGGAGGGAGGGGCGGTGCACGAGCCCTGGAAGCTGGAACCACTCCTGCGCCGCACGCTGACCTACCCCGACCCGATTGTCAGCCTGGCCTGACAGTCAGGCAGCAGAAGGAAGGAAAAGGATTCCCTCCCCCTCGCGGGGAGGGTTGGGAGGGGGTACCTCTCTGAAAAGACGCTCCCGATTTACCCCTATCAGCCCGAGGTCGGAACGGTTGAGGCCGCATACCCACCACTGGCGTCGTGCCTCTCGTCACCGCTCAGCGCCGGCCAGAAGACGCACACCAGCTTGAGCGTCATGGTAGCCCTCACCAGGTGATGGTCGTGCTTGTCGAGCGCGTACATGACCCCGGGCCGGAGCCCATAGACCTGGTTGCTGGCCAGGTCCACGACCTCCCCCTCACCCTCGATGCACAGGTTCGCCTCCAGGTGGTGTGCATATGTGAGTTCCATCTCTGTCCCGGCCGCCACCTCGGTCCAGTGCAGCGAGAAGTTCATGCCGTCATCGCGGCGCAGGATCCGGCGGCTCCGCCAGCCCTCGCCGGCGACGTCCCGGTCCGTCCCCGAGACGTCTTCGAGGGAGCGGATGATCAAGGCAGACGGGGGGTCGCGGCGTCGCTGTCGCCGCGGCTCGCGGCCGGAGCCTCGCGGGGGCGGGGAACATCGCGGCCAGGAGGCAGCCCCGGCTGTATCGGCGAGCCGGGAATGTACTCCACCGAGGACTCGCGGCCGCACGGCTGCGGATAGAGATCCATCAGAGCCCGCGGCGACGCGACCGGGCAAGCATCTGCCTATGAATGACCGGCTGGAGCGAGCTGAGAATGAAGAAGATCCAGATCAGGTCCAGTGGGTTCACCGCCCAAATCATGCAGGGTCGGGTCTGCGAATAACAGAGGGCACTGATTAACCTCCAGCAATCACTCTTTGACGAAGAGCTTTTGAGGGAAGTCTGCGAAGAGCTCGTAGCCGCCCTCGGTGACCCGGAAAGTCTCGCTGGCCTCGTATCCCCAGCCGTCCATCCACATGCCGAGCATCAGGTGGAAGGTCATGTCGGGGACCATTTCCGTCGTGTCTCCGGCTCGCAGGCTGGCCGTGTGGTCGGCCCAGTTGGGCGGGTAGTTGACCCCGATCGAGTAGCCGATCCGGGATGGCTTCACGTAGCCGGCGCGTCCGATCGTCTGCCGCCAGGCTGCTTCCACTTCCTGGCACTGGCGGCCCGGGCCGACCGCCGCGAGGGCGTCGCTCATGCCCTCGCGAACCACCTCCGCTAGACGCTTGATCTCGTCCGGCGGAGTGCCCAGGTAGACCGTGCGGGACATCGCGCAGTGGTAGCGCAGGCGGCAGCCGGAGAGCTCCAGGCAGGTTGCGGTGTCGGTGCGGAAGGGAGCATCCGACCAGGACGAGTGCGGAGTCCCTGCCTTCTCACCGCTGAGGATGGCGGGAAAGGCGGCCGGCGCGTCCCCGCCGTAATCAGGAGTGCCGCTGATCTGGGCCTGCGAGATCAGCGCCGCTGCGTCACACTCTCGTGTGCCCACGTTGACCGCGTCAACGGCGACGCGCATGACGCGCTCCAGGATTCGCGCCGCCTGGCGCATGTACTCGATCTCCAGCGCCGACTTGACGGTCCGTATCCAGTTGACGAGCAGATAGGCGTCCGGAAACTCCGCCTCCGGCAGTGATTCCTGCAGCACCTGCAGCTGCCGAGCGGTGAAGTAGTAAGCGTCAGATTCAACCCCGACCCGTGCCCTCTCCCAAGCGTTTTCGGCCAGCACCTTGGCGATGTGTTGCATCGGGTGTTTGGTCGGCGATTCGACGTAATCGTCGGCGTAGGTCAGGATCCGTTCCGGCGGGAGCCTGGTGGTGATCACCGCGCTCGGCGCGTCCATGCCGCGGCCCACCCAGATCGGCGGCTCCTCGGCCCGGGGCACGATGACTGCCTGGGGCACGTAGAAAGACCAGGCGTCGTAGCCGGTCAGGTAGTACATGTTGGCCGGGTCCGTGACCAGCAGCGCGTCCAGCGAACGCCTCTCCATCTCCTCGCGCGTCTTTGCCAACCGGTCGGCGTACTCGGCCTCGGGGAACGCCGGCATCGTCAACCTCCTCCTTTCGTGGCGCTGCCGCTCAGTGACTGAGCAGCAGTCTCGAATAGACGTCCCTGGCGGTCTCGACCTGTGCCAGTTCCACGAACTCGTCCGGCCGGTGCGCCGCCTCGATATGCCCCGGTCCGAAGAGCAGGGTCGGTATCCCGGCTCGGACGGCAAGGAAGCCGGCGTCGCTGGCCGCCCTCCAGGCGCCGATCCGGGGCTCGATGCCCACTTCGCTCAATGCCGAGGACAGCGCGCGCACCAAGGGATGGCCCTCCTCGAGCTCGAAGGGAAGGTACTCCCAGCCGAAGTCCGGCTCGACCACGAGCCAGGGCAGGCGCGCGCGGACCTCCGAGACCAGGTCCTCCAGCTCGACGCGAACGGTCTCGGCCGATTCGCCCGGGTTGACCCGGCGGTCGACTTCCACCACGCAGCGGTCGGGGACCACATAGGGCCGGGTGCCGCCGTGGATCGTCCCCACCGTGAGATTGGGCGGGCCAAGCGTCGGGTGCGGATCCCGAGCCAACCGCCCCGCCAGCGCCTCGAGCTCCAGGACGATGTGGGCCGCGGCCACTATCGCGTTCCTGCCCAGCTCCGGAGAGGACGCGTGCGCCGACGCGCCCGTCACCGCGAGGCTGTAGTTGACGAGCCCGCGATTGCTCCGAACGAGCTGCAGGTTGGTCGGCTCGCCAAGGATGGCGCGGTCGGCGTCGAGGCCGTCCTCGAGGAGCGCGATCGTCCCGGCCGAGTCCTCCTCTTCGCCGACCACCGCCGCGAGCAGCAGCCCTCCCGCCGGTTCCAGGCCGTGCCAGCGGAGGTCGAAGACGGCCCCCAGCATCGCGGCCAGGCCGCCCTTCATGTCGCAGGCGCCGCGTCCGTAGAGCCGGCCGCCCTCGACCTCCGCGCCGTAGGGATCGCGGGTCCAGTCCGCGCCGACCGGGACCGTGTCGAGGTGGCCGGTCAAGAGCTGGATCGGACGCCGGCCCGTGTCCCAGCGGGCCACCACGTTGGGACGCCCCGGCTGCACCTTCCGCAGCTCGACCTCAAGGCCGGCGGCCTCGCACCAACCGGCCACCACCTCGGCTACGGCCCCCTCCTCGCCGGTCACCGAGGCGACCCGGACCAGGCTCTCCAGGATTTCCCGGACGCCGGCCCTCAGGTGGGCAGCTCCGCCTGGCCTGACGACGTGCGCTCCACCGCTTCCAGGAAGAAGCGCAGGCCGATCCCGAGAGCCCGCTCGTCGACTGTGAACCGGGGGTGGTGATGCGGAAAGTCGGATTCGGACTCGCGGCTGCCTGCCCCGACGAAGGCGAAAACAGAGGGGGCAACGCTCCCGTAGTAGGCGAAGTCCTCGGCGCCCATGGTGGGCGCCATGTTGACGACCGAGCGCTCGCCCACGGTGGCAGCAGCGGCCGGACGGAGAAAGCCGGCCAGCTGGACGTCGTTCTGCACCACCGGGTTGCCTTTCTGGTACTTGATCTCGACCCTCGCGCCGTGCGCCTGGGCGAAGAGCTCGGACATTCTTCGTAGCTCGCGCTCCAGCTGTTCGCGCAGCGACTCGGACAGCGTGCGGACCGTTCCCGACAGGAAAGCCGAGCCAGGGATCACGTTGGGCGCGGTGCCGGCGTGGAGGCTTCCGACCGTCACCACCGCCGGCTCCAGCGGCGATACCCGTCGGCTGACCAGGGTCTGCAGCTGGCCGACCAGCCCGGCGGCGACCATCAGCGGGTCGATGGTCTGGTGCGGGTAGGCCCCATGGCCGCCCGATCCGGCGATGGTCAGCTCGAACACGTCGGCCGCGGCCATGATCGGGCCGCCGGCCAGGGAGATGCGTCCCGTGTCCAGGGTGCTGAAGAGGTGCAGCCCGATGACGGCGTCGACGCCGTCCACCGCCCCGGCCTCGATCATGTGCCGGGCGCCGCTCTCCAGCACCTCCTCGGCCGGCTGGAAGACAAGCCGGATCTCGCCGTGGATCTCGTCCCGCATCTCTGAGAGGGTCCTCGCCAGCCCCAGCAGGATCGAGGTGTGGCCGTCATGACCGCAGGCGTGCATCTTGCCGGGGACGCCGGATTTGAAGTCGAAGGTGTTCTGCTCCTCGATGGGCAGCGCGTCCATGTCGCATCGCACCGCCACCGTCGGCCCGGGGTTGCGGCCGCGCAGGTGCCCGACCACGCCGGTCGGCAGCGGGCGGTCGTAGGGGATCTGCCATTCGTCGAGCATCGCCGAGACGTAGGCGGTGGTCTCGAACTCCTCGAAGCTGAGCTCCGGGTGCTGGTGAAGGTGCCTGCGCCAGCGGACGAGATCCCTTTCGGCGTCTTCGTCGACGTGCTCTGCCCAGTCCATCCGTCCAAATTACTAGTTAGGCGCTGTACACGGATTTGACCCGTGGCGATTCCGGCCTCCGCCAACCCTCCAGCAGCTCGCCGTCCAGTTCGTAGACCTCGACCCCTATGGGGCGGCAGGCCGCCAGGGGGTCGGAGCCGTCCTCGCCCCAGCCCCACTGGGAGAGGTCGCCGCTGGGGCAGGTCGAGATGGCGCAGAGGAGGTCGATCTCCGCGAAGAACTCGAGGAAGTCGCCCTTGCGGGCCGGACTCGGCTCCATGAAGTAGATCTCGTGGACCGGGTCCAGGCCGGTGACCTGGAAGACGTTGAGCACATCGTGCACGTCGAGCTCGGTGAGGTGGAAGGGGGCGATGGCGCGGGTGAGGTTGTTGTGGCACGTCACGTCGAAGTCGCGGTCGTCGAGCAGCTTGTAGAGGTAGGGGTCGCAGCGCGTGCCGAGCAGGTCGTGGCAGCGTCCGCCTGCGGCCGTCGGCTCGGTCGAGATGGTGTCGTTGGTGAAGGTGATCATCGGCCGCAGATAGGGAAGGCACGACCAGAGGCGGTCCAGCGCCGTCACGTGGGCGCCCTGGATCTGGCGGCTGCGGGCCGCCCAGAAGCGCTCGCGCGGATTGTCCAGATTCCAGAGGTTGAGGTCACAGACCTGGGGTCCCTCGACCGCCACCAGCCGCACCACCTGGCCGGCGCGCAGGGGCCAGGCGTAGCCGCTGCGGATGGGGACGACGTGGTGGAGGACTTGCCGCCGACGCCCCGTCTCGGCGGCGATGCGCCGGTAGAAACCCTCGTCGAAAGCCAGCCTTCCCGGATTGTCCGGATCTCGATACAGTCTCACCCGGCCGACTGTAGCCGCAAGGGGGAGGGAAAATGGGGCACGTGCTCGTCGACGTCACCACCTGGAACCTGGAGATGACGGAACGGGCGCAGCTCTGTCCGGCACCGGCGCCGGAGGGCGAGGCGCCCGTCTTGGTCCAGGCCCGCCGGCCAGCGCCGGAGCTCGGACGCTTCCTCTACACCGCCGTCGGGGGCAACTGGTACTGGACCGACCGCCTGGGCTGGACCTACCAGCAATGGGCGGAGCGGATGGCCGGGACGGAGACCTGGGTCGCATACCTGGAGGGCACGCCGGCCGGCTACTTCGAGCTGGACGCCTCGGTTCCCGGTGATGTCGAGATCGCCTACTTCGGACTCCTCCCGGCTTTCGTCGGCCGTGGGCTCGGCGGCTGGCTTCTGACCTGCGCCATCGAGCGCGCCTGGGAGCTGGGGCCGGAGCGGGTCTGGGTCCACACCTGCACCCTCGACGGGGCCGCGGCGCTCCGCAACTACCGGGCTCGTGGAATGCGCATCTGCCGCGAAGAGACCCTGCCCCAAGAGCTGCCGCCCGAGCCTCCGGGTCCCTGGCCGGGGGCCACCGCTCCGGGCCCGCGGGCGCGGCCGGCGGGCGCCTCCGACGTGGGAACAGCGGCTCAGCGAGAATAGGAAAAAGATGGTCGAGAGGCGATCGATCCTGAAGCCGGACGGGACGATCGTCCCGGGCAGCAAGCCGAGGATGGACGAGGAGTTCCTCCTCGAGGCGCTCCGGCTGATGATGCTCTCCCGCGCCTACGACGAGCGCGTCATCGGCCTCCAGCGCCAGGGCCGCTTCGGCGTCTACTCCCCCGGCCTCGGCCAGGAGGCGTCGATCGTAGGGTCGGCGATGTCGCTGGATCCCTCCCGGGACTGGATCGTCCCCCAGTACCGAGAGCTGATGGCTGTCGTCCGCCAGGGCTATCCCCTGGAGCTGATCACCGCCACCTACATGGGCAAGACCACCCCTGACACCCGGATCCCCGAGGGCGTGAATGTGCTCCCCACGCAGGTCGCGCTGGCGGCCCAGTTGCCGCAGGCGACGGGCCTCGCCTGGGGGCTGAAGCTCCAGGGCAAGGACGCCGTGGTGATGGCCTACATCGGCGAGGGCGGCTCCTCGGAGGGAGATTTCCACGAGGCGCTCAACCTGGCCGGGGTCCAGCGAGCGCCCATCGTCTTCTTCATGCAGAACAACCAGTGGGCCATCTCCACGCCGCGCCGTATGCAATCCGCGGTACCCAGCTTTTCGCTTCGCGCCGCGGGCTACGGCTTCCCGGGCGTGGAGGTAGACGGCAATGACGTGCTGGCCGTCTATGACGTTGCGGTCGAGGCCGTTGAGCGTGCCCGTGCCGGTGAGGGGCCAAGCCTTGTCGAGGCGGTGACCTACCGGATGGGCTTCCACAACACGACGGACAATCCCTCCCGGTACCTGGACCCAGCAGAGTTCGAGGAGGCCAAGCAGCGCGACCCGATCCAGCGGGTGATCAAATACCTGACCGCGATTGGGCTCTGGGACGACGAACGCCAGAAGACCGCCGACCAGGAGGTCGCCGCCGAGATCGAGAGGGTCGTGGAGGCCGCGCAGGCCCAGAGAGGCGTCCGTCCCGAGATGCTCTTCGACAACGTCTACGAGCGACCGCCGGCCCGCGTGGAACGGCAGCGGGCGGAGTTCTTGAAGAGCGTCAACGGGCACTAGCGATGCCCCAGCGCAACATCGTCGAGGCGATCAACAACGCTCTCGTTGAGGAGATGGAGCGCGACCCGCGCGTCATGCTCCTGGGTCTGGACGTGGGTAAGCTCGGTGGGGTCTTCCGGACCACGACGGGGCTGATCGAGCGCTTCGGCGACAGGCGCGTGGTCGACACGCCGCTGGCGGAAGCAAGCATCCTGGGCGCCTCGCTGGGCCTCGCCCTCTCGGGGATGGTGCCGGTGGCAGAGATCCAGTTCCTGGGCTTCACCGCCCAGGGTTTTCACCAGATCGGGCCGCAACTTGCCAAGTACCGTCACCGCTCGCGCGGGCGCTTCCCCTGCCAGGTCACGATCCGCGCCCCCTTCGGCGGCGGCATCCGAAGCCCGGAGTTCCATTCGGACGCCGTGGAAGCCCAGTTCGTCCAGTCGCCTGGCCTCAAGATCGTGATGCCCTCCAACGCTTACGACGCCAAGGGCATGCTGCTGGAGGCCATTCGCGACCCCGACCCAGTGCTCTTCTGCGAGCCCGACCGGCTATACCGGCTGGGCCGGATGGAAGTGCCAGACGGCGACTACCGGGTCCCCTTCGGGAAGGCGTCAGTCGTACGCGAGGGCGACGACATCACCCTGGTCGCGTGGTCGGCGGCGTCCGAGCTCTGCCAGCGCGCTGCCGACACGCTCGCCGCCGACGGCATCGAGGCCTGCGTCGTGGACCTTCGCACGCTGGTGCCCCTCGACGTGGAGACCCTGGTCAAGGCGGTGGCCAAGACAGGCCGGGCCGTGGTGGTGCACGAGGCGCCGCTCAGCGCCGGCTTCGGCGCCGAGGTGGTGGCGACGCTGATGGAGGAAGCGTTCTACGACCTGGACGCCCCCGTCGCGCGGGTCGCCTCCTACGACATCCCGTTCCCAGCGGCCTCCATGGAGCACTGGTACCTGCCCAGCCTGGAGCGGGTGGTCGCCGCGGCCCGCCGCACGGTCAGCCTCTGACCCCGGCGTCGCCGGCGGAGGCGGGTCTCAGGGTCCGCGCGGCGCTCCCCGACGCCCCAATGCTCGAGGGAGCGCCCTCCGCGGCGGAACTGGAGGAGGCGCAGGCCGTGATCGCCGGCCAGGTGCCGTCCACGCCGGCCGTCGCCGTACCCCACCTCTCCGCCGCGCTGGGCCGGGAGACCTGGTTGAAGCTGGAGTGCCTCTCGCCCATCCGCTCCTTCAAGTACCGGGGCGGGCTCTGCGCAGTGCGTGCGATCAAGAGCTCGGGCGCGGCGGGCGTGGTCACCGTCTCGACCGGCAACCACGGCCAGGGCGTCGCCTACGCCGGCCGCCGATTGGGCGTCCCGGTGACCGTGGTGGCGCCTCGCTTCAGCGAACCGGGCAAGCTCGCCGCCATCAGGGACCTGGGCGGCGAGGTCCAGCTGCGTGGGGACACCGTGACCGAGGCCGAGGCGGCGGCGCAGGAGATGGCCGCTGCGCGGGACCTGCTCTACCTGGAGGACGGGGAGGATCGCTGGCTCATGGCCGGCGCCGCCACGGTGCTTGCGGAGCTGCTGGAGCAGGCGCCCCCGCTCGACAGCGTCATCGTTCAGGTCGGGGGCGGCAACCTGGTCGCCGCCTCGCTGCTCGCGGCGCGCGCGAGCGGCTCTCAAGTTCAGATCGTCGGCGTGCAATCGACCGCCGCCCCGGGGGCGACGCTGAGCTGGCAGGAGGGCCGGATCCATCCGGCGGAGTCCCACACGATCGCGGGGGGTATCGCCACCGAGCGGCCGGGCCGGCTATCGCTCATGGTGATGAAGGCGCTGCTCGGCTCGATCGTCCTGGTGGACGACGAGGACCTCTGGCGGTCGGTGGGCACGCTCCTGCGAACCACAGGTATGGCGGTGGAACCCAGCGGCTCCGCGGGGGTCGCGGCCGTCGAGCGCTTCGGGGATGACATCGGAGGTGAGCGCGTCGGCGTGATCCTCACCGGGGGCTGGATAGGCGGAAGCGCGCTGGCCCGGGTCGCCGCTCAGCTCGCCTCGGCCGCCGAGGAGGGATGAGCGTGGAAGAGGCTCTGGTGGCGGTGGTGACGGGCGGCTCGAGAGGCATCGGGCGAGCCTTCGTGCTGGAGGCCGTCAAGCGCGGGTACCGGGTGGTCTTCAACTACCGTTCGCGACGCGAGGACGCGGAACAGACGGCGACCGCGGCGATGGAGCTCGGCGGCGAGGCGATCCCGGTGCAGGCCGACCTCGAAGACTTCGACGCCGTGGCCACCATTGCCGGGGCGGCCCGCCGGGCAGGTCCGGTGGCGCTCCTGGTCAACAACGCCGGCCTCGGTGAGGAGTTCACGTTGGAGCAGATGTCCAGGCGGGACTGGGAGCGCTCGATCGCGGTCAACCTGACAGCGCCGACCTTCTTGATCAAGGAGCTTCGCGAGGATCTGGTGGCGCGGCGGGGTTCAATCGTGAACGTCAGCAGCGACGGGGGCGTCGCTGGCTCACTGCACGGGGCTCCCTACGGAGCCACCAAGGCAGGGCTGGTGGGACTGACCAAGACCATGGCTCGTGAGCTGGCTCCGCACGTCCGCTGCAATGCGATCGCGCCCGGTCCGGTCGCCACCGAGATGTGGTTCGCCATCGATCCCGAGACACAGAGAAGGGTGACGGAGCTGGAGACGCCGCTCTTGCGGATCGCCCAGCCGGAGGACATCGCCAGAGCGGGTCTGGATATCGCGTCCTGGCCCGACGCGACCGGCATCGTGGTGGTCCTGGACGGCGGCAGGATCATGTAGACGGTTTGCGGGTTAAGCTGCCCACAGTTTGATTGGGTCCAGAGCCGCCTGAGGGCAGCCGGCTGAGCTAGGGAGGGCAGCCGACCGACCGATGTCGATCTTCATTCAGTACACCGTCAACGGCCTCACCGCCGGTGCCTTCTACGCCCTCGTCGCGCTCGGCTACACGATCATCTACGGGATCATTCGGTTGATCAACTTCGCCCACGGCGACCTCACAATGGTCGGGTCCTTCATCGGCTGGACGGTGCTCGTCTCGATGGGCCTGCAGCGGCTCCCGGTCTTCCTGGCGATCGCCCTCGCTGCTCTCGCCTCCATGGTGGTGACCAGCGTGATCAACGTCGGGATACTCCAGTTCGCGTACAAGCCGCTGCTCAACAAGTCGCTGCTCGCGATCCTGATCACGGCGCTCGGGATGTCGATCTTCCTGCAGAACGCGGCGCTCCTGGTCTTCGGTGCCGGCGTCCAGGCCTACCCACACCTGGTCACCTCCTCGGGCGTTTTCATCGGCGGCGTGCGCATCTCCTACGCGCAGAGCATCTTCTTCACGATCAGCCTGGTGCTGATGGCCGGGCTCTACTCGTTCGCCCGCTTCACCACGCTGGGCACCGCGATGAGAGCGCTGGCAGTCGACCACGACGCGGCCCGGCTGATGGGCATCAACGTCAACAGAGTGATCGCGATCGCATTCATCCTGGCGGCCATCCTGGCTGCCGCCGCGGGCGTGATGATCGGGCTCTACTACACGCAGATCAATTTCTTCCTGGGATTCCTGCTCGGCCTCCGGGCCTTCACTTCGGCGGTGCTCGGCGGCATCGGCAACATCCCGGGGGCTATGGCGGGCGGCCTCGTCATCGGGCTGCTCGAGTCCTACTGCGCCGGCTACCTCTCGGGCCGCTGGCAGGACGTGTTCGTCTTCGGCGTGCTGATAACGGTGCTGATCATCAAGCCGACCGGCCTTTTCGGCGAGCGCGTCGCGGAGCGGATGTAGATGGCTTCCTCCCCGGCCGCGCTCAAGTCCGTCACCGCTCCCATCTCTAAGGTTCGGGAGAGGATCGGGCGGCTGCCCTGGTGGCTCCAGCTGGCCGTCGTGGTCGGGCTCGCCATGCTCGTGCCGCTCTACAACGACGACTACGTGACATCGATCGGCGTCAGCGTTCTGACCTTCGCGATGCTCGGTCTGGGGCTGAACATCGTGGTCGGCTATGCGGGGCTGCTCGATCTCGGCTACGCGGCCTTCTTCGCCATCGGCGCCTACACGACCGCGATCATGACGGTGAAGCTGGGTTTCAACTTCTGGACCACGCTGCTTCCCGCGATCGCGTTCGCCGGCATGGCCGGAGCCATCCTCGGATACCCGACACTCCGGCTGCGGAGCGACTACCTGGCCATCGTGACGCTCGGTTTCGGCGAGATCGTCCGCATCCTCTTCACCAACTGGGACTACGTCGACGGGCCCAACGGCGTCTGGAACATCCCCTCCCCGTCACTCTTCGGCTTCGACCTGGTCGACCAGAACTCCTACTACGTGATCGGCGTGATCCTGGTCCTGATCGCGATCATCTTCGCCCGCAACCTCTCCTACTCGCGCCTGGGCCGTGGATGGGTCGCCGTGCGCGAGGACGAGTTCGCCGCCGAGGCTGTCGGTGTTCCGACCCTGAACCTGAAGCTGCTCGCCTACTCGATGGGCGGTATGTGGGCCGGCCTGGCCGGCGCCTTCTTCGCGTCGCGGGTCTCCGCCATCAACCCGTCCAGCTTCACCTTCCTGCTCTCGTCGCAGATCCTGATCCTGATCATCATCGGCGGCCTGGGCAGTCTCCCCGGAGTCATCCTTGGCGCGATCGTCGTGGTCGGCCTCCCGGAGCTGCTGCGCGGGCTGCAGAACGCTCGCTTCCTGATCTTCGCTGCGCTCCTGATCCTGATCATGCTCTTCCGGCCGGGCGGCCTCTGGCCGCAGGTTCGGGCGCGGCGGGCCCCCTTCGTCGGGCTTGAGGACGAGGAGGAGAAACAGGCGGCCGAAAGGCCCTTCAAGCTCCAGCCCTCGGTTGCCGAGGGTGAAGCGATTCTGCGCGTCCAGGGCCTGGCCCAGCGCTTCGGGGGCGTCAAAGCTGTCGACGACGTTTCTTTCGATGTCCGGCGCGGGGAGATCCTGAGCATGATCGGACCGAATGGGGCGGGCAAGACCACAGTCTTCAACTGCATCACAGGAGTGCAGCGTCCCAAGGCCGGCCGGATCGAGTTCGACGGCCGCCCGCTGGGGCGGCTGAAGCCCCACTCGATCGTCCGCCGGGGGATGGCGCGAACCTTCCAGGGGATCCGGCTCTTCAAGCTGATGGCGGTCTTCGAGAACGTCATGATCGGTGCCTCGGTACGGGAGCGGAACCTGCCCTGGCAGGCGCTCCTGCACAGCCGCGGCGAGAGGCGCGACGAGCGCCGGGCGCTGAAGGAAGCCCGCTACTGGCTGCGCTTCGTCGGTCTGGAGGAGGAGGCGGGCCGCCTGGCCACCGAACTCTCCTACGCCGACCAGCGGCGTGTGGAGATCGCCAGGGCGCTGGCCTCGGAGCCGATGCTCGTCCTGCTCGACGAGCCCGCGGCCGGGATGAACCCGACCGAGAAGCTGGAGCTGATGCGGATGGTCCGCCGGATACGCGATCGCGGCGTCACCGTGGTCCTCATCGACCATGACATGTCCCTGGTGATGAACGTCTCCGACCGCGTGGTAGTGCTCGATCGCGGCCAGGTGATCGCCATGGGAACGCCGGCCGAGGTCCAGAACAACCCCCGCGTCATCGAGGCCTACCTGGGCCGTGATGACGCGGACGAGGAGGCCGAGCTGGCCGAAGCGACCGGCGGGGCCTGAACCGTGGCGCTGCTCGAAGTCGACGACATCCACGTCTTCTACGGCAACATCGAGGCGCTGCGTGGCCTCTCCATCCAGGTCGACGGAGGCGAGATGGTGGCCGTCCTGGGGAGCAACGGGGCCGGCAAGACGACCACCCTGCGCACACTCTCCGGGCTGGAGCGGGCGCGGGCCGGCTCGGTGCGTTTCGACGACCAGGACATAACGCGGACGGCGGCCCACGAGATCGTTGGCCGCGGTCTCTGCCAGGTACCCGAGGGCCGACGCATCTTCACCACCCTGACCGTCGCGGAGAACCTGGCCCTGGGCGGTTACCTGATGCGAAACCGGCAGCAGGAGCTGCGGCAGCGTCGCGATGTGGTGTACGAGACCTTCCCCCGCCTGGCGGAGCGGCGCGGGCAGCTGGCGGGCACGCTCTCGGGCGGCGAGCAGCAGATGCTCGCGATCGGCCGGGCGCTGATGACGCAGCCCCGGCTGATCACCCTCGACGAGCCGTCGCTCGGTCTCTCGCCGCTGCTGGCGCGGGCGATCCTGAAGATCGTCCGGCGCTTCGCCGACGAGGGCGTGGCCGTGCTCGTGGTGGAGCAGAACGCGCGCCAGGCCCTCGCCGTGGCAGACCGCGCCTATGTGCTCGAGACGGGCCGCATCGTCCTCGAGGGTGCCGCCTCCGACCTCGCCGCCGACGAGCGGGTACAGAAGGCTTACCTCGGCGGCTTCGAACAGATCGTGGAAGAAGAAGAAGGACGAGAGAAAGAGAAAGAGAAAGAAGATCCCTCTCCATTGGGGGGAGGGTAGGGGACGGGGTACCAAACCGGTCCCCAAACGCTCGGTGAGGGTGAGGCTGCTTCTGAGTGGACCCCTCCCTCGCCCTCCCCGGAAGGGGGAGGGAACTATCGGCCGGTGGCCGTGAAGCGAATCCGGGTGATGTGGAGTCTCAGCAGGTCGCCGGGGCCGGGGGAACCGCCTTTAAGCCATTTTTCGAGGTAGTGCTCGGCTTCGGCTAGGTGCAGGTAGTGGTTGGCGATGTCCCGGACGAACGCGATCCGGGGCTCCTCCTCCAGCACCTCGATGCTGACCTGGCCCGTGGCGCTGGCGATCTGGTAGGGGTAATCGACCGTCGAGACCGTGAGGACCGCGCGCGGGTCGCGGCGCAGGGAGCGGGACTTGAAGGCATTGGGCGGGCTGGCGACCTGGATCTCACCATCCACAAATCGGAACCAGGTCGGGTTCACCTTCGGCTCGCCGTCCAGTCCGAGGTACCCCAACTGACCCACGATGGGCCGGCTCAACAGCTCCCTGGCGCGTGGCTCAATTTCCATTGTCACTTACAGTCCTTTCTCGGAAACCGTAGCCGAAGTCCAGACCTCAGGAAGGAGCCATTGGATGAGCGAAGAGACCCCGCTGGTGTACGGTGCCACGCCGACCCTTTTTCGCCGTCGGTATGTGGGGCCAGGCGAGGAGATCGGCGATGCCGACGTGGCCTTCCTCGGCATCCCCTGGCGGGCACCCAACCCGGCCGGCCGCTCTTCTCTGAACTACGAGGGAAGCCTGCTGACGCCGACCTACTTCCGCACCAACTCGACCAGCTTCGGGGGTTTCCTGCCCGAGCTTGAGGTCGACGTCTTCGATCACTTCAAGATGGTCGACCTGGGGGACGCCGACGTCGTCGGCGACATGGCGACCTCCCTGGCCAACGTCGAGAAGCGGGTGGCGGAGGCGATCGATGCCGGCTGCATGATGGTCACGATCGGCGGAAACTCCGGGGTCAGCACCTACCCGGTGCTGAAGGCGATCGCGGGCGCCGCCTCCGGCCCGACAGCGGTTCTGAACCTGGACGCCCACCACGACAACTTCCGGGGTGAGTGGGAGGAGGACGACCCGCGCAACCCGCGCTGGGCGTCGAGCTGGGCACGCCGGATCCTGGGTCTGCCCGGAGTCGACCCCGCCCGATACTTCCACTTCGGACTGCGGGGGGCCGTGAACGACAAGGAGACGTTCCTCCGCTTCACGGAGCGCGGGGTTCTGCGCGAGCACATCCTCACGTACCGGGATCTCAAACTGGCGCGGCGCGAGGGGTTCGACGGCTGGGCGCAGGCTCTCGCCGAGCGGATCATCGAGGGCACCGCCAAGGTCTGGATCTGCGTGGACCCGGACGTCCTCAACGTGGGTTCCAACCCGGATTTCGGCGACGAGCCGCTCGGTCCCACCAATGAGGAGGTGATCGAGCTCTTCTACCAGGTGGGCAGGCTGGCGGGGCGCCGCCGGTTCGGGGGCATCAGCTTCGGAGCGGTGCCCTTCAACGCGACCTCGCTCCACTACGTCTGCTACTACTTCGTCCTTTACGCGCTCGCCGGCGTGGCCACCGCAGACGCCGGTCCGTCCCGACTACAGGGAGCATGAGCGGGTAACCGGCCCCCGCAAATCGGCGATCCACGCCGGGCCGGTCTTACTTTTCGGCCCAGTCGCGGGGATGGAGCACGAAGAAGACTCGGGTGTTGGGCTTGGCCCGGTAGGTGACCGTGGCCCCTTCTCCGATGAGGATCGCCTGGCCTGGCTGGGCGACCGTGGAGCTCCCGGCGCTCTCGATCTGCAGCTCTCCGCTGAGGCAGAAGAGGACTTCGTCGTACTTGAGCGTCCAGTTAGCGAGCTCGCCGCTCCCATCCATCCGCACCCAACCGCCACCGAGGCTGGTGAAGGCGGCCGCGGTGATCGGCCGCGCGATCTCCAGCCCTGGCGACACCTGCTCATAGGGGACGTCGGATTCCTGAAGCAGCTGAACGCCTGGAGTTGTCGTGGTTGCCATCGCCTCCTCCTCTCAAAAGGTGCCGGTCGGGGCCGATCCCAAGCCTAAACGAGCTCGATCGCCCGCCCACGGGACCGCGCCGTCGCTCAACAGCCGGGATCTATGCTTGCGCGACGGCTCGGGGAATGCCGGGCCAACCGCATCAGAAGGGAGGTATGTCGGATGAGTCAGGGCGAACCCTATCTCCGCGTCGTATGGACGGACCCGGAGACGGGCCGCCACGGCTACGTTGTGATCGACCGGTTGGTTCGAGGCATCTCCGGCGGGGGCACGCGGGTCCGCCGGGGAGTCACGCTCGAGGAGGTCGAGCGCCTGGCCCGCACCATGACGTACAAGAACGGAGCCCTCAACGTGCCCTCCGGCGGAGCCAAGTCGGGCCTCGACTGCGACCTTTCCGAGCCCGGGGGCCGCGACCTTCTGGTCCGCTTCGTCCGCGCCATGCTGCCGCTGCTGCAGAGTCGCTGGGCGACGGCCGAGGACATGGGGGTGACTCAGGAGGAGCTCGACTCGGTCTTTGAAGAGGTCGGCCTCGGCCTCTCCGTCTACGCCGGTCTCAAAGCCACCGGCGACTTCGACGGCGCGATGGCGCTGGTCCGGCGGGGGCTCTCGGTGAAGGTCGAGGGCATCGGCCTGGCCGATCTCATAGGCGGCTACGGCGTGGCAGAGGCGGCGGCTGCGGCCCTCGAGCACCTGGGCAGGCCCATCCAGGGCACGCGGGCCGTCGTGCAGGGCTTTGGTTCCATGGGCGGCGGCACCGCTCGCTACCTGGCCCGCTCCGGTGTCAAGGTGGTCGGCGCGGTGGACGTCCACGGCTGCGTGGTCAACCCTGAGGGCCTGGACGTCGAGCGTCTGCTGGCGAACCGCACGGCCGCGGGCGATATAGAGCGTGCTTCGCTACCCTCCGGCACGGGTGAGCGCCCGCGCGAGGAATGGCTCGACATCGACTGCGAGATCCTGGTTCCGGCCGCGCTGGGCGACGTCCTGACCGAGGCGAACGCAGACGCCGTCCGGGCGTCGGTAGTGGTCGAGGCGGCGAACATCCCAACCACGGAAGCAGCCGGAAGGCGGCTGCACGAGCGCGGTGTTGTAGTGGTCCCGGACTTCGTCGCCAACTCCGCCGCGAACGGTTGGTGGTGGAGCGTGATGATGGGGATCGTGGCGCCGACCGAGCAGGCGGCTTACGAGTGGGCGCGGGCGACCATCCGGAGGACCGTGCGCCGCTTGCTCATGCTCAGCCAGGAACGCAAGGTCACTCCCCGCGAGGCAGCCGAGGCCATCGCGATCGAGAACACCAACGCCCTGGCCGAGGAGTACGGGACGGAGGAGCCAGTGGCGCGGGCCCAAGCATCCGTGTGAGTCTGTCGTTCTTGCCATACGCGGACGGAGGACAGCAATCGTGTGATAGAGCCGTTTGACAGATAATGCGAGTTCGTTGACACTGGCCCCGCGGCCGAGCAGCGGCCAGTTCCAAGAGGATGGGAGGAGGTTGTCCCGTTGAGGGTTTCCAGACTGGGAGTTTTCGGCGCCGTCCTGGCGCTCGCGGTGACCGCTTGTGGCGCCAACTCATCGAGCAGCAACAACAGCAGCGAGCCGATCAAGATTGGAGTCACAGGTCCTTTCTCGGGCAACTACGCGGCGCCGGGAATCGACATCCAGAACGCGGCCAAGGTGATGGCCGATCAGTTCAACAAGAGCGGCGGAATCATGGGCCGGAAGGTCCAGATCGTCCCCGGCGACGACCAGTGCGACGCCCAGGTGGGCGTGCAGGCGGCGGAGAACCTGGTCTCACAGAAGGTGGTGGCCTTCGCGGGCGGCTACTGTTCAGGCGCCTCCATCCCGGAGACTGACGTGCTCAAGAAGCACGGCGGCATCCCCTTCCTGGGCGTGGCGTCCAGCAACCCGAAGCTGACTGAGCAGGGCTATCCCAACGTCTTCCGGATCGTAATCCGCGACGACCAGGAGGGCCCGCAGGACGCGTCCTTCCTCATGGACCAGCTCAAGGCCAAGAAGATCTCGATCCTGCATGACAACTCGACCTACGCCAAGGCGCTGGCCGAGTTCGCGCGTGACAAGGCCACCAAGAGCGGCGGCACGGTCACCTACTACGACGCGCTCACGCCTGGCCAGAAGGACTACACCTCGGCCATCACTCGTGTCGCCAGCACCAACCCCGACGCGTTTCTGTTCACCGGCTATTACGCCGAGGCGGCCACGCTGCTGAAGGAGTACAAGGACCTCGGGCTGGACAAGAAGTTCATCTTCATGGGTGGCGGCGGCAACTTCGACCCCGCGCTGCTGACCGCCGCCGGCGCCTCCGCGAACGGGATGTACGTCCTCTTCCCGGTCGGTCCCGAGACCGCCAAGGGCAAGGAGTTCGACGACTTCAAGGCGGCCTACACCAAGTCCACCGGCAAGGACCCGGCCACTTATTCGATCTATGAGCACGACGCCATGGTCCTGACCAAGATGGCGATCGAGAAGGCCAACTCGACCAAGCCGGCTGACATCAACAAGGCCCTGCACGAGCTGAGCTACGACGGCATCACCGGCCCCATCAAGTTCGACAGCAAGGGCGATAGGCAGGAGCTGACCGAGATCGCCTTCCAGGTCACCGACAACAAGTTCATGCCACTGTTCAAGAGCCAGAAAGGCCAGTGGGTGAAGTTCTCCTAAGTCCGTAGTCA
>CATPBP010000037.1 GCA_955652675.1 Candidatus Dormiibacterota bacterium
CCCGGGGACGCCCCCGCACCCTGCCGTTCACCTGCACAACGAGCGTGACTTCCGTCTCGGCCGGGGCGCCGCGGTCGGGAGCAGGCCATTTCTGGAGGTGAACCGAGCCCTCGCCTCCCTGCCGGTGCCAGAGCTCCTCCGCCAGATGGGGAGCGAACGGTGCCAGGAGCAGGGTGTAGGTCCGGCGTGCCCCCGCCCACTCGTCTGCCGACATCCGGCCCTTCTGGTCGGCCAGCCAGCGGGCCAGCTCCATCAGCGCGGCGATGGCCGTGTTGAACTTGAGCCGCTCAAGGTCGCGCTGGACCCTGATGATCGCCCGCTCCAGCGAAGCTATCTCGACTCCGCCGGGGCCGGGATGATGCTCGCCCGCCAGCAGGCCCCAGAGACGGCGCGTGAAGCGAACCATGCCCCTCAGCCCGGCCTCGCTGAACTCGCCGCCCTCCTGCCAGTCGCAGCTGAAGAGGAGGTACATGCGGAGGTTGTCCGCGCCCACCATCTCGATCGTCTGGACGGGATTGACCACGTTGCCCCGACTCTTGCTCATCTTCGCGCCCCCATAGACGATCTGCCCGTGCAGCCGGAGGCGTGGAAAAGGTTCCCGAAAGGGCAGTAGGGCCAGGTCGTGCAGAACCCGGGTCAGAAAGCGCGCATAGAGGTGGTGCCGCGCCACGTGCTCGCGCCCGCCGAAGTAGATGTCGACCGGAAGCATGGTGGCGGTTCGCCCGGCGTCCCAGGGCCGGTCGTCGAAGTCTGTGGAAGGGTAGCGAAGGAAGTACCAGGCGGAGTCCAGGAATGTGTCGGAAACGTCGGTCTCCCGGCGGGCCGGCCCTCCGCAGAGTGGGCATCGGGTCTCCACGAAGCTCTTCACCGAGGCCAGCGGCGACAGGCCCGTACCGGTCGGCCGAAAGTCGTCGAGCTCCGAGAGGAGCACTGGCAGCTGCTCGTTGGGGACCGGCACGGTCCCGCAGGAGGGGCAGTAGACGATGGGGATCGGCGGCCCCCAGTAGCGCTGGCGTGAGATCAGCCAGTCGTGGAGCCGGTAGCGGGTCGCCGGGCGCCCAACACCGGTTGACACCAGCCACTCCTCGATCAGCCGCCGGCGGCCGTTGACCGGGTTTCGAGCGGCACGGGTAGACAGCTCGGAGGCTCGGGGGTGATCGGGCGAGACGGCCAGGAAGGTCACGCCGAAGATGGTGTCGGGTCGGGTGGTGAAGGCCGTCAGCCGCTCTTCAGTGCCCTCCACCTCGAAGTCAACCTCGACCCCGTGCGAGCGTCCGATCCACTCCTCCTGGATGCGTTTCGCGCTCCGAGGCCAGTCGAGTCCGCGCAGCCCTTGGAGCAGCTGGTCGGCATAGGCGGTGATCCTGAAGAACCACTGCTCCATGACCCTCTCCGTGACCGGGGTGCCGCACCGCTCGCAGCGGTCGCCCTCCAGCTGCTCACGGGCGAGCACTGTCAGGCAGGAGGGGCACCAGACGACGGGGGCCTTCTTGCGCACCGCAAGTCCGGCCTCGAAAAGCCGAAGGAAGATCCACTGCGTCCAGCGGTAATAGCCAGGGTCGCTGGTGGCGAGCCGGTTGCGCCAGGCCCAGGCCGCCCCCATGCGCCGCAGCTGCCTGCTGTAGTTGGCCATGGTACGCGCCGTGAGCCGATCGGGCCGCTCGCCGACGCGAAGGGCGTAGTTCTCCGTGTGGATGCCGAATGAATCGAAGCCGATGGGCTGGAAGACAGCCCTGCCGCGCACCCGCTGGTAGCGGCCGTAGGCGTCGGCACCCGAGTAGGTGAAGGCGTGCCCGACGTGCAGGCCCTCGGCCGAGGGATAGGGGAACTCGACCAGGTTGTAGAGCTTCCGGTCGCGGGAAACGCCCTCGAGGTCAAGCTCGCCGACGCCCTCGGCTTCCCAGCGAGCTTCCCATCCCTCCTCGATCTCTTTGAAGCGGTAATCCTCGACCAACAAAACCCTCCAGGGGCTAGTGTCGCGGGTGTTTGTGCGGCATCATCAGTGTGATGATCAGGCGGCGCAGACAGAGCGACCTGAGCAGCGACCACTATCACGCGACGCTGAGCTATCCCGGGTATCCCGACGCCGACGAGGACGAGCCGTTCCCGGACCTCACTGAGGCGCTGCTGCGAGCGGAAAGGCAGGCGGCCGGCCTGCGCGCCCACAGCTACCTGGTGGAGGAGACGGATTCAGGCAAGGATGAGGCGGGACTGATCCGCGAGTACTACGTCGGCGAGCCGGACGGCACCCCGATAGCCACGATCGAAGTGAGCCGCTGCCGCGAGGTCGGCCACCTGTAAGCAGAGTCGGAACCCCTTCGTCCCGCTTGCGGGGCGGGAGACGAGTCCTTCAGCCTGCGTAGCCTGGGCCGGTTTCTGTGGCCGGGGTCAGCCATTGGTAGTCGGTGACGCGCCAGCCCCCGGGTTGCTGTTCCACCTTGCAGCTGACCAGGCCTGAGGCCTTGGTGCCGGGGGGGGCGAAGGTGCTCTGCATTGTGCTCCGGGTGCGGATGAGCACCTGGGCGCTGCGGCCGTTGAAGTCCTGCATCCAGACGTCGGGCTGGCCCCCGATCGAGGATGCCTGGTACTGGGCCACGTCGGGCTCCGCGCTGCGCACCTTCTGGACCACCGGCTGCACCGCGACGGAGACCAGCCGGTGCTCCTGCACGTCCGGGTGGGCGTAGTCGTAGGTGGTCAGCGCGACGGCGAACTCCCTCGCCGTCGACAGCGCCTCCGAGCGGCCCTGCTCCCCCTGACGCCCCTGCGTCCTGACCGCAGCCAGCTGCACCAGGGCGACCAGGGATATGAGCGCCAGCACCCCGATGGCGATAGTCTTGCCCACCTCCAGCGGCGTGCGCCCGACCAGGCGGCTCAGCATCCGCGTGAGGGGGGCGCCGCCCTCAGCACCTGGCCATGCTGGGCGCCGGGTCGACAGGGGTGCCATTGACACGTACCTCGAAGTGCGTGTGCGGCCCGGTCGAGTAGCCGGTGCTGTCCAGCAGCCCGATCGGCTGGTTGCGCTGGACCGCCTGGCCGGTGCTTACCAGCCAGGTCTGCAGGTGACCGTAGCGCTCCAGACGGCCTCCGGGCGCGATCACGTCGACGTAGTTTCCGTAACCGGTGAGCAGACCCAGGCTGTTCAGCTGCGCCTTGGCCGCCGAAACCTGCCCCCCCTCCGCGGAAAGGACCGGCGTCCCGGTCGGTGCGGCCAGGTCGACGCCGGCGTGAAAGTGCGCGTAGCCGAACAGCGCCGGCTCTCCAGCCAGGGCACTGGGCCCGAACGGCTGCGTCACCACCGAGCCCGGGACCGGGCAGGCCAGCACTCCGGCGGCCAGCGGCGTCCCGGGCAAGCCTGTCACGTACTGACTGCTGACGGGCAGGTTGTTGCTGAGTCCGACTCCCAGCGTCATCGCAACCAGCAGGATGGGGAGGATGAAGAGGACCGCCGTGAAGGCGGTTCCCATGGCGAGTAGAACGATCAGCAGACGGAGATTCCTGGCGGCCAGCCGGGCGGTCCGCCGCCTCGCCACGCCAAGGCCGGCTCCGCCGGCGGCCCTGCCGACCGCGCCCATCACCCTGGAGAACGCGGAAGGCGCGACCGGAGCCGGGGCTGCCATCTGAAGGTCCCGTCAGCCGGTGCGTACCACCGGCTCGCTGGCGGCGGCCGGCCAGGGCACCGTCGTGTGCTCGTGTCCGCACTTGAAAGGCTCGGTGCAGTACAGCTCGTGCTCCGGCTCGTAGTCGACTGTCTGCATGGCTACGTGCGCCCCTGCCCCGGTCACAACGAGGCACTGCCCGCGCTGGGCACCCTGCAGATAGCGCCCCTCCGCCTCCGAGAGATGGAAGGTCTGCATGACGCGCTCGATGTGGTCCGGATGCTGCTTGTGGAGGATGGTGGTGGCCATGTTTGACAGGCTCGCCACTGACTCCGCCGAGGCCAGCATCTCCGACACGCTCTGTGAGATCAGGATCAGCTGGGTGTTCGAGTGGCGGGCGGTCCGCGCCATCTCGTCTACGAACTGCATGCCCTCGTGATGGCGGGCCAGTGACCAGAACTCGTCGATGCAGATCACCCGGCGGCGGAGCTGAGAGGTCATCCAGGTCCGGAGGTGGTTCAGGATCAGCCAGTAGACCAGCGGCAGCAGGTCGGCCTGTTCCTGTCGCACGACGCGAACGTCGAAGACAAGGAAATCGTTGGCCAGGTTGACTGTTGTGCGCTGGTTGAAGAGAGCCGCGAGGTATCCGTTGGTGAAGCGATCCAGCCGCTCGGTCAGGCTCTTGGCTGCCAGACGAGTGCGCTCCTCGTGGCCGTAGCGCTCCCAGAGCGCAGCCTGGAAGTCGCTGGTGATGGGCGCGGGCTGCCCCCAGCTGCTGGGGTCGCCGGGATGGATTCCCACCCTCTGGTAGGCGGCTGTGATCCCGCCGTCCAGGAGCTGTACCTCCTCCTCTGGTAGGTAGCCGAGAGCGAGGCGCCAGAAGCTGATCAGCTGTGGGACCTTGGACTGGAACGGGTTGCGTCCCTCCTCCTGGGGCAGGTCCCAGATGTTGATCGTCTTGGAGCTGCCGAGGTAGACCGAGATGACCTCGCCCTCACAGTGCTGCGCCACCGGCCAGTACTCGCCGCGGGGGTCGATGACGGCCACCTTGGAGCCGGCGATCCACTCCTCCAGCACCTTTTCCTTCACGTTGTGGCTCTTGCCGTTGCCGCTCCAGCCGAGCACCAGCAGGTGGGGGTTGTCCCAGGTCCGCGGGTTGAGCACCAGCAGCGACTTGGCGGTCACCTCGGTGCCGACGACTCCGAAGAGGTAGCCCTCGGGCTCCACCTGGTCGGCGGCGTTGAAGGGGAATGCGGCGGAGAGCGGCCGGGTCGAGATGCCCCTGGTCTGCTTGAGCAGGTCGGTGGCCTGCGGCAGCACGGAGTTGAAGGCCTGCTCCTCCCGGAAGTGGGCTCGCTGGGAGCGGAAGAAGAGACCGGCCAGCTGGCCCTCGATCGCCCGGGTGGCGCGCTCCAGCTCCTCCGGGGAGGACGCGTAGGGCGTGATATATAGCGCCAGCTGGAACCACTTCGACTTGTTGCGGAATTCTTCTTTGGCGTAGGCGATGTCCTCCAGCCGCTCCTGGAGGTCGCGCGCCGAGGGCGCGTCGTCGGCGACCGCCGCCAGCGTGCCGGCCAGCTCCCTTTCGTTGGCGTCGATCCGACTGCGGGCCTGGTGGGGATCGAGCGGCCGCAGATGCATTGAAACGTCTAGGTTGAAGTCGAGGCTGAGGACGTCCCGGAGCCAGTTCGCCGTCACCTCACGTGGGTAATCCTGGAGGTAGATCGTGCGCAGGTAGACGTCCTCGCTGTTCTTGAAATGCAGGTGGTCGGGAGCCACCTGCAGCATCGCCGGCACCACCATCTCGCGGATCTCGGCGGTCCGCACGTCCAGGCTGACCTGGCTGCCCTCGCGCAGCGGCGCGACCTCGATGCGCGTCATCGGCGCAGCGTCGGAGCGCATCTTCTGGAGGCGCGCCATCACGGGGTCGTAGGCGTAATAGAAAAGCTCCTCGATCTCCGTGGAGCGAAGCCGGCGGACGCGGATGCCGGCGCGGTGCAGGATGCGCGCCAGCTGGCGCTCCTTGGCGGCGAGCTGGGTGCTGATCTCCTCCATGGAGGGCTGCCTCAGAGCATCCCGGGCAGGCTGCCGGAAGGGCACCACCATGTAGAAGCGCCGGTCCTTTATCTGCCTGTCGCGAGCGATGCTGGCGATCTTGGCCCTGTACTCCTGCAGTCGCTCCTCGCGCAGCTCCCGCTTGACGTCGGGCCAGTGCCGCTTCCAGCTCGCCAGGGTCTCGAAGTACTCGTCCGGCTCGTAGACGCGGCTGCGCACCAGGATCTGGATCGGATCGTTGAGATAGCTCAGCAGCTCGGCCATGATGTCGAGCAGCGCCACCTGTTCGAGCGGAGACTTCAGCTCGAAGTTGACGCCCGAGGCCTCCAGCACGATGCGCGCCCCGTGGCCCCGGACGAATAGGAAGCCGTTCTCGATCCGCTCGACCAGGAGGTGAGAGCGCGTGTCCTGGTTGCTGCCCAGCGGCGCTTGGCGCCTGCCCAGGCGGGACAGGAAATTCGGCATCAGGCGTTCTCCCCCTTGCGCTTCTCGACGGTAACCCGCAGGCGGTTGCGGGCCACATCGTGCTGGATGATCAGCACCTTGTCGTCGATCTGCATACGCAGCCCGCTGGCCTCGGCCTCGATGGTGACGGGAAGATCGATGTCGTGCAGATTGCGTCGAATGGGCTCTGTGTCGGTGGTTGTGTCCACGACCGGAATGACCTCCTCTCGCAGATTGATGATGTTGTTCGACTGTTCGAGCTGCACGCCCTCAGACATGTTCACCGCCAGCTTGGCCATTCGTGAGAACCGGTAGCGGTCGACGATCATGGCCTCCCAGTGACGTCCATCCGGCGTCCGGACGAAGGCCAGCAGCGCCGCCAGGTAGAGCGGCGTGAGTCCAATTGGCACCGCGAACAGCGGTCCCAGCGGCGGCAGGAGAAGACTGGCGAGCGCGAACGAGCCGAGCAGTCCGATGATGAGCAGAGCTGCGGCGCGGACCGCGATGCGGCGGCCCGCGATTGTGATCGAGGTCTCGACCCGGTCGATGTCAGCGGTTATGTGGTAGATCTGAGGCGCGTCCGACCCCTTCACACCTTCCTCCCCTCCAGGCTTCTCATTACCTGCTCCTTATCCGCGACCAGAACTGGCCGCCGGCGGCTCGGAGCGGTTGGTAGTTCACGGTGCGGTGCCATGTGTCCTGGGCGGCTGAGAGCGCCAGGTGCGGCTCGGCCATGGCCCGGAACAGCGTCCCCGGCACCAGGATCATGAAGAACAACATCGTGAAGATCAGGACCTCGTTGAAGATCGCCGCCGTCGAGGTCGCCGCCATCAGAACAAAGGTCGTGAAGATGAGGACGTTCACGAACTTCATGAAGATGATCGCGAGCAGCAGCCGGGCCCAGTAGATGACTATCCCGCGAGCACCGGGCAGGATACCCACCGCGAGCACGAACGGCGCCAGCACGACCAGGACCCAGATCAGGATCAATCGGAAGAAGTAGAGAGCGAATAGAAAGATCAGCTCGAGCCCGATGACCAGGCCGATCAGCAGGACCGAGATGGCCGTCAGCAGCTGATCCGTTTGCTGAATGGCGCTGGGGTTCTGAAGGCCCAGGTTCTGGAAGGCGGGCAGCGCGCGCAGCTCCACAGTGACCTGGTTGTTGATGGCCGACACGAGCGCGTTGTCTATGTCGATGACCTGGGTGATCAGGAAGAAGCTCCCCGCCATCAGGATCACCGTGGCGAAGAAGTAGACCAGGTTGCGAGGCAGGTCGTGACGCACGCCGGTCGCTTCCCGAAACATCCAGAGCACGGCCGTGAGGGTGAACAGAAGCACCAGTAGAGAGCCCGTCGCGATGCCGAAGGAGATTCCCCACATCGAGCGCAGGCGGCTGTTGTCGACGACCAGGAGGGGGCCGAAGCTTGTGCTGCCCACCAGGTCGTCGGTTCCGGTGACCATCGGGTTCCATAGCTTTTCCATCTCCGACATGAGGAGCTGGTCCATGCCGTAGAGCAGACCGGCGATGGTCTGATAGACGAGCTTCTGTGGGTCCAGGCTGGGCAGCGTCGGCAGCTGCACCCCGCTGGAGGGCGAGGGGGAGGGGGAGGCCGCGGAGGAGGGCGTCGGTGAGGCCGTGGCGGCCAGCGCCGGCGCCGCCAGTGCGAGGGCCAGGGCAAGGGTCAGTGCGATTGCCAGGGCAAACGCCGCTTTTCCCGGCAAGAGATCTACCTGACGAAGCTGGCTGCCAGGTCGACGATGGGGCCCGCCAGGAAGCCTAGCAGCACACCGATCACGGCCGCCACCATCAGAGTCTTTCCCCGTTCCTGGCCACCGGTCGTCCCTTCAATCATGAAAAAGGCGGCGCCGATGATGAAGGTCAGGATCCCCAGTGCGATCAGTATGCCGCGGATCCAGGCGGTGACTCGATCGATAGCAGTGCCTATCTGCTCCCCAGCCGCAAGAGCAGGCAAAGCGAACAGTAGCAACAACAGTGCGGCCAGCGCCGCGGAGGCAGTCAGCCTTGCAACGGTCCTTCCCATTATCCTCCTAAATCCCTACAGGATCCCCCCTTTCAGTCGGTAGGCAACTCACAATAGCCGAGTTGTGCACCCGACAGTATGTCGGAAAGTCGGCTCCTCTGAAAGCCGCGCTCTTCGGCGTGTGCTCCGCCATCTACCTCCCCAGCCATTCAAAGGCTCCCCGCATTAGCTGGAGTGCTCGATGCACCCATCCCCGCCCTGAGCTGCTTTACCCCGGGCGGTGGAGTATAGGCCAACATACCCGCCATGTAGAGCGGCCCGATCAGTGGGGATGAGTCCTCTTGATGTGGCTCAGGCGATGTGGATCGAGACGCGCCGGGAGAAAACGCCGACGTCGGGCTTCCAGAGGAGGACGGCTCCCTGGGTGCCTTCTCGGGGCGGCTGAAAGCAGAGCCTGACGGGTCCCTGCGTCGCTCCCCGAGGGACGCGGACGTCTCCCCAGTTGGGACAGTCCAGCTGGAAGATCGGGGAGCGGTCGACCCCATCCGTCCCGCTCAGCTGGAAGTCCGACGGGCTGGTGTGCCTGTAGGAGACCGCCTCGAACGGGGTCTTGGCCGTCTTGTTGCGCAGCGTGAGGTCCATGGAAACCACGCCGCCGGCCGTCTGCAGGTTGGCGATGTCGGCCTCGAAACCCTGCGGAGCAGCGCAGGGCGGTGGCGCGCAGGGCGCCTGGTAGAAGGGGATCGACTGTTTGACACCCTCCAGCGAACCCGCCCCCGCAAAAAGGACGCCGACCAGCAGCAGCCCCAGCAGCACCACGATCAGAAGCCTCCCCAGCATCAGTCGAGCCTCTTCCCTCGCCGCAGGGGGGAGGGGAATCTGCCCTTCTCCCGCACACCAAGATCGTAGCCCGCGCAGCGCTTGGAGGTCCGCAAGGGGCCGTTGTCGGCTTAAATCGCGAGATGCGGAATCCATTTTTCCGCTTCGCGAGCCCGGGACTCCTCTTGAGCGCCGTGCTGGCCTACGGAACGCTGGGCTACATGTTCATCGAGCGCTGGGGCCCGCTCGACGCCTTCTTCATGACGCTGATCACGATCAGCACCGTCGGTTACGAGGAGGTCCACTCGCTCTCGAATGTCGGCAAGATCTTCAGCGCCTCCCTGATCCTGGGTGGCGTCGGCACGATGCTATGGGTCTTCGGCGTCGTCACCGAGATCCTCAGCACCGGCGAACTTGCGAACTATCGGAGGTGGCGTTCTATGGAAAACAAAAAGCAGGCGCTGCGCAGCCACTTCATCATCTGCGGCTACGGCCGGATGGGTTCGCAGGTGGCCAAGGAGCTCGAGGCCAGCCACATCCAGACGGTGGTGATCGACAACAACCCGGAGGCCGTGATGAGGCTGCGCAACGAAGGGCGCGTCTTCGTGGAGGGGGACGCCGCCTCTGAGGAGGTGCTGCGGTCTGCAGGTATAGAGAGAGCCAGAGGCCTGATCTCGGCCGTCGACTCGGATGAGCGCGCAGTCTACATCGTGCTTGCGGCCAGGGCGCTCAACCCCGACCTCTACATACTCTCCCGCGCCGGCATGCCGGACTCGATTCGAAGGCTCGAGCTTGCGGGCGCCCAGCGTGTCATCTCGCCCTACCGAATGGCCGGCCACCAGCTTGTGCAGCTGGCGCTGCGGCCGAACTTTGTCAACGTGATGGAGTCCCTGCTCCAGGGCGGCGTGGGAGTACAGGAGATCACCATCGCGGGGGGATCTTCTGTGGGGGGCCGTACTCTCCAGGAGGCCGGCCTGCTCAAAGCCGGTGGGGCGCATCTCCTTGCCCTGAGCCGCGCGTCGGGGGAGCTCCACATAAACCCGCCCTCCGACCTGCGCCTCGAGCGAGACGACGTCCTTATCGTCCTGGGTTCGGAGCAGCAGCTGCAGGCGACCGCGCTGTTGCTGCAATAACGGCCCCCAGACGCGCGGAAGGGGCGAAAAAAGCTCCGCCCCTTCCGATCGCCGCCTTCTCAGGCTGTTATTTGATCTGCTTCGACTGGCCCTTGTCGCCGCCGACCGGGATACGGACCGGTTGCGCCTTCGTGGCCTTGGGGACGGTGACGGTCAGGACGCCGTTTTCGAACTGCGCACTGATCCCGGACGCCTCCACCTCTTTGGGCAGCTCCAGCCTCCGGGCCCAGTGGCCCCAGGGGCGCTCCTGGCGGATCCAGCGGCCCTGTGTCTCGAAGGGCTCGGCCTGGGCGGCGATGGTGAGCATGCCCTCCTCGAAGGTCACGTCGACCTTTTCGGAAGGAACCCCCGGGACACCGGCGAAGATCAGGTACGCGTCCTCGGTCTCCAGGATGTCAACAGGGAGCGTGTAGGTGGGAGTACCGCTCTCCTCGGCACGCCCCTGGCCCGGGCCGACGAACTGGTCGAAGAGGCGATCCATGGCACGGGCGGCCGTCATAAGGTCGGCGTTTGGACCCCACCAGCGGATCGAAGTCATATTTGCTGCACCTCCTGCAGGTAGTTGTGATCTGCCTTTCGCATACCCACCCTCCCAAGGGCGCTAAACATCGTCTTCGGCGCTGTCTAGAGTGTTGCTCGTGGACGCCTACCGCACGCCGGAGGACCAGTTTCGGAACCTTCCCGGCTACCCCTTCGCGCCCCACTATTTCGATTGGGAGGGGCTGCGCCTGCATTTCCTCGACGAAGGCTCGGGGGCGCCGGTATTGCTCATGCACGGTGAGCCCGACTGGTCCTACCTCTACCGGCGCATGGTCCCCATACTCGCCAGGCACCATCGCGTGATCGCCCCCGACTACGCGGGCTTCGGACGCTCCGACAAGCCAACGGATATCGGCTGGTACACCTACGACCGCCACGTCGCCTCGATCGAATCGCTCGTGGAGCACCTCGACCTGCGCGAGGCCACGGTGGTCGTCCAGGACTGGGGCGGCCCAATCGGGCTGAGAGCCGCCGTGGAGATGAAGGACCGCTTCGCGCGGCTGGTGGTGATGAACACAGGTCTCTTCAACGGGGGCGACTGGCCCACCCCCGGCTTCCTCCGCTGGCGCGGCTTCGCGGAGCGGATGGGACTCGACCTGCCCGTCGGCCGGGTGATGCAGAGCTCGGTGGTGCACCCGCTCGAGGAGGAGACTCTGGCTGCCTACGAGGCGCCCTGGCCCGTCCGGGAGTCGAAGGCGGGCGTGGCCGCCTTTCCGCTCCTGGTGCCGATCTCGGACGGCCACCCGAACGCGGCTGCCCTACGCAAGGTGGCGGACAAGCTGGGCAGCTGGCAGGTGCCGGCGCTGGTGGCCTGGAGCGACCAGGATCCTGTCTTCACGCCCGCTCACGGCGAGGCCATGGCCCGGGCGCTGCCAGGAGCCGATGGCGTGTGGGTGGTTGAAGGTGCGGGCCACATGCTTCAGGAGGATCGCGGCGAGATGATCGCCGAGAAGGTCGTGGAGTGGCTGCCCCCGGGCGGCGACTGAACCCCCAGCTGGTCGCCGCCGCGTCGCTCTGCGTGGACGCGGCCCTGGTCCTGGCCAAGCTGACCACCGGCCTGCTCACCGGCAGCCTCGGCATGCTCAGCGAGGCGGCTCACTCAGCCCTCGACCTGGTCGCCTCCGGTTTTGCGCTACTGGCCATACGCACCTCACGCAAACCGGCCGACCCCGAGCACCCCTACGGCCACGGCCGGGCCGAGAACCTGGCCGCCTTCGGCGAGGGAGTCATCCTGCTGGTCACCTCCGCAGGCATCGCCTACGAGGGGATACGGCGGCTGCTGGGAGAGCCCGCGCACGTCGACCCCGCCATCTACGCGATCGTCCTGCTCGCGGGCACCATGGTGCTGGAGTTCGGCCGCTACCTGTCGCTGCGCTGGGCGGCTCGAAAGTGGGACAGCGCCGCCCTGGCGGCGGGCTCCCAGAACCGGCTGGCGGACATCTTCTCCTCAGGTGGGGTGCTGCTGGGCCTGATCGGCGTCCGCCTGGGCTACCCATGGGCCGACGCAGTTGCGGCGCTCGTGGTGGCGGTCATCATCGCCCGGGCCGCCGGGCTGCTCACCTGGAGGTCCGGGGATATCCTGATCGACCGGGCGCCTCGCGGTGTCGAGGCCTCCCTGCGCGACGCCATCGCCGACGTGCCCGGCGTGCGCGAGGTGAGGTCAGTCCGGGTGCGCCGGTCGGGGCCGCGGATGCTCGGCGACGCCCGGGTGGCGGCCCGGCCCACCCTTACCGTGGAGGGCGCACAGGATCTGCGGAGCCGGGTCCTCGCCGCCGTCGGAGACACCCATCCCAGCCTCGATCTGTCGCTGGAGGTGGAGTCGCAGCCGGACGAGGCGAACCTGGTGGAACGAATCCACGCCGCGGCCGACCGCCAGGGGATCATTCGAGACCTGCACAACGTCACCGTCGAGAAGGAGGAGGACGGCCGCCTGCACCTCACCATGCACGCCAAGCTGCCCGGAGACATGACCCTCGACGCCGCCGCCGCCGCCACCGAGCAGCTGGAGAGCAACCTTCGCGGAGAGTTTCCCGACGTCTCCCGGGTTGACGTCCACCTGGAGCCGCTGGAGCCGGACCTGGTGAGCGGAGCGGACGTGACCAGACGGCGGGAGGACCTGGCACAGCTGATCTGCGGGATCGTCGAGACGCACCCCAGCGTCGTTCGCTGCCGCGACGTGGAGCTGAGCGAGCGCGGTGACCGCCTGGTCGCCCATGTGGTCGCGCAGATGCCGGGGGGGAATTCACTGGAGGACGCGCACCGGGTGGAGACGGAGCTGGAGGAGCGGATCCGAAGGGCGCTGCCCGAGCTCACGGACGTGGTCGCCCGGGCGACTCCCTGACCTCGGAGGTGCTGTAGGGTCGGTATGACGTGAGAGCAGGATGTCCGGACGACTACCCAGCTCTCTGCGCGATCTGGTCAGAGGAGGTTCGGCGGGGCGCCCGCGACTCCGTGCCGGATCGGAGCTGGCTGCAGC
>CATPBP010000038.1 GCA_955652675.1 Candidatus Dormiibacterota bacterium
ACGTCACGGACCCGCTCGACCTGTTCTTGCTCCAGCTCCCGCGGGATCCGGAGGATCTCCAGCTGGTCCTCCTCGTTCCCGGCCGTGAACCCGTTGACCCCGATCATGACCCTGCGCTTCTGTTCCAGCTCGGTCTGGTGCCGAAACGCAGCGTCCGCTATCTCCTTCTGCATGAATCCGGCCTCGATCGCCGGTATCACGCCGCCGTAGGAATCGATCCGCTCGAAGTAGGCCTCCGCCTCGTCTTCCATGCGGCGCGTCAGGTCCTCCACGAAGTAGGAGCCGCCCAGCGGGTCCACCGTGTTCACCACGCCGGTCTCGTAGGCGATGAGCTGCTGGGTCCGCAGCGCGACCCTCGCCGCCTTGCCGGTCGGCAGGCCCAGCACCTCGTCCATGGCGTTGGTGTGGAGTGACTGCGTGCCGCCGAGGACGGCCGCCAGCCCCTCGAGCGCGGTGCGGGCCACGTTCAGCTCAGGCTGCTGGGCGGTCAGGGAGACACCGGCGGTCTGGGTGTGAAAGCGCAGCTTCCAGGAGCGTTCGTCCTGGGCGCCATAGCGCTCGCGCATCCGTCGGGCCCAGATCCGGCGCGCGGCCCGGAACTTGGCGATCTCCTCGAAGAAGTCCATGTGGGAGTCGAAGAAGAAGGACAGCCGGGGCGCGAACTCGTCCACCTTCATGCCGCGCTCGATGCAGGCGTCCACGTAGGCAAACCCGTCCGCCAGAGTGAAGGCCAGCTCCTGCGCCGCCGTGGACCCCGCCTCCCGGATGTGGTAACCGGAGATGGACACGGTGTTCCAGCGTGGGACCTCCCGGGCGCAGTACTCGATCGAGTCCACGACCAGCCGCATCGACGGTTCGGGAGGAAAGATGAACTCCTTCTGAGCGATGAACTCCTTCAGGATGTCGTTCTGCAGCGTCCCGCTGACCTGGGCGAACTGGAGCCCCTGCTTCTCCGCAACCGCCAGATACATGGCGAGAAGCACCGCCGCCGGCGAGTTGATGGTCATCGATGTCGAGACCTCGCCCAGCGGGATGCCGTCGAAAAGGGTCTCCATGTCCGCCAGCGAATCGATCGCCACCCCGCAGTGGCCGATCTCGCCTCGGCTGGTGGGGGCGTCCGAGTCCTGCCCCATCAGGGTGGGCATGTCGAAGGCCACCGAGAGGCCGGTCTGGCCATTCTTGAGCAGGTAGTGATAGCGCCGGTTCGTCTGCTCTGCAGTCGCGAAGCCGGAGAACTGTCGCATCGTCCAGAGCCGGCCTCGATAGCCGGTGGCGTGGATTCCGCGCGTGTAGGGATACTGGCCAGGGAGCTCTTCGGGGATGTCCTCCACCTGCTCCGAGGTGTACAGCGGCTCCACTTCCATCCCGGAGAGGGTTGTGGTCTCCACGCCGTCATCGCGTTTGGCGCTGGCTTCGTACTCCTTCCGCCAGGTTTCCGCAGCGTCTGCGCTGTAGCGAACCGTCATCCCGAGGCCATTATCCTTCTGCCCTGGCGGCCTCCGGCACCAGACTGCCCCCGCGCTGCCTCAGCATCTCCTCAGCCGCCGCGTAGGGAGTGCGATCTTCGAGCAGGCGCCGCGCGAGCGGAGGATCACTGTCCAGGAGCCGGCGTGCCTCGCCCCGAGCCCACTCCGCGACCAGGTCCGCGGCCTCGTCTTTCAGCCGCGCCTCCTCCTGCGCCCGGGCCTCCCCCGAGGCCTCCTGGTGCGTCCTGTGCCGGTCCACCGCCTCGTACAGATCGTCCAGCCCGTCACCACTCGAAGCGACGGTCTGAACTATCTGGGGACGCCAGGCCTGCTTCGGGCCCATGTTGAGCATGTTGCGAATCTCCTGAACCGTCCGCTGGGCTCCCGGTAGGTCGGCCTTGTTGACGACGAAGACGTCCGCGATCTCCATGATCCCGGCCTTGATCATCTGGACCCCGTCGCCGAGCCCCGGTGTCAGGACGACCAGCGTGGTGTCCGCGATGGCCGCCACCTCCAGTTCAGACTGGCCCACGCCCACCGTCTCGAGGAGCACGAAGTCGAAACCGAACGCGCCCATAAGCCGGATCGCCTCCCGGCTGGCCACGGAGACGCCGCCCAGGTGCCCGCGGGCGCCCATCGAGCGGATGAACACTCGGGGATCGAGGGCGTGGCGCTGCATCCGTATCCGGTCGCCCAGGATTGCGCCTCCCGAGTAAGGCGAGTTGGGGTCCACCGCGATCACGGCCACGGAGAGGTCCCACCCTCGCAGCAGCCTCACGACCCCGTCGACCAGCGTCGACTTGCCGGTGCCCGGGGCGCCGGTGAAGCCCAGGACGTAGGGTCGCCGGATACGGTCGGCGAGCGACTCCAGAAGATGCCGGACGGAGGGGTCCCGCTGCTCCACGAGGGTTATGGCGCGGGCCAGCCCACGCACGTTGCCGGCGCGAAACTCCGCAGCCAGGTCGCGCTCAGGAGCCACCGTACCACCGCCGGGCGTAGTCGCCGCCCACCGCCACGACCAGGCCCTGCCGGCCGCCGCTCACGCTTCCCGCAATGGGGGTGGGCATGGGCACCACCCGGGCGCCGAAGAATTCCTCCAGCCAGGCGGCTGTCTGAGGGTACCTGCCGCCCGAATAGTCGTAGATCACGGTCTGAGCGCTTTCTGGGCGCCGCGGTCCGTTGCTCACCGCCAGCCCCAGGGGGTTGAGCACGTTTCCCACCCTCGTCTCCAGGTCGGGAGAGTTTGCCGTCGCATTGACTATCTCGACCGGCGAATGCTCCTGGAGAATCCGCCGGTCGATGAACGCGTGGGCGAGCACCGAGTGCCAGGTCTGGTACGTGGGGTCTTCTGGGCAGAGCGCGTAGGCATCGAGCGACCCACAGCTTCCTTGCTGGTAGGGCGCGTAATCGTCGACGAGGTCCTTGTTGGAGATGCCCAGCCGGATGAACGAGCTGTCGGAGAGCTTGCTGCCGAAGTCGTAGAGCGCCTTGATGTCGTTCAGGTCCAGGTCGGTCTTGAAGTCGTTCTGAAGCGCGTCCATCAACTCGGGGACCTTCCAGATGGCGTCCGCAGAGGTCGCCTTCTGCCGGATCGCCGCGACGACCATCTGCTGCCTGCGAGCTCGCCCGAAGTCACTCGCCTGATCCGGCTGCTCGGCATCGCGGGAGCGGGCTAGCTCCAGCGCCTGCTCGCCGTTGACCTGGTACGAGCCGGCCGAGAAGTGGATGCCCGAGCCCGGCGGACACGGCCAGCCGAGCGGCACCCCGTGGTTCAAATAGCCGTTCGAGTAGTCGGGATAGTGGCAGTCGTCGAGGGGGCCGCTCATCTGGACGGTGATGCCGCCCAGGGAATTCACGACGTCTCTGAAGGCCTTGAAATCCACCGCGGCGTAGCGGTCGAAGGTGATCCCCGTCAGGCGGCTCACCGTCGCCTCCACCAGATGTCCGGCGCCGTCCTTTCCCTGGAAGGCCGTCCTGAGAGGGCCCGGCCCGAAGGGCGCCGGGTCGTTGCCCACCGCGAAGGCCGCGTTGATCTTCTCGTCATACCTCCGCCCATCCTGCCAGGCATCGATCTGGACGTAGAGATCCCGAGGTATCGAGACCTCGAGGACGCGCCGGCTCACGGGATCGATGCTCACGGCCATGATCGAGTCGGTCAGCCATGGGGCGTCGTTCTCAGGCCCTCCGTAGCCGAGCAGCAGCAGGTTGATCTGCTGACCGTGCTTGATCTTCCAGGCAATGGACCCCGCCGGCGGCTCGACCTCGTTCTGGATGACGGTCACTGGATTGTTGAGATTCACCACCCGCTTCAGGAAATGCCCCGTCCGCTGAGTGGCGTAGATCCCGCCACCGACCACTGTCCCCAGCAGGATGAGGATGAGCAGCAGCGGAAGCACCCGCACCCAGCGGCGCCGCCTGCCAGCGCCTTGCGAGGACACAACGCCACCACCAGGCCGAGACATACCCACTGGATTCTACGGAGCCCCTCCGGATTTCCCTGCCCATTCCGGGGAGGGAACCCTAGGGTCTCTTTCGTTACTCGATAGGTCGGATTCATTCCGGCCGAGTGAGTCCGTTCCCGACGCCCAGGTGCCACTCCCGAGGGAGGGGGCCCGTGGGGGAGGCCTGCCTCCCCCGCGACTTTATTGCCCTATCCAGCGGAGGGCGTAATCGCGGCCGAGGTCTACGGCGACACCCTGGTCAGGGGGGTTGGGGGTGGGCGAGGTCGATCCTGCTGTGGGTGTGACGACCGTCGCGTTGAAGTATCTGGACAGCCACTCGACGGTCATCGGGTACTTGCCGCCCGAGTAGTCATAGACCACCGACTTGTCTGCCGCCCTACCCCTCACCGGCTGCACCATCTTGAGACCGAGCGGCCCAAGTGTCGTGCTCACCCTCGGGCCGAGGTCCTCGAGGCTGCGGCTGGAGTTCACCACCTGGACAGGCGCTCCCTCCTTCAGCACCTTCGGGTCCGGGAACAGGTTGGCGAAGTAGGTCTTGATCATGTTGTAGCTCGGGTCGAGAGGACAGAGCGTGTACAGATTGACGTCTCCGCAGCTCCCCGGGCGCTGGTAATAGGTGTCGACGAAGTCCGAGGTGGTGATCGCTGCGCGGCCTATGGAGGAGTCGGACAGCTTTCCCGACCAGTCGTAGAGGGCCTTCAGGTCTGAGAGACCGAGATTGCTCGAGAAATCCTTCTGCAGCGCGTCCATCAAGGCGGGGGCCTTGCTGATCGCGTTCACCGAGGTCGCCTTCTTCCGGATCGCGTTCAGCAAGAGCTGCTGCCGGCGGGCGCGGCCGAAGTCGCTCGCCTCGTCCGCCTGGATGGCATGCCGCGATCGCGACAGCTGGAGCGCCTGCTCGCCGTTGACCTGCTGGCACCCGGCTTTGAAGTGAATGCCGCCCTTCACGTATCCGCTGTGGTAGTTCGGGTACTGGTTGTCGTCGAGAGGCCCCGGCAGGCATACCTGGACCCCGCCGAGGGCGTCGACCAGGTCACGAAACGCTTTGAAGTCGACTGCCACGTAGCCGTCGAACTGGACGCCCGTGACGGAGGTCACCGTCTGCTCCGCCAGGCGGCCACCCCGGTCCTTGGACCCGGTGAACTCGGGCTTCTTGCCCTGATAAGTCCCGTCGTCCATGCCTATCGCGTAGGCCGCGTTGATCTTGTCGACCGCCGGCTCCCGGTTTGCGAATGCGTCGATCTTGACGCCCATGTCTCGTGGGATCGAAACCTCAACCGCTCGCCGGTTGGCCGAGTCGATGCTCATCACCATCACGGTGTCGGTCAGCCATGGCGCGTCGTTCTCCGCGCCTCCGTAGCCGAGCAGGAGGATGTTCACTCTCTGACCGTGGCTCAGCTTCCAGGGCAGCGTGCCGCTGTGGGGATCGACTGATCGCTGCAGTTCCTCGAGCGGGTTGCCGAGGTTCGCAGCCTGTTGCAGGAAGCTCCACGTGCGACCCACCGCGAGGCCGCCGGAGACCAGGACGACAAGCACGAGGACGAGCGCCACGAGCGGCGCCCACGGCCGGCGCCTGCGGCGCTGGGGCGGCAGCGACGAGCGCGGCTTGTAACGATAGGAATCAACGGGACCGGGCAACCTGGCGGGCAACCTCCACGGTTACTACAACGCGTGGAAACACGCTGAGGGCACGGGATCTCCGTGGAAGGAGACGCCCGGAAACTTCCGGGCGGCCCCCCACGATACCTAGCCGGAAGTCGAAACGCTAGTCGTCATGGTCGTGAACACCCTGAGGATCACAACAATGACGAAGAGCACCAGGAAGACCGTCCCGATGATCCCCAGGATGCGGCCGGCTTTCGCCAGGCCCTCCCCTCCCAGGGTCCCACCGCTCGCCCGGATCCTGTTGAGCGAGCTGTTGCCTATGAAATAGGCCACCGGGCCAAGGATCGACAGACAGCATGTGAGGCTCAACAGGCCAAGCACCAACGACAGGGTGGCCGCGCTGTCGGTTGGCCGGCTGGGAGCCGCATAACCCGCACCCGCGCCGTAGGCGGGTGGAGGCGTGTACGACGGCGGTGCCGCGCCTGAGGGCGCGTATGAAGGAGGCGTGTAGGAGGGTGGCGCTGCGGGGGGCGGCCCCGGAGGGGGCGGAGGCGGACCGCCCGCCGGAGGACCTCCAGACGGTGGTCCAGGCGGCGATCCCGGCGGCGGAGGAGGAGGCGACGGCGGACCACCAGCGGGGGGGCCTCCGGACGGCGGTCCAGGCGGCGATCCCGGCGGCGGAGGAGGCGGCGGCGGACCACCAGCGGGAGGACCTCCGGACGGAGGTCCCGGCGGCGGGCCCGGCGGTGGCGGAGGTGGCGGCGGCGGCAGCGGGTCCTCCCGCTGCGCGGGCGGGGGCTGCGGCTCGCTCGGTGGCGAATACCCGGGCGGTGGGTCGGGCGGACGGCCGGGAGGAGGTGACCCGGTCCCCGAGCCCTCTTCCTCCGGCGGCGGTGGCTGCGGCGGACCGGCAGGAGGAGGCGGCGGCTGCCAGCCGCCGGATCCGCCTGGCGGATTCGATCCTGGGGGTGTCTGGCTCAAGGCGTGGGTCTCCTTGCTATGGCCGGCGCTGAACGGAACATCTTCCCCGCCGCCCTCGTTCGCATTTGACCGCTGGAACTATAAAGGCCTTCAGGCCGCGGGCCAAGTTTCGGCGGGCTATCTCAAGAGGGCTCGACTTATGACCACCCTCTGGATCTGATTCGTGCCTTCGTAGATCTGGGTGATCTTCGCATCTCGCATCATCCGCTCGACCGGATAGTCGCGAATGTAGCCGTAGCCGCCGAGCACCTGCACGGCATCGGTCGTGACTTGCATGGCCATGTCGGAGGCGAACAGCTTGGCCATTGCGGCCAGCTTGGTCAGGTCTGGAGCTTGCTCGTCGACCTTCGTCGCAGCCAGGTACACGAGGTGCCGGGCAGCCTCCACCTGCGTCGCCATGTCGGCGAGCATGAACTGCACGCCCTGGAAGGCCGCGATCGGCTGGCCGAACTGCCTGCGCTCCTTGGCATACCCGACCGCGTAGTCGAGCGCGCCCTCGGCGAGCCCAACAGCCTGCGCCCCAATGCCGGGTCGAGAGCGGTCGAGGACGCCCAGGGCGATCTTGAACCCCTGTCCCTCGTCGCCCAGCCGGTTCCTGGCCGGCACCCGGACGTCCTCGAAAGCAAGGGAGGCGGTCGGCGAGCCTCGGATGCCGAGCTTGTGCTCCAGCTTCACCACGGCCCAGGGGCTCTCCTCTTTCTGCAGGACAAAAGCCGAGATCCCGCGGTGATCCGCCTCGGCGTCGGTGCGAGCGAACACCACCAGCGTGTCGGCAATGCTGCCGTGCGTGATGAACACCTTGCTGCCCGAAAGGACGTACTCGTCGCCATAGCGTTTGGCTTTCGTCTGCATCGCCCCAGCGTCGGATCCAGAACCTGGCTCCGAGAGGGCGTAAGCGCAGACTCTGCCCTCGGCAAGCGGCGGGCAGAGCCGCTTCTTCTGCTCCTCGGTCCCCGCCAGGAGGATCGGATAGGAGCCGAGAGCCTGGACTGCGAGGATCAGAGAGGAGGTGACGCACGCCTTGGCGATCTCCTCGATGCCCATGCAGATGGTCACGCTGGAGCCGGAGATGCCACCGTATCGCTCGGGAAACGGGATGGCCAGAACGCCGTTCTCTGCGAACAGGTTCTCGATGTCCTTTGGGTACTCCGCCCTCTCGTCGATCTCGGCGGCGCGGGGAGCCACCCTGTCCTGGACCAGCTCGCGGATGGTCTCGCGGATGGCGAGCTGCTCGTCCGTGAACCTGAAGTCCATCGACTGAGGTTACCTTGAGATCCGGCCTGCCAATGCTCCGAACTGCAGGCCCAGCAGAGCCCAGAACGTCACGGCGAGGTCGTTCTTGAAGTAGGGCGCGTCCACCAGACCGTGGACGAAGATGGAAAGGACCATTCCGAATGCCCCGATGGCCATGAGACGCGGCCAGCCGCCGGCCTTGAGGCCCCGCTGGGCAACCCGGAGGACCTGCACCACCAGCCAGACGAAGGCGGCCAGCCCGAGCAGCCCGGTCTCCGCCCAGAAGTTCAGAACCAGGTTGTGCGGATAGACCAGGTCTTCGTGGTAGGTCGGATCCTTGTAGCGGAGGATGGAGCTCTGGAAGCCGGCCAGCCCGCTGCCGAAGATGGGCTGGTGGCGAAGCATGTTCAGGGTCGACTTCCAGAGCGAAAGCCGGGAGATCAGGGTGTTGTCCGGGCTGGTGGGGTTCAGCTCGACCAGGATCCGGTCACGGACGCGATGGGAGCCGGCGAAGAGGGCCACCGCCGCCACCCCCGTGACGCCCACCAGCCACCATCGCCAGCGGGTCAGCAGTGCCATGAGCAGCACCAGCGCCACGAGCGCAGCCCAGCCGGCTCTCGAGAAGCTGAGCCCGATCGCGACACCGGCCAGCCCAGCGAAGCCGGCGGCGAGCAGCCGCTCACGCCGGTCCTCCGAGAAAAACGCCAGAGCCAGGGCGAAGGCCAGCAAGGGCTCCAGGAAGAGGGGCAAGGCGTTCGAATAGCTGTAGACCGCGACCGGAGGTTGAGCCAGCTTGAAGCTGTGGTCGAGCAGAGCCCGGACCACTGTCACGATGTTCAGCAGTGCGACTACCGCCCCGCCGGCTCCCAGCCCGGCGAGGAGGACGCGAGCGCGGTTTCGGTCCCGCGCCATGGCGGCAACGATCAGCCCGACCAGCACCGGCTCAATGAAGTAAGCCTTCCAGAGCCCGATCGCCGCCCGCCTGTCCGGCGCCACCACCGTGTCCAGGGTGGCCGCCACCAGGAGCAGCACGCCCGGCAGCAGATATGGGTTCGCCCAGGGCAGCTCCCTCCAGAAGGCGTACAGGCCGACCGGGATCGCGACCAGGAGCAGGATCTCCAGCGCGGTCGTGGGGAAGGGCCCTACGTGCGGCCGCAGCACGTAGGTGGGACTGCAGGCCAGCGCCAGAGCCATCAAGCCCACAGCGGCCCGCCGGGCCCACTGGGGCCGGGATCCCGCCGCCGTTTCCATAGGCGGTGGGACCTCCGATTCGGCCTCGGAGTCGGTGACGCGGAGCGGACTCTGAAGCGAGGTCATGGGCAGCCCCGGCCTCTGACGGGCGGCGGAGTCCGACACTAGGCGAGCAGCTGCCGCGCGATCACGAGCCTCTGGACCTGGTTGGTCCCCTCGTAGATCTGGAGCGCCTTGGCGTCACGAAAGTGGCGCTCGAACGGAAGATCCTCGATGAAGCCGTACCCGCCGGCCAGCTGGACGGCATCGGTCGCGACGTCCATCGCCGTGTCTGTGCAGAAGAGCTTGGCCATCGAAGCCTCCCGAGTGAATGGCTCGCCGGCAGAGCATAGTGCAGCCGCGTGATAGGCCATCTGGCGGCCGGCCTCGACGCGGGTGGCCATGTCGGCCAGCATGAAGCCGACTCCCTGGAAGGAGCTGACCGGGTTCGAGAACTGCTCTCGCTGCCGCGTGTACTCGAGAGCCTCCGCCAGCGCGGCCTGGGCGATACCGAGCGCCTGGCCGGAGATGCCTATGCGACCGGAGTCGAGGGCTCGCATGGCGACCGCGAATCCGCGCCCCTCCGCGTGGAGCAGGTTCGCCGCGGGCACCCTGGCCTCCTCCAACACCAGCTCTCCTGTGGGGGAACCGTGGAGGCCCATCTTTTCGAAGACCTGCCCCACGCGGAGACCGTCGGTATCGGCCGGAACGATGAAGGCGCTCACCCCGCTAGCCCCGGGCTCCGGCCCCGTGCGGGCGAACACGAGGTACATGCCGGCAACTCCCACGTTGGTGATGAAGACCTTGCGGCCGGTGAGCACCCAGTCGCCTCCCCGGCGCCGGGCAACCGTACGCAGCGCAGCGGCATCGGAGCCGGAGGCCGGTTCGGTGAGCGCGAAGGCACCCAGGACCTCGCCGCTGGCCAGCCTCGGCAGCCATTCCCGCTTCTGCTCATCCGAGCCGAAAAGCACGATCGGCTCGGTGGCGACGGAGTTGTGGACGTCCACGATGACTGCCGTGCTGGCACACGCCTGCGCGAGCTCCTCGACGCAGATCGTAAAGTCCAGATGATCCAGATTCGCCCCGCCATAGGCGGCCGGGACCAGCATTCCGAGGAGGCCGAGGGCGGCCGCGCCCGCGATCGACTCCTGCGGAAATCTGTGCCTGCGATCGACATCCTCGGCATGGGCCCTCACGGTCGACTGGGCGAACTCTCGAACCGCTTCTCGAATGGCGCGGTTGCCCGGGCCCGGCTCCAGCTTCATGCCGGACCTAAAATACCCATGAATTCATGGAAGTTGGCCCGAGATACCTCGAAGGAACGACCGTAGGCAGCGGCCGCGACATCATCGGGGTCCGTCGGGACCGGATCGCCGCAATTATCGAGCAAGGCCGGGAGATAATCGCCCGCGCGAAGCAGGATCGGATCCTGCCCGAGACCATCACGGGCGCCACCGCCGCCCTGCTCGTGACAATCGCCGGCTATGGGGAGCCCCTCAGCGAAGGGCAATGGCGAGAGCTCTCCGGGGTGGTGGGCGGCATCATGCGCGATCCCGGCTACGCCGACCTGGCCCGCCTGCGCACCCTGATCACGTCCGAACAGTTCCTCAACGTCGCCCGCAACGCCGGGTACGGACGCTTCATCCGCAGACTCGATGACGGTCGCTGGGTCTGCGAACTCACACCCAAGCTGGAAGACGTCCCCGACGAATAAGGCGGGGGGAACCCAGGTTCTCCCCACGGACCCACCCTCCTCGCGGGAGTGGTGGGCAAGTGAAGGGGGCACAACTCAAACGGCCGGAGTGAATCCGGCCTTTCATGGCACGCCGGATTTCTATTTCCCTCCCCCTAATAGGACCGGACGCTCCCGGATGATGGGGA
>CATPBP010000039.1 GCA_955652675.1 Candidatus Dormiibacterota bacterium
CTGCTGGATGAGGCCGCCAGGGTGGAGCCGCGCGCCAGGACCGTGGCCGCGGAGGAGGAGCGGCGGCGGCGTGCGGAGGCCCGCCTCGGCGAGCTGCGGACGGCGGCTTCTCAGCGGTCGCAGCTGGCCGACGTCTCCCGGCAGCTCGAGGCGGCCCGAAGAGCGGAGGTGGAGGCGCAGGAACGTCTCCCCACGCTGGAGCGGGCGGCTGCCGAGGCTGACGCCGAGGCGGTCCAGCTCAGGCAGACGGTGGAGCAGCACGAGCAGCGCCGTGCGGAGCACCGCGCCGAGGTGCGGCGATTCGAGCTCGAGCGCGCCCGCTGGAGCGAGCGCTGCCGGGACTTGCAGCGCCAGCTGCTGGCGGTGGAGGCTGAGCTGGAGGGGATCGCCAGGAGCCGTGCCCAGCGCGCCCGGCGCGCGGCCGGGGCGGCGGAACAGGCAGACGCGGTGACGGCCGCGCTTCCGGGGCTTCGAGAGGAAGTCGAGTCCGTTCGCGTCCGGCTCCAGGAAGCCGAGCGGGAATCGCCCGAAGAGGAGGCCGAGCTGGCCGGGGCCGCCCGCGAGCTGGTCAGTGCCGAGGAAGCCCGGGTGGACGCGCGCTTGAAAGTCTCGACCCTGGAGGGCAGCCTGGGCCTGATTCGCCGCGACGCCGAGCTGGCCTCCGCCCGCATGGAGGAGCTGAGGTCTCGTATGCCGGCCGGGCTGGCTCCCGAGGAAGTGCCAGGCGGCAAGGCCCGGGAGCGTGAGATGCGCCAGCTGGAGCGGCGGCTGGAGGAGATCGGCCCCACCAACGCGCTGGCCGAGGCGGAGTGCGCCGAGCTGGAGCAGCGCTACAGCAACCTGGCCGCCCAGCTGGACGACATCGCCGCCGCCCGAGCCGACCTCGAGGAGCTCGTGCGCCGCCTTCGGGAGGAGGAGGAGGGCAGATACGAGGCGGTCTTCGGGGCGGTGGCCGCGAACTTCCTCGAATACTTCCGGGAGCTCACCGCCGGCGGCCGCGCCACGCTCCGCCACACCGCAGGCGACGAGGGCCCGCGGACCGGTGTGGAGATCCTGGTCCAGCCGCCGCGCAAGCGGATGCAGAACGTCACCCTGCTCAGCTCCGGGGAGCGCGCCCTGACGGCGCTGGCGCTGGTGCTCGCGCTCCAGGAGATCAACCCGGCGCCCTTCACGATCCTGGACGAGGTCGACGCGGCCCTGGACGACGCCAACGTGGGACGCTTCGGCGAGGCCGTGCAGAGGTTGGGCCGGGAGCGCCAGCTGATGGTCATCACCCACAACCACCTGACGATGGCGAGCGCCTCCGCCCTCTACGGGGTGCATCTCGACGAGAGCGGTTCCTCTCACCTGGTGTCGGTCCGGCTCCAGGACATCCATCCGGCCGCCACGGCACCGGCCGGCCACGCCGCCCAGACCGCCTAGAAACCCCGATACGCTGGGACAGATGTCCGAAAGCAGGCCCGGCCTCTGGGATCGCGTTGCCAGCCGTACGCGGACGCTTTTCACCGAGGGGCTGCGCGCGGCAGGAACCCCGCTCAACCCCGGGTTCTACGAGGAGCTCGAGGAGCTCCTGGTGGCGGGCGACCTCGGCCCGGGGCTGGCCGCGCAGGTGGCGGCGGCGGTGCGCGCACGGCACCCGAGGACCATGGAGACCGCGCGGGACGCGCTGGTCGCCGAGCTGACCGCCGCCATGTCGAGCAAGCCAAGGGGCCTGTTCATCGACGCCCGTCCCTCCTGCGTGCTGCTCTATGGCATCAACGGTTCGGGCAAGACGACGACTGCCGGCAAGCTCGCCTTCCTGCTTCGGCGGGACGGCTTCAACCCGCTCCTGGTGGCGGCCGACACCTACAGGGCGGCGGGGATCGAGCAGGCCCAGGTCTGGGCCGAACGCGCGGAGGTGCCCTGCTTCGCCGGGCGCCCGGGCGGCGACCCCGCCGCGGTGGTCTTCGACGGTCTCCGGATGGCCGCCAGCAGGGGGCACGGCGTGGTTCTGGTGGACACCGCCGGCCGGCTGCAGACGCAGAAGAACCTGATCAACGAGCTGGCCAAGGTGGGGCGGGTGGCGGCCAAGGCGGTGCCCGGCGCGCCCCACGAATCCCTGCTGGTGCTGGACGGCAACCTGGGCCAGTCCAACCTCGGTCAGGCGCGAGGTTTCAATGAGGCTCTCGAGATCAGCGGGCTGGTCCTGACCAAGATGGACGGCACGGCTCGAGGCGGGGCCGTGGTCGCCGTCGAGAAGGACCTCGGCGTGCCCACCAAGCTGATCGGAGTGGGGGAGGGCATCGACGAACTGGCCCCCTTCGACGTGACCCGCTTCGCCGCCTCCCTGTTCCCTCCCCTGGCCGCCTCCACCACCGGCTGACCGCTGTGGGGCGGGCGGATCCGCACTGCCATACCACCGCCTCGGACGGCATGGTGGACCCGGCTCGACTGGTGGCGGACGCCGTCGCCGCGGGGCTCGACCTGATCGCTATCACCGACCACGACACGATGGCGAGTGCGGAAGAGGTGGCTTCCCGTGGTGAGGCGGCCGGGCTGGCTGTGGTGCGGGGCCAGGAGATCACCACGCGCTGGCCGGCCCAGACCCACGTCCTCGGCTGGTTCCTGGAGCGGCCGGTGAAGAGTGGCATGTCGCTGGCGGATACGGTGGCCGCGATCCAGGACCAGGGAGGCCTGGCAGTGATCCCGCACCCCTTCATGCCGACCTACTTCGCCTCCTGCCAACCGGCGGCGCTCGCCCGGCTCATCGCGGAGCGGCCCGTGGACGGTCTCGAGGTGATGCACACGGCGCCGATCAACGCTTCCCGGCGCCGGGCCCTGCAAGCCTTCTATAGAGCGAACCAGGACCGCCTCGGCGCTGCCCTGGGCGCCAGCGACTGCCACTTCGGCCGGTACGACCTGGGGGTCGCGGTCACGGAATTCCCGGGCCGAACCGTCGATGACTTCCGCTCTGCCGTCCTGGAGCGCCGCACCCGGCCTCTTCGCGGCCGGCGGCCCACCGTGCCGGCCGGCCTGCGGCTTCGCCAGCAGTGGCGAAGCCTGGCTCAGCTACCCTTCCGGCGCCTCACGGGCCAGCTCGAGTAGGACCTCGTGGACGGCCGGCGCGGCGGCCAGGACGTCACCCGACTCGATCCAGGCCGAGCCGCCGGACCAATCCGTGACGCGCCCTCCGACCTCGAGCACCAGCGCCGCGCCGCCGGCTATGTCCCAGGTTCCCATGCCGAGCTCGAAGAAGCCGTCGAAGGTTCCCGTCGAGGTCCAGGCGAGGTCCAGGCAGGCGGCGCCCGGCCGGCGCAGGTCCTCGAATCTCTCGAACGCCCCCGTGAACACGGAGTTGTACTCGGGAAGGCGGTGCTTGCGCCGGAAGGGAAAGCCTGTCGACACCACTGCCCGGGCCGGGTCCACGGGGGAGAGCGTGGGAAGACGCTCGCCGTTGAGGGTGGCCCCGCGGCCTCGCTGGACCGCGAATTCGAGACCCAACCAGGGCGCGATGACCACGCCGAGCTCCGGTGTTCCGCTCCTGACCAGGGCCACCGAGACACCCACTACCGGAAATCCGCGCATGAAGTTGGTGGTGCCGTCCAGGGGATCGACCGCCCACATGGTGTCGGCTCTGGCGCCTCCCGCCTCCTCGGCGAGGACCGCCACGCCAGGCGCCTCCCGCGCCAGCACTTCGAGGATGGCGGCCTCGCTGCTGAGGTCGGTCTGGGTCACGTAGTCGCCGGCTGCCTTGGTCTCACCGGGACGCCGGGCCAGGCCTCCCTCGCGGAGCACCCGTGCGCCGGCCCGGGCCGCGGCAAGGGCTGCGGCGAGCGCTGCTAGGCCTCCATTCCGAGGCCGAACATGGCCTCCAGGTCGTGCCTCGAGAACTGCTGGAAGGCGACCATGGTGTTGGTCCGCTCGATCCCCTCCAGCTGTGCCAGCTCGCCGGTGACCACCCTGGCGAGCTCATCCTGCTCGCGAACCCTGATGATGGCCAGGAAGTCCCACTCGCCGGTCACGGTGTAGACCTCTGCCACGCCGTCGGTGTCAGCCAGCCGGGGTCCCAGCGTCCCCAGGGCGGCACGGTCCGCCTTCACCAGGATGACCGCAGTCAGCACGGTGCCGAGTCTAACCGCTGCGGCATTCGGGTTCGAGCAGAATGGCGCTGTGGCCGGTCCGCCTCGAGGCCGGGTGGTCAGGGACGACCCGGAGCGACCTGACCCGGGATTTGCCGAGCTCTACGGATCCCTGCCGGATGCAGTCGACCTAGAGCCCTGGCTGACCTGGTGCCGGCGGGCGGCGCCTCCGGTCCTCTACCTCGGCGTCGGTGCGGGGCGGCTGGCCGTCCCGCTGGCCCGGGCGGGCGTTCAACTGGTGGGCGTGGACGCCCATCCGGGGATGCTGGCAGCGCTGGAACGCCGCACGGAGGGCATCCAGCCCGTGCAGGCCCTGATCGAGCACCTGGAGCTGGGGCGCAGCTTCGATCTCGTCATCGCACCCTCCAACGTGCTCGACGATCGGCCGCGGCTCCGGGCGGCGGCCCGTCACGCCCGGCACTGGGTGGCTCTGGAGCTGATCAACCCTCACTGGCTGGCGGCGGGCGCCGGCCGCGGCGTGCGGGTTCAACGGCTGGATCGGATGGAGGCGGAGATCGAGGTCGACTACGCGGGCGGCTGGACGCAGCAGGCCCGGACCAATCTGATCTGGCCCGAGGATGTGGAGTCCTTCCTGGAGGGCGCCGGACTGGAGCTGCAGCTCATGAAGGCCGCCGAGGAGGCGGCGGACCTGAAGTCCAGTCCCAGCTTCTATGTGCTCGCCTGCAAGGAGTTGCGGAGCGACCAGATGCCGTCGACGTACTGACGGCTGCTGGGAAAGACGCCCTTGGCGCGGGTGGCGGCGGGTCCCTGGTAGTAGGCCGCCAGCGCCAGCTTGGGATCCTGGAACTGGTCCAGGTAGTAGCGCAGCAGGGCTGCGCCGAGGCGGGCGTTGTCGGCCGGGTCGTTGATGTCGGCTCGCCTGCCCAGAAGTCCTGGACCGGCCCACTCGGCGGTCTTCGGTAGGACCTGCATCAGGCCCACCGCGCCGGCGCTGGAGACCCGGCCCTGGTTGTAGCCGCTCTCCCAAAGCGAGACCGCCAGAACGAAGCTGGGGTTGAGGCCCTGCTCGCCGGCTGCGGCCACCAGCAGGCGTTTCGCCGCCTCGCCCCTCACAGGGCCGGCCACCGGTGCCGCCGCGGCGGATTGCGCGATTGCCACGGGGCCGGTGGGTCTCGAGAGATCCAGCGTCTGCCCGGCACGGATGCGGTTGGGGTCGGCGAGCTGGTTGGCCCTGACGATCGTGTCCATGGGGACGCCCGTAGCTCTCGATATGGTCCATACAGTGTCGCCTGGACGACCGTATACGACGCCAGCGCCGCGGCTCGCGTGACGGGTGCCCGGGCCGGCCTGCCGATCCGGAGCTGCTGGCCGGCGTAGACGCGGTCGGAGCTGCCGAGGCCGTTGGCCTGCTTCAGGCTGGCCACCGAGACCCCGTTCCGAATTGCGATCCCCGATAGGGTGTCCCCGCGTTCAACGGAGTAAGCGGAGGCGCTGCTCGCCCCAAGCACCACTGCTAGAGCCGCACCAAACCGGCAGCCATCGCCGCCCGCCAGACCATGCCCGACAAAAATGCCACCAACCAGGACAAATAGTCAACGCACTAAGCCATTGTCCCAGACTCTGGTTCCCTCCCCCTTGCGGAGAGGAATCGCTATTCTTGTCAAGTGGTGGTCCTTGACAGCCTTCAGTCGCGGCAGAGGTACGTTGAGCTCTTCGAGCGGTACGGTGTTCTCCTGACGGACCACCAGCGTGCGGTTCTCGAGCTCTATCTCCGCAATGACTGGTCGCTGTCGGAGATCGCTCGCAGCCAGGAGACTTCGAGGGCGGCCGTTCACGACCTGATACGCCGCTCCTGCAACGGCCTGGAGGAGTACGAGAACCGGCTCGGGCTGCTGGCCGCGGAGGAGCGCCGGCGGTCGGAGCGGGCCGCAATGGCCGCGGAGCTGGCCGGCATCCGGCGACGTCTCACCAGGCTGGAGCAGGAAGTGGGGAGGACCTGATGTTCGAGAGCCTTAGCGATCGACTCAGCGCAACGCTGAAGAAGCTCACGGGTCGCGGTGTGCTGCGCCCGGAGGACGTGGACGCCGCGCTCAAAGAGGTGCGCATGGCGCTCCTCGAGGCGGACGTCAACTACAAGGTGGTGCGCGAGTTCGGCGAGCGCATCCGCTCTCGCATGGTCGGAACCGAAGTCAGCGAGAGCCTGACGCCCTCCCAGCAGGTGGTGAAGGTCGTGCACGACGAGTTGGTGGAGCTGCTCGGCGGCAACGCCGAGGGTCTGCGCTACGCCGATCGGCCGCCGACCGTCCTGATGCTGGTCGGGCTTCAGGGGTCGGGCAAGACGACCACGGCGGTAAAGCTCGCCCTTCTGGCCCGGCGAGAGGGCCATCGCCCGCTGGTCGTCGGCCTCGACCTCCGGCGCCCGGCGGCGGTCGAGCAGCTGCGGGTCATGGCCGAACGCGAACAGGTTCGTTTCAACTCGGGTCAGGGCGCGGTGGAGGACATCGCGCGCGAGGCGCTGGCGGTGGCGGCCCGCGGCGGCGAGGACGTGGTGATTCTGGACACGGCGGGCCGGCAAACGGTCGACGAGGAGCTCATGGAGGAGCTCCGCCGGCTGCGGGCGGCGATCCCGGTCAGCGAGGTGCTGCTCGTCGCCGACGCGATGACCGGCCAGGAGGCGGTGAACGTGGGCCGCGCGTTCCATGACGCGGTACAGGTCGGCGGAGTCATCCTGACCAAGCTGGACGGCGACGCTCGGGGCGGCGCCGCCCTCTCGCTCAAGTTCGCCACCGAGCAGACCGTCAGGTTCGCCGGCGTCGGGGAGAAGCCGGCGGACCTGGAGGTCTTTCACGCCGACCGGATGGCCTCGCGGATCCTGGGTATGGGCGACATGCTTTCTCTGATCGAGAGGGCCGAGCGCAGCGTAGATCGTGAAGAGGCCCAGAAGGTTGAGAAGAACCTTCGCTCGGGACACCTGACCTTCGACGATTTCCTGGTCCAGATCCGGCAGTTGCGCAGCATGGGTTCGGTGGGCAGCGTTCTCGAGATGCTGCCGGGCGGCGCGCAGCTGAAGGGTCAGGTCGAGGAGGCTGACGCGGAAACCGAGGTGGGGAGGATGGAGGCGATCATCCTCTCCATGACGAAGCGGGAGCGAGCCAGACCCGACATAATCGATGGCTCCCGGCGGCGCCGGATAGCGGCCGGGAGCGGCACCAAGGTCACTGATGTGAACCGTCTGCTCAAGTCCCGCGAGCAGATGCAGCAGCTCGTCAAGCAGTTCGGTCTCGGCGGGGGCCGGAAGGGGCGACGTGGACGTCCCTCCATGGCCGGCCTGGGCCGTCTTTTCGGATAGCTCTACGTAAGGAGGTTGGTGACGGTTTGGTCAAGATCAGGCTGAGGCGGATGGGTGCCAAGAGGCGCCCGTTCTACCGCCTGGTGGTGGCGGACGCCCGCTCCCCACGAGACGGGAGGTTCATCGAGCAGGTCGGCTACTACGATCCGCTCACCGAGCCCGCCACTGTGAAAATCGACGAAGAAAAGGTCCTTCGATGGCTCACCCAGGGCGCCCAGCCCTCGGATGCCGCCCGAATACTCCTGAAGAGGGAGGGAATACTTGAGCGCCATGCAGCGTCGCGAAAACCAGGATCGGCCCCCGTTCAGGCGTAGCGGGCCGCCGCACGGAGGCGGAGGCGGCGGCTTTCGCGGTGGTGGACGCGGCTCCGACGGTGGTGGTTTCCGTAGGAGCTACGGCGGCCCCGCAGGCCCCGCCGGTCCCGGCATCGACTATCGGGGACTGGTGGAGTTCATCGCCAAGTCGGTCGCCGAGAAGCCGGAGCAGGTCGAGGTGCACGCGGTCGACCGAGGCCGGGGCACGCTGGCCATCAAAGTCAAGATGGCCGACGACGACCTCGGCCGCCTCATCGGAAAGGCCGGGCGCAACATCGAAGCTCTGCGCACCCTGGTGCGGGTCGCCTCGCTGCGAGAGAGGCGGCGCGTCTTCGTGGACCTGGCCACGGGCCGATAGGGCTCGGATGATCCGGGTCGGCCAGGTGACCGGCGCCTTTGGGCTTGCTGGGGCCGTCAAGGTGACTCCCTTGACGGACTTCGAAGATCGCTTCGCCCCCGGCTCCCAACTGCTGCTGGCCGGAGCCACTCGGCGCGTCGAGTGGAGCCGGAGACGGCCGGCCGGCTTCGTGGTCAAGCTCTCCGAGCTCGACAACCGCACAGTCGCGGAGATGTATAGAGGTCAGTACCTGGAGGTGCAGGAGGGGGACATCCGTCCTCTGCCGGCCGGCCGCTGGTATCACCACCAGCTGGTCGGGCTGGCGGTGGCCACCGAAGGCGGCGAGGACCTGGGAGTGCTCAGCGCCGTGCTGGAGCGGCCCGCCAACGACGTCTGGGTGGCTCACCGAGATGGCGTGGAGTACCTGATCCCGGCGACCCACAACGCCGTGGTGGACGTCGACCTGGAGGCCGGCCGGGTGATCGTGGCCGATTGGCTGCTGAGAGCGGACTAGGGGTGACCGATGACCGCTTTGCGCTTCGACCTGATCAGCATTTTTCCGGAGGTCTTCGAGCCGGTGTTTCGCTCAGGGGTGGTCGGCAGGGGCATCCGGTCCCGGCTGCTCTCGCTCTACGCGCACGACCTGCGCGCCTATGCCGGCGACCCGCGCCAGGTGGACGACGCGCCGTTTGGGGGCGGTCCCGGCATGGTGATGAAGCCGGAGCCGATCTTCGCGGCCGTGGAGGCGGTTCGTAGCCAGAACCCCGGCCCCGTGGTGCTGATGGAGCCGTGGGGAGAGCCCCTCAGCCAGGCCCTCGCGCGTGAGCTCGCCCAGGAGCCCGGGATGGTGATCGTCTGCGGACGCTATGAGGGGATCGACGACCGGGTGCGTCAGAGCCTGGCAGACCGCGAGATCTCGATCGGGGACTACGTGCTGAGCGGCGGCGAGTTACCCGCCATGGTCCTGGTCGACGCCGTGGCCCGGCTGGTGCCGGGCGTGGTGGGCGATGAGGCATCCCTGGCGCAGGACGCCTTCGCCTCGTCCGCGGCAACCGGATACCCTCAGTTCACCCGCCCCGCCGAGTGGCGAGGCCTGCGCGTGCCGGAGGTGCTGCTTTCCGGCGACCACGCCGCCATCGAGCGGTGGCGCCAGGGCAAGTCGAGAACGAGACGTGAGAGAGAACCGAGACTGACGGAGAAGTTGTGATGAACGTGATCGACCAGCTCGAGAAAGAGCAGCAGAAGGAATCGGTGCCCGAGCTGCGCCCGGGCGATACCGTGCGAGTCCACGCGAAGGTCGTGGAAGGCACCCGGGAGCGCATCCAGGTGTTCGAGGGTCTGGTGATCCGGGTCACCGGGGGCGGCCTGCGCCAGAACTTCACGGTGCGCCGGGTGACGCACGGCGTCGGGGTGGAGAGGACATTCCTGGTCCATTCGCCACGGGTCGATCGCATCGAGGTGCTTCGGCACGGCCAGGTCCGCCAGGCGCGGCTCTACTACCTCCGGGGCAAGGTCGGCAAGGACGCCCGGATCAAAGAGCGGCGCGAGGCGACGGCGCCCGGCGGCAAGGCGGACACCGCTCGCAGCCGGGGCCGGACGCGAGCGGCGACCAGAGACGAATAGGGCCGGCCTTAACAGGCACTCTTGTCCGGCTTCCGCCCGGCGCCTAGCCTGACGCCGTGACAATGCGCGCTCGGACTCGCCGCCCCCGCCTATGGGCCTCGGAACGGGTGGCCGAGGAGATGGGCTATCGCTTCGTCGCCGGGATCGACGAGGTGGGCCTGGGGCCTCTAGCCGGGCCCGCTGTGGCCGCCGCGGTGGTGCTCCCGATCGGTGCCAGGCTCCCCGGCCTGGACGATTCCAAGAAGCTCACGGCGGAGCAGCGCGAGCGGCTCGACCGCCAGATCCGGCGCCAGGCGGTGGCCTTCGGCATCGGCGAGGTGAGCGCCCGCCAGATCGATGACTTCGGCCTCACCAGAGCCCGCCAGACCGCCATGTCGGGCGCCGTGGCCTGCCTTTCGGTCCCGGCCGAGTACCTGCTGGTCGACGCCTGGGATGTCCCCGACCTGCCACTGCCACAGATGTGCGTGATCAAAGGCGACGCAACCTGCGCCTCCATCATGGCCGCCAGCATTGTGGCGAAGGTCTACCGCGACCGGCTGATGGTCGCCTTCGACCGGGAGTTTCCCGGCTACGGCTTTGCCGAGCACAAGGGCTACGCGACCGCGGGGCATCGGCGGGCCCTGCGGCAGCTTGGTCCCAGCCCGATCCACCGCATGTCATGGGCCCCGATCCGCGCGGTGCTCGTGAACTAGGCCGGCGTGGCGAGCGGCTGGCCGCCGACTACCTGAGGCGCCGGGGCTACAGGGTGCTGGGAGCCGGCTTTCTTGCTCGCCGCGGCGAGATCGACCTGGTCTGCCGGCACGGCGACCGTCTGGTCCTGGTCGAGGTGAAGACCAGGAGCTCCGGCGCCTTTGGGACATCGTCGGAATCGGTTGGCGGGCGGAAGCGCCGGGCCCTGAACGCGGCTGCCGCCGAATACAGGGCGCTGGCCGGCTGGCGGGGACCGATCGACTTCGCGGTCGTGGCGATCGACGGAGACGGCCAGCCGGAGCTAATTGAAGATCCTTTCTAGGGCGGGCCGCGGGGACGAGAGGAGCTAGAAGGGGAACCGGGTCAGGTAGTAGGCCGGAGAGCCGGGGGGCGTACGGCCGCCGAGCACGACGCGGGGGCGGTGGCGAACGGACTCGGCGGGGTGGACCTCGGGGCGCAGCCCGTTGAAGATCGGGAAGCGCAGGGTGCCGTCGGGCGCCCACTCCGAGTAGCGAATGCTGACGACCAGCTGGGGGAGGCACCACCGCACAGGCGCGGTCAGCACGGGGACAGGCGTCAAGGGGCAGGTTTCGGTGGCCAGGCGATCCAGCTCCCAGGTCAGGGCGCCGAGAGACTCCTCGTCGAAGCCACCGCCCACGGAACCGCAGGGCAGCAGGCGACCACCTTCGTAGTAGCCGACCAGAAGGGCTCCGAAGGGCTCGCCGTCGGCCCCGTAGGTGGAGCCCAGGACGACGAAGTCGTCGCCCTTGATCGCCTTGACCTTGAGCCAGAAAGGACTGCGCTGACCGGGCACGTAGGTGGAGTCGCGATGCTTGGCCATGACTCCCTCCAGCCCGCGCTCCAGGCAGGCCTCGAAGAGCTCGACCCCCTCGCGCTCGATGTGCTGGGGGACGAAGAGATGGCCGCCTCCGGTGACGGCTCGCTGCAGCCGGGCCTTGCGACGCATCAGGGGCTGGCGGAGAAGGGAACGGCCCGAAACATAGGGCGCGTCGAAGGCGAGGTAGGCGAGGGCGGCCGAGGAGGCCTCGTGGTCTCCTTTGGTCAGCCGCCGGCGCAGAGCCGGATAGTCCGGTCTGCCTTCCTGGTCGGTGGCGACCAGTTCACCGTCGAGCACAGTGCCGGGAGCGACCTGACGGGCTATGTCGCGCAGCTCGGGGAGCCGGGACGTGATGTCCCCGAGGGCGCGGTCCTGGAGGTGCAGCCTCCCGTCCGGCTCGACGAAGAGAAGGCAGCGCAACCCGTCCCATTTGACCTCGAAGAGGTATTCGTCGGAGCTGAAGGGCGCCTCCGCCGATACCGCCTGCATTGGCCGGACAGCGCTTGGAAACGCGTCCAGCTCTATGGCGAGCTGGTCAACCACCGCTAGAGCAGGGTAGCGGGGACTACGAAGCTCTGCTGCGCGAGGCTGCCTTTCTGGGCCGCGCGGGCTCTCGGGTCGCCCGCTTCTCCTTGGCGGCGTCGACCGACGCCCGGAGCGCTTCCATGAGGTCCATCACCCGAGGCTCAGGTCCAACCTCCGGCGCAGCGACCACCTGCTGCCCCTCCACCTTGGCGTTGACGACCTTCATCAGAGCGTCGTGGTACTCGTCCTGGTAGCGAGAGGCGTCGAAGGTGTCCTCGGCCAGGCTCTGGACCAGGCTCTTGGCCATCTGCAGCTCTTTGGGGCTCGCCTGCACCTCGCCGTCCAGGCCCTTCATGCCCTCGGTGGAGCGGATCTCGTCCGGCCAGTGCAACGTGTTCATGAGCAGCAGGCCGTCGGCGGGCTGAAGTGCGGAGAGGTGCTCCCGGTCCCGAAAGGCGATCTTGGCGATGGCCACCATCCCGGTGTCGGCCAGCGCCTGCCGGAGCAGGTGATAGGCCTTGCGGCCCGTCTCCTCAGGCTCCATGTAGTACGCCGACTTGAAGTAGAGGCCGCCCTCGATGCCCCCCTCGGGCACGAACTCGGAGATCTCTATCGACCGGGTGGTCGGCAGCGGCAGGTTGTCCAGGTCCGAGTCCTCCATCACGACGTAGTTGTCGGTGCTGACCTCGTAGCCCTTCACGATCTCGGGGAAGGAAACCTCGTGGTCGCCGGCCTGGCACCAGCGCTTGTACCTGATCGGGGACATGTGCTCCCCGCAGAGCTGGCGAAAGGAGACAGAGTGGGACTCGGTGGCCACATAGAGGCGTACGGGGATGTTCACCATGCCGAAGCTGATGACGCCTCTCCACATCGATCGGGGCATCGCAAAGGATCTTACGTGAAGAAGAGGGTTTCAGCTACTTTCGGTAAGCATCAGGCGCTACCTTCTCCAGGGTGCGACTGGGCGACTTCGAGCTGTACGTGATGACCGCCGGGGGCTGGCATGCCGACGGGGGCAGCTTCTTCGGCGTCGTGCCAAGAGTCCTTTGGCAGAAGGAGAGACCACCGGACGAGGACAACCTGATCCGGTGCGCCTGCGTGGCCGTGGTCGTCAGGCATCGCGGCCGGGTGATCGTCTGCGAGACCGGGATCGGGACCAAACTGGATGAGAAGCTGGCGCGCCGCTACCGGGTATGGGAGCCGGACGGGCTGCTCTCGTCGCTCGGCAGTCTCGGGATCCGCCCCCAGGAGGTCGACGTGGTGGTGACGACCCATCTGCACTGGGACCACGCCGGCGGGCTGACCCGGCGGCGTGCAGACGGCGGTTATGAGCTGACCTTCCCCCGCGCCAGGCATGTCGTGCAGCGCGAGGAATGGGACTTCGCGCTTGCTCCCGATCCACGCTCCCGGGCCGCCTACTTCGAGGAGGATCTTCTCCCTGTGGCGGACGCCGGGCTGCTCGAACTCGTCGACGGGGAGGCCGAGGTCGTCCCGGGGCTCGTGGTCCGCAAGACGGGGGGCCACACGCCAGGGCACCAGCTGATCATCTTCAGGCACTCCGACGAGCTCTCCTGTGCCGTCACCGGCGATCTGGTGGCCCAGCGCCCCCACCTACGGCTGCCCTGGATCCCTGCCGCCGACCTCGACGTGCGGCGTTCGCTGGAGGAGAAGGAGAAGCTCCTGGAGGAGGCATCCAGCCACCGCTGGCTCCTGGTCCTCGGCCATGAGACCGAGCATCCGGCCGGCTACCTGGAGCCCGGAGGTGGCTGGACCCCCGAGCCGGAGCTGGACAACCCTTAGAGGTATGGGGGTCTCCGCGCCCCCTTAACAACCACTGTTGGCGCCCGGCGCCCTCAGCCATAGCCTGCCAGCATGCTCGCCACGGTTCTGACCAGCCTGGTTCGCGGCCTGGAGGCGCGGCCCGTCGAGGTCCAGGTCGACATCTCCTCGGGTGTTGCCGGCTTCTTCCTGGTGGGGCTGGCCAGCGGGTCGGTGCGGGAGGCGAAGGAGCGGGCCCGCGCGGCGATCCGCAACAGCGGCCTGCGCTTTCCTCAGCGCCGGCTCACTGTGAACCTGGCCCCGGCCGAGCTCCGTAAGGACGGGTCCGGACTCGATCTTGCGATCGCCGTGGGCATCTGCCTCGCCGCGCTGGGATTGAAGGCGCCGGGGGACGCCGCCTTCCTCGGCGAGCTCTCGCTCGACGGCACCCTGCGTCACGTCGACGGCGTCCTGGTGGCCGCCCGGGGCCTGCCTGGCCAGGGCGTGACGGACCTCGTCGTGCCCGCCTGCGACGCGGCGGAGGCCGCCCTGGGCGAGGCCATCCGGGTTCTGCCGGCTCCCAACCTGGCCTCGGTTGTGAGCCATCTGCGGGGGGAAGCGCCGCTGGCGCCGTATGCCGGCTCGCTGCCGGAGGCGCAGTCTCCGGCCCCCGAGCTGGACCTGGCGGAGATCCACGGGCAGGAGGCGGCGCGCCGCGCCCTCGAGGTCGCCGCCGCCGGCGGCCATCACCTCTTGATGTGGGGACCGCCCGGTGCGGGAAAGACGATGCTCGCGCGCTGCCTGCCGGGGCTGCTGCCGCCCCTCACCCTGGCCGAGGCTCTGGAGGTGGCCGAGGTGCGCAGTGTGCTCGGTGAGCTCCCGCCCGGCTGCCCACTGGACTGGAGGCGTCCCTTCCGGGCTCCACATCACTCGATGTCCCTGGCCGGGCTGGTGGGTGGCGGCTCCGGCATGGCACGTCCGGGCGAGATCAGCCGAGCCGGCCACGGCGTCCTCTTCCTCGACGAGCTGGCTGAGTTCGAGCCGGCGACCGTGCAGGCGCTGCGGCAGCCACTGGAGCAGGGGCGCGTCTTCCTCACCCGGTCGGCCGGGTCGGTCGCCTTCCCGGCCAGGTTTCAGCTGGTGGCCGCCACCAACCCCTGCCCCTGTGGCTGGTCGGGAGACGGCCGCCGGGCCTGCAGGTGCACCCGGGCCGCCCTGGAGACCTACCGGCGGGCGCTGTCCGGTCCGCTCCTGGATCGCGTCGACCTGCAGGTCAACGTCCCCCGAACCCCCCTTGAGGCGCTGGGCGGCGAGCCGAGCGGCGAGAGCTCGAGTACCGTGCGCGAGCGAGTCCTGGCCGCCCGGAGCCTCCAGCTGAAACGCCAGGGCATGCTCAACGCTTCACTCCGCGCTGCGCATCTGCGCTGCTGGGCGCCGCTCCGTCCCGCGGCTCGGCGCGGCCTGGAGCGCTGGGCCACCGAGGCGGCGCTGACCGCCAGGGGCTTCCACCGCGCGTGGCGGGTAGCGCGGACGCTGGCCGACCTGGAAGCGGCCGCCGAAGTCGAGGAGCGGCACGTGATGGAGGCGCTGGGCTACCGCCTTGCCGAACACGCCGGCTAGCGACCTTCCTCCGCTGAACCACCGGGGGCGCTGGCCGCCGCCGCCTGGACCACGGGTGGCCGTGGTGGGGGCACGGCGCCCGACACCCTACGGCGAGGCGGTGGCCGAGCGGCTGGCGACCGACCTGGCCGCGGCCGGCGTCGTGGTGGTCAGCGGACTGGCGCTGGGTGTCGACGCCGCGGCGCACGAGGGCGCCCTGATCGGGGGAGGCTGCACGGTGGCCGTGCTCGGGTCCGGGGTCGACGTGATCTATCCGGCAGCCAACGCAGGCCTGGCCCGGCGCTTGCTCGACGCCGGCGGCGCCATCCTCAGCCAGTTTCCCGACGGCACCGTCCCGCGTGCTGCCAACTTCCCTCGGCGGAACTGGATCATCGCTGCCCTGGCCGACCTGGTCGTCGTCGTGGAGGCGGCCGAGGGCTCCGGCGCGCTGATCACGGCCGACGCGGCGCTGCACCTCGGCAAGCAGGTGATGGCGGTGCCCGGCAGCGTCTTCTCGGCGCTGAGCGTCGGCTGCCATCAGCTGCTCCGCGACGGCGCCGGCCTGGTCCAGAACGCTCGGGACGTTCTGGCCGACCTGTCCAGCCCCGGCGAGGTGCTCGACGATCCTCTTGCCGCCCCCGAGCGGTTCCGGATCGCCGAGCCCGCCGACGGATCCCGCGACCCGCTGCTGCGGCACCTCGACGACTCGCTGCCCGGCGACCCCGGCGTTCTGGCGCGTAAGCTCGGCCTGCCTTTCGGCGATCTGATCGCCAGGCTGACCAGGCTCGAGCTGGAAGGAAGAGTAGTTCGGCGAGGGGCGGGGTACGTTAAAGTGCACGGCCGCGGAACAAGCCGTGAGGAGTCTGAGTAGGAATGGCCTGTGGCTGAGGGTCTGATCATCGTCGAATCACCAGCGAAGGCGAGGACGCTGAAGCGTTTCCTCGGAGATCGCTTCGACGTGCGCGCTTCCATGGGCCACGTCCGCGACCTTCCTGAGCGGGAGCTCGCGGTCGACGTCGAGCACGACTTCCGTCCCAGCTACCGGGTGGTTGGGGACCGCCAGGAGACCATCAACGCGCTCAAGAAGGCGGTCAAGAACCAGGCTGCCGTGATTCTCGCCTCCGACCCCGACCGAGAGGGGGAGGCGATCGCCTGGCACCTCGCCGAGGTGCTCCGCCTGAGGGATCCCCGGCGCATCGAGTTCCACGAGATCACCAGCGAGGCGGTGCGGCGAGCGCTGGACCACCCTCGGGACATCGACATGCGCCTGGTGAACGCGCAGCAGGCACGGCGCGTGGTCGACCGGCTGGTCGGCTACCGGCTCAGCCCCTTCCTCTGGAGCAAGGTGCAGAAGGGGATCGGCGCGGGCCGGGTCCAGTCGGTGGCCCTGCGCTTGGTGGTGGACCGAGAGGAGGAGATCCGCGCCTTCCAATCCGTCGAGTCCTGGACCGTCGACGCCGTCCTCTCCCGAGTCGGTGAGGAGCAGCGGTTCAAGGCCCGCCTGCAGCGCCGGCTGGCCGACCCGGAGGCCAAGCTCGAGCTCAAGACCCAGGCCGAGGCGGACCAGGCGATCGCCGAGCTGCAGGGCGCCAGCTACCAGGTCACTTCGCTGGAGAGCAAGCAGCGGAGCAAGAACGCGCCCCCGCCCTACATAACCTCCACGCTGCAGCAGGACTCCTCGAGCCGGCTCCGCTTCTCTCCCAAGAGGACGATGCGCCTGGCCCAGGATCTCTACGAGGGCGTGGAGCTGGGCAGCGAGGGCGCCACGGGGCTGATCACCTACATGCGCACCGACTCGACGCGCGTCTCTCAGGAGGCGGAGAGCAAGGTCCGCGACTGGATCGGCTCCACACTCGGCGAGCGCTACCTGGGACCAAAGCGACAGGAGAAGGCTCGGCCCGGGGCGCAGGAGGCCCACGAGGCGATTCGACCCACCGATCCCACGCGCCGTCCCGAAGACGTCCGCGGTCATCTGACCCAGGACCAGCTCCGGCTCTATGAGCTGATCTGGCGCCGCTTCGTGGCAAGCCGGATGGCCGCGGCCCGGTATGCCGGCACCACGGCCGAGATCGCGGCCGGACCCTTCGGCCTGCGGGCCACCGGCTCGGTCCTCCTCTTCGATGGTTTTTACCGGGTGTGGGAGCGCGACGACCGGGACGAGGACGAGGGCCTGCCAGAGCTCCGCGAGGGCGAGGGGCTCGACTTCCATGGCCTCGAGCCGGAGCAGCACTTCACCCAGCCGCCGCCGCGCTACAGCGAGGCGACGCTCATCAACGAGCTGGAGAAGCGCGGCATCGGCCGGCCGTCGACCTACGCGAGCATCGTGGGAACGATCCAGGACCACAACTACGTCGAGCAGCGAGAGCGGCGACTGCATCCAACGCCGCTTGGCGAGGCGGTCAACCGGATCATGGTCGACCACTTCCAGGACATCGTCGACGACCGCTATACGGCGGCCATGGAATCCCGCCTGGACGAGGTGGAGCAGGGCCGGGTCGAGTGGGTGCCGGTCGTGGGCGATTTCTATCACCCGCTGGAACGCATGCTGAGCGCGGCGGCAGAGGCAATGCCCGCCGAGACGGGCGAGGAGTGCCCCGAGTGCCACGAGGGCCAGCTCGTCCTCAAGGCGAGCCGGTTCGGTCCCTTCAAGGGCTGTTCCCGCTACCCGCAGTGCCGGTACCGGCAGGCGGTGCTGCCAAGTGGCGAGCAGGTCGAGCCGAAGCTGCTGGACGAGGCCTGCCCGGAGTGCGGGCGGCCGCTCCAGACTCGGCGCGGGCGCTACGGCGAGTTCGTCGGCTGCTCCGGCTACCCGGAGTGCAAGTACGTGCGCCGCGAGGCGGCCCAGGCAGGCGCCCCGACGGGGCAGACCTGCCCTGAATGTGGCCAGGGCGAGCTCATGGAGCGCACCGGCCGCTACGGTCCCTTCCTGGCCTGCAACCGATACCCGGACTGCCGCTACCGCGCCAACAAAGCAAAGGACGGGACCGCCAAGCCCGGACCGAAGACGCTGGACGAGGCCTGTCCGGTCTGCGGCAAGCCGATGGTGGAGCGCCGCGGCCGTTACGGCCCCTTCAAGTCCTGCAGCGACTATCCCCGCTGCAAAGGTCCGCAGCGAACCGGCGGTCGCCAGAAGGCCGGCGTCTGACGGCTCCGAGGGTCGGTCTTCGGAGCGGTACAATCTGTCGAGCCAGCCTTGGCCATCCCAGCCGGCTGAGTACGCACGCCCGGACCAATCCCTGTGCACGGTCCCAACGCGGCCGGCCCCCCGGGCGGAGGAATTAACGGGGAGGAATGAAGACTTGGCACAAGTGACTTTGAAGCAGCTTCTGGAGGCCGGGGTCCACTTCGGCCACCAGACCAGCCGGTGGAACCCCAAGATGCGGCCGTACATATTCACGGCCCGCAACGGGATCCACATCATCGACCTGCAGAAGACGGTCAAGCTGCTGGACGACGCGCTCGACTTCGTGAAGGGAGTCGCGGCGACCGGCCGTCCGGTGCTTTTCGTCGGGACCAAGAAGCAGGCGCAGGAGACGATTCAGACCGAGGCCGCACGCTGCGGCATGTTCTTCGTCAACCGGCGCTGGATGGGCGGCATGCTGACCAACTTCTCCACGGTGAAGAAGCGCATCGACCGGCTCCAGGAGCTGAGAAAGATGCAGCAGGTGGGCCAGTTCGAGCAACTGCCCAAGAAGGAGGCGAAGAAGCTCCAGGACGAGCTGGACCGGCTCATGTACCACTTCGACGGGATCGCAGACATGCGGCGTCTGCCCGGCGCGGTCTACGTGGTCGACCCGCGCAAGGAGCACATCGCGGTGACCGAGGCCAACCGGCTCAAGATTCCGGTGGTGGCGATCACGGACTCCAACTGCGATCCGGACCTGATCCAGTACGTCATTCCAGGGAACGACGACGCCATCCGGGCCGTGAAGCTGCTGACCGGCAAGATGGCCGACGCCTGCCTCGAAGGCCGGCAGGTGGCCATGGAGCGGGGCGAGCAGCTGCCGGCGATGGAGGAGCGCGAGTTCCTGGAGACGCCGCGGTACGACTTGCTGGAGGAGTACCTGGAGGACGAGGAGGACTACCTGCCCGACGTGTCCGAGGACGAATTCCTTGGCAGGGCTGCCGAGCAGGAGGGCCGCTGACAGTGGGCGGGATATCCGTCGAGCAGATCCGCGAACTTCGAGAAGCCACCGGCGCCGGCATGATGGATTGCCGGCGGGCGCTGGAGGAGGCCGGAGGTGACCTCCAGGAAGCGATCGACATCCTTCGCAAGAAAGGATTCGACCAGGCTGCCAAGCGCGCCGGCAGGGAAACGGGCAACGGTGTGGTGGAGGCCTACCTTCACCGGACCAGCGAGGACTACCCGCCCCAGATGGGAGCCCTGGTCGAGCTCAACTGCGAGACCGACTTCGTGGCCAAGGGCCCCGAATTCCGCAGGCTGGCCCGAGAGCTGGCCATGCATGTGACTGCAGCCAACCCGCGGTACGTGAGCCGGGAGGACGTTCCCTCAGAGGTGGTCGATGAGGAGCGCGCCCAGCTTCGCCGGCGGGCGGAGCAGAACGGCGGGAACGGCGTGCCGACCCAGGAGGAGGTCGAGGGGCAGCTCCAGGTCTTCTTCAAGGAAACCTGCCTTCTCGAGCAGCCCTACTTCCGGGAGCCGGAGCGGGTGGTCAACGACCTGGTAGTGGAGGCGATATCCAGGCTGCAGGAGAACATAACGGTGCGGCGGTTCAGCCGGTTTAGCATCAAAGAGGGTTAGCGAAAGCCGTTGGAAAGAACACGTCACGACACCGCCGCTCGGGAGCTGGGGGTGACCCCCAGCCCCCAATACAGGCGGGTGATCCTCAAGCTCAGCGGTGAGGCCCTGGGCGGCGAGCGCGACTACGGCATCGACTTCGAGGTCGTTCGCAGGGTCGCCAAACAGGTCAAGCAGGTGCACGAGATGGGCGTCGAGGTCGCCCTTGTCGTGGGCGGCGGCAACATTTTTCGGGGTCAGGCGGCCGCCGAGCGGGGATTCGATCGGACAACCGGCGACTACATGGGCATGCTGGGAACGGTCATCAACGCGCTGGCCCTCCAGGAGGGCCTGGAGCAGATCGGGATGCCGGCCCGGACCATGACGGCGATCCAGATGCCGCAGGTGGCTGAGCCGTACATCCGGAGGCGGGCCGTGCGGCACCTCGAAAAGGGCCGGGTCGTGATCCTCGCCGGAGGCAGCGGCAATCCTTACTTCACCACCGACACCACGGCGGCGCTCCGCGCTGTGGAGCTGGAGGCGGACTTTTTTTTTAATGATACGTAGTTGTACGTGATCTACACCGCAGATCCCCTCCGCGACCCGAGCGCAACCAAGCTGGGACGGCTGGACTACATGGAGGTGCTGAACCGGGGAATCGAAGTGATGGACAACACCGCCCTGACCCTGTGCATGGACAACGGCGTGCCGATAGTCGTCTTCGACCTGCTCATGGAGGGCAACCTCGAGCGCGTGATCATGGGCGAGGAGATCGGCACGCTGGTGGGCGCCAGGTCATGAGCCGCGGCGAGGGGACTGACGCTCGGAAGGTACGGAAGGGGCCGCCCCGATGATCGACAGCATCCTGTACGAGGCCGAAAGCAAGATGGCCAAGTCCGTGGACCACCTGGAACAAGAGCTGGCGACCATCCGCACCGGCCGGGCCAACCCGGCCCTGATCGATCGCGTCACGGTCCCCTACTACGGCACCCCGACGCCTCTTAACCAGCTGGCGCAGATCAGCGCTCCGGAAGCTCGTCTGCTCGTGGTTCAGGTCTACGACCGCGGCCAGATCGGCGCCGTCGAGAAGGCGATTCGCGACTCCGGCATGGGTCTGAATCCGGCCAGCGACGGCCAGGTGATCCGCGTGCCCATTCCGCCGCTGACCGAGGAGCGCCGCCGCGAGTACGTGCGCATGGTAAAGCAGCGCGCCGAGGAGGCCAGGGTGGCGGTCCGCAACATCCGCCGGGACGAACTGCACCAGGTACAGCAGGGGGAGAAGGCGGGGGAGATCCCCGAGGACCAGGCCAAGCGAGCCGGTGAACGTCTACAGAGGATCACCGACGCCAACGTCGGCAGGATCGAAAGCATCGCTTCCCGCAAGGAATCCGAGGTGATGGAGGTCTAGACGACCTCCACCAGAAGCGTGCAGGCTAGCGTCCGCGTCCCTCGCCACGTCGGCATCATCATGGATGGGAACGGGCGCTGGGCGCGGGGGCGCAACCGCCCCCACAGCTTCGGCCACCGTGCGGGCGTGCGGGCCATCAAGCGGGTCATGTACGGCTGCGAGGAACGAGGCATCGAGGTCCTCAGCGTCTACGCCTTCTCCACTGAGAACTGGACCCGGCCCAGGGCCGAGGTGAGAGCCCTGATGCGGCTCTTCCACGAAACGCTGGAGCGCGAGTTCGACGAGATCCACGCCCGGGGCATCCGAATCGTGGTCAGCGGGCGGCGGGCGGAGCTCTCGCCACGGATGCGCGAGCGGATCGCCGATGCCGAGGTGCGGACTTCCGAGAACCGCAACGGCACCCTGAACGTCTGCTTGAACTACGGGGGCCGGGCGGAGCTCGTCGACGCCGTGCGCTCGCTGCTCGCCTCCGGCGTGAGCGCCGAGGAGGTTGACGAGAAAGCCCTGGCTGCGCACCTCTACCAGCCCCAGCTGCCGGACGTGGATCTGATAATCCGCACCGCGGGCGAGAGCAGGATGAGCAACTTCATGCTCTGGCAGGCCTACTACGCGGAGCTCTGCGTAACCGAGACGCTCTGGCCAGACTTCGACGTTGCGGACCTGGATCAGGTCCTCTCCGAGTACCGGGGTCGGGTCCGCCGCTTCGGCGGCCGCCCAGACGTCAGCGCCCGGCTGGAGCTGAGCTCGTGAGGACTGAGGCCGCGACGCAGCCGGCTGTCAAACTCACCCCGCTGATGGTTCGGGTGGTTAGCGGCGTCCTGCTGCTGGCAGCGGTCGTCGGGCTGATCCTGCTTGGCCGCTGGGGGATATGGGCGATCGTGGTCGTGCTCTCCGGCGTGGCGTTGTGGGAGTTCCGCCGGCTCTCCGACCTGATCGGGTTCCGAGCGCCGAGCTGGCTGCTCTTCCCCCTCGGCGCCTACTTCGCCTTCAGCGGTACCGTCCTGCAGGCGATCCCGCTCCAGCTGGTGCTGGCCCTGGCCCTGATCGGCGGCCTCAGCGTTTTCCTCTTCATCCCGGGGCGGCGGGAGGGCCTCGGCCGCTGGGCGATGGGGCTGGCGGGTGCCATCTATATCGGGCTGCCGATGAACTATTACCTGCTCCTCTACTCCCGAGCGGGGCACGGCCGCGGGCTGACCTGGCTGCTGGTCACGATCATCACCGCGGTCGTCAGCGACGCCGGGGCCATGCTCGTCGGCCAGCGGCTTGGCCGCCACCCCTTCTTCACTTCGATCAGCCCCAAGAAGACGGTGGAGGGCGCCGCCGCGGGGATCGTTCTCTGCGTCCCCGTGATGCTCCTGGGCGGCCTCGTCTTCCTGGGCATGCAGCCCTGGCAGGCCGCCATTCTCGGTCTGCTGGTCGGCGTCAGCGCCGAGGCCGGCGACCTGGTGGAATCCCAGATGAAGCGGCTGGCCGGCGTGAAGGACTCGTCGCACCTGATACCAGGGCACGGGGGCGTGCTCGACCGGCTGGACTCGCTGCTCTTTCCGCCCATCGTGGTCTACCTGTTCGCGTACTACCTGCACCTGCTGTGAGCGCGCTGCGGGTTGCCATCCTGGGGGCCAGCGGCTCCATCGGGCAGCAGGCGCTGAGCGTCATCGATCACTACCCGGAGCGCTTCCAGGTCTTCGGCCTGGTGAGCGGACGGCGGCGGCTCGACCGCCCGGCCCGCTTCTCGGTGCGGGCCGGCGACCCCGGCTCCGGCGACCGCATCGAGGAGATGGTCACCCACCCCGAGTGCGACCTGGTGCTGGTCGCCATCCCAGGCGTCGTGGCCCTCGGCCCCACGCTGCGGGCTCTCCGTGCGCACAAGAAGGTGGCCCTCGCCACCAAGGAGATCCTCGTGATGGCGGGAGAGCTGGTGATGGGCATGGCGCGCGGCCACGACGCCATCAGGCCCGTCGACTCCGAGCACTCCGCTCTCTGGCAATGCCTCTGGGGAGAGGCGCCGGCAAGCGTCTCCCGGCTGCTCCTGACCGCCAGCGGCGGTCCCTTCTGGGCCCGCCCGGAGCAGGATCTGAGCAGTGTCACCGTCGAGCAGGCGTTGAATCACCCTCGCTGGTCGATGGGACCCAAGGTGACCGTCGATTCGGCGACCCTGATGAACAAGGGGCTCGAGCTGATCGAGGCGCACCACCTGTTCCGGGTTCCCCTGGACAGGATCGGGGTGGTGGTGCATCCACAGAGCGTCATCCACTCCATCGTGGAGTTCGTCGACGGGTCGGCCAAGGCTCAGCTGAGCAACCCGGACATGCGGCTGCCGATCGCGCTGGCGCTCTCCTACCCGGAGCGGCTCCCGGGGGTCGTGCCGCCCACGCCGTTCCACGACCTGGGCGCGCTCGAGCTCCATCCGCTGGACCCGGGCCGCTTCGCCAGCGTGCGGCTGGCCCGCGAGGCGGCGGCCCGCGGAGGGGCCTACCCGGCGGTCCTCAACGCGGCCAACGAGCGGGCGGTCGCCGCGTTCCTTGATTCGGCGATCCCGTTTTCGGGCATAGTCAGTGCGGTGGAATCAGCACTGGAAGCCTTTCCCGGAGGCGGCGACAGCCTGGAGGAGATCCTGGCTGGAGATGAGTTTGCCAGGCGTCACGTCGACTCCTGGCTGGGTAAGGTCAGAGCGTGAACTTTCTTCAGCTGCTGATCGGGGCGGTCGCCATCGTGGGGATGTTCCTGCTCCTGGTCGGGCCCCACGAGTTTGGGCACTTCGCCATGGCCAAGCTCTTCAAGGTGGGCGTCTACGAGTTCTCGCTGGGGCTCGGCAAGCGACTCTGGTCGGTCACACGGAACGGCACCCTGTACTCGATCGCCGCCATCCCTTTCGGAGGCTTCGTCCGCCTCGCGGGAATGGAGCCGGGCGACTACGACGCGCCCTCCAGCTTCCACTTCAAGCCGGCCTACCAGCGGCTCCTCATCCTCTTCGCCGGCCCTCTCGTGAACTTCCTGGTGGCCGCCCTGGTCTGGACCGGCGTGGGTTTCACCCAGCTCAACAGCGAGCCGGGCAAAGTGATGGCTGTGGCCAAGAGCGGCCAGGCCTACGCCCAGGGCATTCGCCCGGGTGACGCCATCCAGGCTGTCAACGGCCATCCTCTCGCGCGGCCGGATGACATCCGCAAGGTCGAGGACGCCAACCCGGGCCAGCCGCTGGTGATGACAGTGCGGCACGCCGGCGGGGGCACCTTCACGACCACGATCACGCCGGTCTTCAACCAGCAGGAGAACCGCTACCTGATCGGGATCAGCACGGCGGGGATCTTCACGCCCTGGAATGCAGTCGAGACCGGCGCCCTGTTTCCGTTCGCGGCCACCAAGGTGCTCGTTCAGAGCATGGCGCAGCTGGTCACCGGACAGGTCCCGGGGGGCTTCTTCGGCCAGCAGGGCGCCACCGGCGCCATCGGCTTCGGCTACTTCACCTACGAGGCCGCGGCCCAGGGCCTGGCCTCCTGGTTGACGCTGGTCGCCTTCCTCTCCATGGCTCTGGGCCTCACCAACCTCTTGCCGCTGCCCGCCCTGGACGGAGGCCGGATGGTCGTGGTCCTGCTGGAGAAGCTGCGTGGGCGCCCCTTCGACCGGAAGCGGGAGGAGGCGGTCCAGCGCGCTGGGCTCGTCGCCCTCCTGGCGCTGATGGCGCTGATCGCCTTCTTCGACGTGCAGCGCATCGCCACCGGCCAGTTCCCAGGAATCAGGTAGAAATGAGCGTGACCACCGAGACCCGAACCCGCCGCAGGTCCATACCCGTCCGGGTCGGCGACGTCGTGGTGGGCGGCGCCGCCCCCATCGCAGTCCAGACCATGACCAAGACGGACACCCGCGACGTCGGCGCCACCCTGGCCCAGATCGCCGCACTGAAGGAGGCGGGCTGCGAGATCGTGCGCCCGGCGGTGCCTGATCACCACGCGGCCGAGGCGCTGAAGGAGATCGTGCCCCGATCGCCGCTGCCGGTGATCGCCGACATCCACTACGACCACAGGCTGGCGCTCATGGCAATCGAGGCAGGCGTGCACGGACTGCGCCTGAACCCGGGCAACATCCCGGACCGCGACAAGGTGGAGCGGGTGGTGAGGGCGGCCAAGGAGCGAGACATCCCCTTCCGGATCGGGGTCAACGCCGGCTCTCTCCCCGAGGAGGTGCATCGCAATCTGAGAGAGGCGCAGGCGGTGGATCGCGACGACCGGATGCGCACGGCAGAGCGCATGGTGGAGGTGGCGCTGGGCCACTGCAAGATCCTCGAGGAGCTCGACTACGGTCCCGGGCACATCAAGGTGAGCCTGAAGGCGACCGACGTCTGGACCAACGTCATGGCCAACCGGCTCTTCGCCGAGGCCCGGCCCTACCCGATCCACCTTGGGGTCACCGAGTCAGGGCCTGTCCAGGCCGGCAGCATCCGCAGCGCGGTCGGCCTCGGCATCCTGCTCGGCGAGGGCATCGGTGACACCATCCGGGTCTCCCTGGCGACCGACGACCCCACCGAGGAGGTGCGCGTCGGTTACGAGGTGTTGAAGGCCCTCGATTTCCGCAACGAGTCGGCCAGCCTGATCGCCTGTCCCACCTGCGGCCGTCTGGAGTACGACATGGTGCCCACCGTGCGTGCGGTCGAGGCGCACATCGCCAGACTCAAGGTTCCGATCACCGTCGCCGTCATGGGCTGCGTGGTGAACGGCCCGGCGGAAGCCCGGCACGCGGACATCGGCGTGACGGGAGGCCGCGGCAAGGGCGTCATCTTCAAGAAGGGCAAGCACTACAAGACGGTCCCTCAGGAGGACCTTCTACCGGTCCTCCTCGGCGAGATCGACGAGGTCGCGGCCGAGATGGGAGCAGAACCCGTAAAGGTCTGACCGCCTATTTTCCCTCCCCCTGGAGGGCCAGGGAAGGGTACGTCACAAGTGCAGCCGTGTCTGGTTCAGGTGCGTCGCCGGCATAGACCCTGGAACTTTTCTCGGCGAACAGCAGTTCGTCAGATAAAAGCAGAAACCAGGAGGGAGCAATCCCCGTTGAGCGCATGGGGTATCGGTGCTGATAACGAGGTTGGCCGCCATGCGGCTGCTGCTCGGTGGCTTCCGTCCCTCCATGCTCAGTGTCTTCGAACTGCCGCGGGGCAACCGCTGGAGCGAGTGGGGCGGGCGCGGGAGAACTATTGGCCAAACCCACCGCGCGACGCGTTGGCGGCCTCCTTTTCTGGTAAGAACAGTCGACACCCCAAGACCCGTGACTGTTTCTGAGCTTCTCCGACTCGCCGAACACCTGGCCCCGGCTGACAGGGACCTGGTCCAGCGCGCGTACGAACGGGCCGACCAGGCACACGGAGGGCAGCGCCGGGTCTCTGGTGAGGAGTACGTCGATCACCCCTTGAGGGTGGCGGCCGTCCTGGCCGACCTGCATCTGGATGCCACCACCCTGGCGGCCGCGCTGCTGCACGACACCGTCGAAGACACGCAGCTGACCCTGGGCGAAGTGCAGGAGGAGTTCGGGACCGATGTGGCGCAGCTGGTCGAGGGCGTGACCAAGCTGAGCCGCATCTCGTTCCGTTCCGATCAGCAGCTTCACGCCGAGAACATCCGCAAGATGCTGCTCGCCATGGCGGACGACGTGCGCGTCGTCCTCATCAAACTGGCGGATCGCCTCCACAACATGCGCACGATCGACGCGCTGGCCGAACCCAAGCGCCGCCGGATAGCCCGCGAGACCCTCGACATCTACGCGCCCCTGGCGCACCGGCTCGGGATCGGGCAGATCAAGTGGGAGCTGGAGGACCTCGCCTTCCGCACGCTCAAGCCCGAGAACTACCACGACATCGTGGCCCGGGTGAACCGGAAGCGCCGGGATCGTGAGCGGCTGGTCAACGACCTGGGCGAGGTGTTGGGGCGGGAGCTGGAGAAGATCGACATCCACGCCGAGATCTCCGGGCGCCCCAAGCACATCTACTCCATATGGCAGAAGATGACCCGCGACAACCGGGACTTCAGCCAGATCTACGACCTCCTCGCGATGCGGGTCCTGGTGGAGTCTGTGAAGGACTGTTACGGCGTCCTGGGCGTCGTGCACTCCCTCTGGAAGCCGCTGCCTGGGCGCTTCAAGGACTACGTGGCGATGCCGAAGTCAAACGGCTATCAGTCCCTCCACACCACCGTCCTGTCCCAGGGCGGTGAACCCTTAGAGATCCAGATCCGCACCGAGGACATGCATCAGGTCGCCGACTACGGCGTGGCCGCCCACTGGACGTACAAGGAGAGCGAGAGAGACCCGCATTTCGACCAGAAGCTGTCCTGGCTGCGCCTGCTCATGGAGTGGCAGAAGGAGGTCGTCGACGCGGAGTCCTTCGTCGACGCCGTCAAGATCGACATCTTCCAGGACGAGGTATTCGTCTTCTCCCCCAAGGGCGACGTCCTCAATCTGCCGGCGGGCTCGACGCCCATCGACTTCGCCTACCGCATCCACACAGAGGTCGGCCACCGCTGCGTGGGTTCCAAGGTAAACGGACGCATGGTGCCCCTCGACTACGAGCTCAAGAACGGGGAGATCGTGGAGATCCTGACGGCCAAGACGCCCCACGGTCCCAGCCGGGACTGGCTCAACTTCGTGAAGAGCGCATCTGCGAGAGAGCGCATCCGAAAGTGGTTCAAGAGCCAGCGGCGCGAGGAGAACGTGTCCAAGGGCCGCGACCTCCTGGAGAAGGAGCTTCACCGGATGCACCGGCTGACGATGGCTCAGCTGCCGGACGGGAAGCTGGACGAGATGGCGTCTCAGTACAAGTACCAGAGCGGCGAGGACTTCCTGGCCGCGATCGGTTACGGCGACGTCTCACCGCATTCCGTCGTGATGCGGATGGCGCTGACCCGGGGCGACGAGGGAGACGAGCTGCGCTCGATCCCGCTGATCCCGCAGACGCAGCCCACGCCCCGGGTGCTGGTCCGGGGCGAGCGCGGCATCCTGACCCGGATGGCGACCTGCTGCCAGCCCGTCCCCGGCGACGCCATCACGGGTTTCACCACTCGGGGGCGCGGTGTCACCGTCCACCGCACCGACTGCATGAACGCCATCAACAGCCAGGACGCCGCCAGGCTGGTTCCGGTCGACTGGGACGTGGAGGCGTCACACCTCTACCCGGTGACGATCAAGATCGAAGCCTGGGACCGCACCGGGCTCCTGCGCGACATCGCGACAGTGGTGGCGGAGCAGCGCATCAACATGTCGGCCGCCTCGGTGCACGTCTACGACGACAAGACGGCAGTGGTCTCGACCACTGTGGAGATCGACTCGCTGTCCCAGCTCTCGCGGCTCCTCGAGAAGCTGGAGCAGGTGCGAGACGTGCACACGGTGGCGCGCGAGGCCGCCCCCGTGCGCACGGTGCCCTCCGAAGATGGTCGCCAGTAGGCCTTCCGCCCCGTGACGCTGGCTCCCGGACTCCACGTCGAGGCGACGGCCGACCGCCAGTTCGCGACCAACTCCTACCTGGTCGAGGACGAGGCCAGCCACGACGCCGTGGTCATCGACGCCAACCTGGAGCCCGAGCAGATGATCGAGCTGGTCCGCAAGCGCGGCTCAAACGTCAAGGCGATATTGCTCACCCACACCGACGTCGACCACGTGGCGGGTCTGAACCGCCTGAGGCAGGAGTTCGGCGACGTGCCGATCGCAGTGCACGACGCGGAGCGCGAGGTCGTCACTGCCGGAGCACCGCTTCGGCGCGAGTTCAAGGCGGGCGCCCTGCCTGCCTTCGAGAAGGTGGACCCGCTCAGGCCCGGCGAGCCGTACCGGGCCGGCAGCCTCGAGTTCGAGGTGCTGCACACCCCCGGCCACAGCCCGGGCGGCGTCACCCTCAAGATCGGCAACGCCCTCTTCACCGGGGATGCGCTCTTCGCCGGCTCCATCGGCCGCTCCGACTTCGCCAACAGCGACGGCCGCGCGCTGCTCGAGGGAATCCGGACCCAGCTCCTGACTCAACCGGACGACCATCTGGTGCTGAGCGGCCACGGCCCCATCACCACCATCGGCCAGGAACGCCACTCCAACCCCTTTCTATAAGCTCCCTCCTCCGCTTGCGGGGGAGGGAAGCCGTGTGCCCTGACGCCCATCCTTAATATTTGTCCGTGAGCACCAGCCAGGCGATCAAGGCCGCCCGCGGGCTTCGCGACATCCTGCCGTCGGAGCGGGCCGCCTGGCGGCTGGTGGAGCAGGCCGCTCATGGCGTCGCGCGCCGTTTCGGCTACCAGGAGATCGAGGTTCCCATGATCGAGCCGATCGAGCTGATCGAGCGCGGCGTCGGCGCCGACACCGACGTGGGAAGCAAGGAGATCTACCGCGTCATCACCCAGGACGACGCCAAACCCCGGCTGGCCCTGCGCCCGGAGGCCACCGCGAGCGTGGTCAGAGCCTACTTCGAGGGCGGCCTCAACCAGGCGCCCCAGCCCGTGCGCCTCTACCTGCTGGGACCGATGTTCCGGCACGATCGGCCCCAGGCGGGGCGCTACCGGCAGTTCTATCAGTTCGACTTCGAGGTGATCGGGGACGGCTCCGCCGCCTGGGACGCCGAGGTGATCGAGCTGGCAGGCAGCTGGCTGGCGGCGATCGGGATCGCGCAGGTAAGCCTGGAGCTCAACAGCATCGGTGACGCCAACTGCCGGCCGGCCTACCTGGAGAGGCTCAAGGCTTACTACCGGCCGCTCAAGGACCAGCTGCACCCCGACTGCCAGCGGCGGCTGGAAACCAACCCGCTGCGGCTGCTGGACTGCAAGGAGCCCCAGTGCGCGCCCTTCAAGGCCGCCGCACCCAAGATCACCGACCACCTCTGCGAGCCCTGCGCCGCCGCCTTCGCGGAGGTCCGCCGTCTTCTCGACGCCGGCGGCATCGAATATCGCCTCAACCCATACCTGGTTCGAGGTCTCGACTACTACACCCGGACGGTCTTCGAGTTTCACCACACGGCCCTGGGTGGGGCCCAGAACTCCCTGGGAGGAGGTGGACGGTACGACGGCCTCGCCACCGCCATCGGGTACCCGGACACCCCGGCCGTGGGTTTCGCCGGAGGGATCGATCGAGCGGTGTTGATGCTGGCTCAGGAGGGCCAGGAGGTTGTGCCAGAGCCGCCGGCCGAGCTGCTCGTGGTCCCCGGCGGCGGTGAGCTCACGGTGGCGGCCGCCGAGGTGGCCCGTATCGCCCGGGTCGCGGTCTCCACTGCCGCGGACTACTCGGCCCGCAGCCTGCGGGCCAAGATGCGGTCGGCCGGGAAGGCGGGCTACCGCTGGGTGGCCATCCTCGACGAGGCGGAGGCGGCGCGCCGGGTTGTGCAGCTCCGTGACATGGTGAGCGGGGAGCAGCGGGAGGTGGGCTGGGACGAGCTGCCGGACCGCCTGCTGGCCGGGGGAAACGGCCTGTGAGCGGTTTCGACGCCCCACACTGCGGTTCCCTGCGAGCGGATGACGCCGCCCGTGAGGTCGACCTCTACGGCTGGGTCGCTCGGCGGCGTGACCACGGTGGGCTCATCTTCATCGACCTTCGCGACCGCTGGGGCCCGGTCCAGGTCGTCTTCAACCCGGCAGAGGCGCCCGAGGCTCACGCTGCCGCGTCCGAGCTCCGCGCCGAGTACGTGGTGCACGTGCGTGGCTGCGTGCAGCGGCGGCCGGCCGGCTCGGAGAACCCGGCCCTCGGCACCGGCGAGGTGGAGGTCATGGCCGGGGCCCTGGAGGTGCTGAGCCCCTCTCGCACGCCGCCCATCCCGGTCGACGACGAGCGCGAGGCCGAAGAGACCGCCCGTCTCAAGTACCGCTACCTGGACCTGCGCCGGCCGCGGATGCAGCGGATCCTCGAGATCCGGCACCGGGTGAACAAGATCACCCACACCTACTTCGACGAGAACGAGTTCATCGAGGTCGAGACGCCGATCCTGACCAAGAGCACCCCCGAGGGCGCGCGGGACTTCCTGGTCCCCTCGCGGCTGCACCAGGGGAAGTTCTACGCGCTTCCCCAGTCGCCGCAGCAGCTCAAGCAGCTGCTCATGGTGGCCGGCATCGGGCGCTATTACCAGATCGCTCGCTGCCTGCGGGACGAGGATCTCCGCGCGGATCGAGCCGCCGAGTTCACGCAGCTCGACGTCGAGATGTCCTTCTGCGAAGAGGAAGACGTGTTCCGGCTCCTCGAGGGCTGGCTGTCACGCCTCTGGGCGGAGATCCTGGGCGTCGAGATCCCGATTCCCTGGCCCCGGCTGACCATGAAGGAAGCCCTGCTCCGCTACGGCACCGACAAGCCGGACCTGCGCTTCGAGCTGGAGATCGCGGACCTGGGCGAGGCCCTGGCCGGCACTCAGGCCCAGGTCTTCAGGGCCGCGCTGGACTCGGGTGGCGTGGTTCGCGGCCTGGCCGTTCCCGGCGGTCGGGACATGAAGCGGCGCGAGCTCGACGAGCTGGTCATCATGGCCCGCGGCGCCGGCGGCAAGGGCCTGGCCTGGCTGCCTGGAGGGCCGTTGGACAAGTTCCTGAGCGAGGGTGAGGTGGAGGCGATCCGACGGGCCACAGGGGCGGGGCCGGACGACCTGGTCCTGGTCGCCGCCGACCGCCGCCGAAGGGCGGAGAAGGTGATGGGTCTGGTGCGCTCGGAGATCGGGCGCCGGCGAGGCCTCGTGCGCGAGGGGGAATGGCGGTTCCTGTGGATCTACCCCATGCAGCTGTTCGAGGAGGACGACGACGGCAACCTCACCTACGGGCACCACCCATTCACCCGGCCCATTGAGGATGACCTGCCGCTCATAGACGAGCGTCCCTACGACGTCCGCGCGCACGCCTACGACATCGTGTGCAACGGCTACGAGCTGGCCAGCGGCAGCCTCCGCATCTACGACCGGGACCTCCAGGAGCGGGTGTTCGAGATCCTGGGCCTGGATCGAGAGACCATCCTGGCTCGGTTCGGCCATCTCCTGGAAGCCTTCGAGTACGGCGTGCCTCCGCACGGCGGCATCGCGCCCGGCCTCGACCGGATCGTCATGCTGCTGGCCGGCACCGACAACATTCGCGACGTGATCGCCTTCCCCAAGACACAGTCCATGGTCGACCTGATGATGGATGCCCCCAGCCCGGTGGATCCGGGCCAGCTGGAGGAGCTCGGCATTCAGCTGAAGCCGCAGCGGAATAAGAGCTGAGGCGGTACCGGTACTATGTATTTGCTTCGCCAGGGACGAGGGTCACTGTGCGCGTTGCCCAACAGCTTCGACTACGGGACCCCGGAGTCTCGAGCGCGGCCCAAACGCCCGCTTCTGTCGGGACTTGGAATGCGCCGGGCAGGGGACCCACCTGAGTGATATCAGGACATCCCACGTCCCTCGTTCCGGCGGGGCTCTCATCCCCGGTTCTTGGCTGGCTGCAGCCGGGCCTGGTCGTGGCGGCGCTGCTGATCCTCATCCTCTCCCAGGTGCTCTACGCGCTCTGGCCCTACCGCCGGCGGAGCTACCTGGCGGCGCTCCTGATGACCGCGCTGGGCGTTCTGCTCGGGCAGGCCTGGGACGTCTTCGGGCTTCCGGCTCTCAGATTGGGGCAGGCCAACCTGCTGCCTGCCGTGCTTTTCGCGATCGCGCTCCAACCGTTGGCCGATCGGCTGCCCATAAGATTCCCTTGACAGTTTCGTGACACGCTCAATGAGGGTATGTAGATGCTGAACGTCCTCTGGGCCGTGCTTGGCTTGTGCGCGTTGCTGGTGACCGTGGCGCTCTGCCTGGCACTGCTTCGAGTGCACCGGACCCTGGCCGTGTTGGAGGAAACCCTGCAGACGGCAGACGAAGCGATGCGAGAGTTGGTACCTGAAGTCAGAGGAAGCCTGGGAAACGTCAACGACATCACGGCCGCGCTCAACGTCATCTTGCGTTCGGCCGGAACGGGCGCTTCCCGGCTGACCGACGGCCTGGGGGAGCGGGCCTCGAGCTCCGCTCGGGGTGCCTCCGCCACCGTTTACGGAATCCAGGTGGCCGCGCGCAGCCTGTGGCGCTCATACGCTGGGATGCCCCAGGACGACAGAGAAAGAGGAGGTCGACTGGATGGCGGATGACGAAGAGATCAGCGGCGGTTTCGGCTTGGGACTTCTGATAGGCGTGGCCCTGGGGATGGCCGCCGGCGCCTATCTTGCCTCGGGACCAGGACGCGGCCAGGTCGACAACCTTCGGGCTCGCACCATCGAGCTCAGCGGCACCGCCCGCCGAGCGGCAAGCGACCCCGACAGCGCCATGCGCCGCGCCATCCAGGACGGCATCAACGCCGCTCGGCGGCGCCGCGAGGAGCTGGAATCCTCCACCAGCCAGCCATGAATCGCCAATGACAGAGACCGAATTGACGCCTGACGCTTCCACGGCGCAGCTTGCGGAGCTGAAGGTCCCGGCCAGGGGCGAGTTCGTCGGGCTGGCCAAGCGCGTCGCCGCATCGCTCGGCGTCATGCTGGGATTCAGCCTGGAGAAGATCGACGAGCTCGGCATAGCCGTCGCCCAGGCCTGCGGCAGCACGATCGAGGCTGCCGAAGAGATGTGGGGAGAGGCGGCAACCTTGAAGCTCACGTACTCCTCGACGGAGGGCGGCATCGCGGTGGATGTGGAGGCCATCGCGCCGCGCTCGCAAGAAGCGCTGACGGTGCCGGCACGGGCCCGCTCAGTCCAGCGAAGGCGGGAGGACGAGGTCCAGCAGGCCCTTGCTCGAGAGATGATCCGCCTCTTCGTGGACGATTTCCGCCATCAGGTCGACAGCGGGCGGCGTCAGATCCGGTACCGGATGGTGAAGTACCTGATCAGTTGAGCTCCGCCGCTTCGCAGCAGCGAGAGGAGCTCCGCAAGCTCCACCAGCAGTACCAGGAGACCAGCGACCCCGAAAAACGCGAACGCATCCGTGAGCAGCTGGTCGCGGGCTATGAAGGGCTGGTGCACTTCCTGGCGCGGCGTTTCCAGAACCGCGGGGAGCCGATCGAGGACGTCGTGCAGGTGGGCTACCTGGGCCTGATCAAGGCCATCGACCGTTTTGATCCCAAGCTCGGCAACGAGTTCACCACCTTTGCCACCCCCACCATCCTGGGCGAGATCAAGCGCTACTTCCGGGACAAGGGTTGGGCGATCCGGTTCCCGCGCCGCCTGCAGGAGCTCTACCAGCAGGTGGTCAGGGTCAACGAGGAGATGAAGAACCAGCTCGGCCGGGAGCCGTCGGTGGGCGAGGTGGCCGCCAGGTTGGGGGTCGAGGCCGATGACGTCCTGGAGGCGATGGAGATGTCCACGGCCTTCACCCCCATGTCCATCGACGCTTCCACAGGCGGGGATGCCGAGGAGGGCGGCCGCCAGCTTTCCGAGGCGGTGGGCGGGGAGGACCCCAACCTCGACCGGGTCGAGATGCGGCAGATCCTGGAGCGGGCCATGCAGCACCTGAACGAACGCGAACGGCGAATCATGATCATGCGCTTCTTCGACGAGATGTCCCAGTCGGAGGTCGCCAAGCGTCTCGGCATCAGCCAGATGCACGTATCTCGCCTCCAGCGGGCTGCCCTCGAACACCTCCGCGAACAGATCCCCTCCGAACCCGCATGAATACCCCCTCCCCGCAGAGGGGAGGGAGAGCCTTGCGAGGTGGCCGGTAAACTTACGCAGTTCTGTGACCGGGCCTGAAATTCGCCAACGCTTTCTACAGCATTTCCAGCGCCGGGAGCACCTGATTCTGGACAGCGCGCCCCTTGTCCCCGCGGACGACCCGACGACGCTGTTCATCTCGGCCGGAATGCAGCCGCTACAGCCCTATTTCAAGGGCCTGCGGCCGCCGCCCGCACCCCGCCTGGCCTCCTGCCAGAAGTGTTTTCGAACGGGCGATCTAGAGGAGGTCGGCCGGACCGACCGGCACAACACGTTCTTCGAGATGCTGGGCAACTTCGCCCCAACCGGAGACTACTTCAAAGAGCGGGCGATCCCCTGGGCCTGGGAGCTGACGACGGACCGAGAGCGCGGCCTGGGATTGCCCAAAGACCGCCTGCGGGTGACCACCCACCCCACGGACGAGGAGGCCCGGGAAGTCTGGCGGCGGGAGACGGACGTCAGGCCCGACTGGGTCTACGAGAACGCCGAGAACTGGTGGGGGCTGGAGCTGGGACCCTGCGGACCTGACTCGGAGCTCTGGTGGGATCGCGGTCCCGAGGTCGGATGCGGCCAACCGGACTGCTACCCGGACCATTGCGAGCGCTTCCTCGAGTTCTGGAACCTGGTCTTCCCGCAGTTCGACAAGCAGCCGGACGGCAGTCTGCCGCCGCTGCCTCGCCCGGCCATCGACACCGGGATGGGCCTGGAGAGGATCTCCTCGATACTCCAGGGGGTCCCCAGCGTCTTCGAGACCGACCTCTTGACCCCACTGATGGACTTCGTCCGCGAGTCCGCGCAGCGGCGAAGCCAGCTCTCCGAGCGCGTGGTGGCCGATCACATCCGGGGAATGACCATGGTGATCGGCGACGGGGTGCTCCCTGGCAACGAGGGCCGGGGCTACGTGCTCCGGCGCGTCATCCGCCGGGCGGCGCTCCACGCGCGCCGGCTTGGAATGTCCCGTGCCCTGCCTGACGGCGTCCACGCCGTGGTCGAGCTGATGCGAGACAGGTATCCCTACCTGGTCGACCGCGAGGATGCGATCGGAGCCGCCGTGGCCGCGGAGTCCGAGGCTTTCGATCGCACGCTGGAGCGTGGCATGGAGCTCTTCGAGCAGATCGCCGCCAGGCACGGGGAGATACCGGGCGACGAGGCGTTCAGGCTGCACGACACCTTCGGCTTCCCGCTGGAGCTGACGCGGGAGCTGGCCGCCGAACGAGAGCTGCCCGTGGACGAAGCGGGCTTCGAGACCGCGATGCAGCAGCAGCGGACGCGCTCGCGTGGCTCGATCCAGCAGCGCTGGGCGGACCTGCGCTCGCTGCCTGCTTCAGAGTTCACCGGCTACGACGAGCTGGAGAGCGAGGCCCTGGTGACCGGGCTGCGCCGGGAGGGGGCCGACGTCTCCCAGGCGAGCGAGGGCGATGAGGTGGAGGTGTACCTGGATCGCTCGCCTTTCTACGCCGAGTCGGGAGGCCAGGTGGGCGACACCGGGCGCCTGCTCGGGCCGGACGGAGAGGTCCAGGTGGATGACACCAAGCGGCCCTACGAGGGCGTGATCGCGCATCTGGGACGCGTCCGCATCGGGCGGCTCGAGCTGGGCGATCGGGTCCAGGCCCGGATCGACGGGGGGCGGCGCCGCCAGATCATGCGCCACCACACGGCCACACACCTGCTCAACAAGGCGCTGGAGGAGCTCACCGGGGAACGCAACCTGCAGCGCGGATCCTGGGTGGGGCCTGACCACACCACGTTCGACTTCGCCTCCCAGCGGTCGCTGGACGAGGATGACCTGGCGCGGCTCAACGCTCAGGTGAACGAGCAGGTTCGGGCCGCGCTCCCACTTCACGCCCGCGTGCTGCCATACGAGGAGGCGGTCGCCACCGGCGCCACCCACCTCTTCGAAGAGAAGTACGGCGATCGAGTGCGCGTGGTCTGCTTCGGGGACTGGACCTGCGAGTTCTGCGGCGGCACGCACGTGTCCAACAGCGCCGACGTGGGTCCCGCGCTGATCACCTCTGAATCGAGCATCGGCCAGGGACTGCGCCGGATCGACATGACGGTCGGCGAGCCGGCCGAGTCGCTCGTGCGCAGGCGCCTGGGTCAGCTTGGAGCGCTTGCGCGCTCGCTCGGCGTCCCGGTCGATCAGGCGGAGGCGCGGGTGGCCGAGATCCGGCGTGAGCTGAAGGAGTCGGAGCGCCAGCTCGAGCGGCTGCGAGACGAGCTTCGCGCCGCCCACCTCAAGGGGGCGCAGGGAGGACCGCGCCGCCGGGAGGCGAGCGTGCCGCTGGCGCTCGAAGAAGTGCCCGCGGATGGCGACCACGACCTGCGCGGTTGGGCCGATCGGTTCCTGGAATTTCTAGGCGGGTCCGGTGTGGTGGTGGTGTCCAGCGCCGACAACTTCGTCGTCAAGGTCTCGCGCGACCTCGCCGGCCAGCACCCGGCGACCGGCCTGGTGCCGCTTATCGGCCGCGGCGGAGGCAGGCCCGAGATGGCGCAGGGCAAGCTCACCAAACCAGCGCCGGAGGCGTTCGACCTCGTGGAGGCTGCGTTGAAGTGAGTCAGTTCAAATTTCTCAAGAGCCGCGACGACTACTACCGTCACTTCACGGCGCTCGACGTCGGCACCGAGCTGATCAAGGTACTGGTGGTCCGGCGCGACGGCCCGGTCGGCCACGTGCTGGGGGTTGGGCGTGAGCCACAACACCCGGATGCCATGGAGAACGGCGCCATCTCCAACCTGGACCTGGTGATCAACGCTTGCGACCGCGCCCTTGAAGCCGCCGAGGACATGGCGGGGACCGTCCCCGGCCAGGCGGTCATCGGGATCGCCGGAGAGCTGGTGAAGGGCTTCTCGTCCTCGATCGCCTACCCCAGGGAGCGGCCAACCGTCAACGTCCGAGAGTCCGAGCTTCGCAACATGCTGCAGCTGGTGGAGCGCCGCGCCCTCAGGGAGGCGCAGCATCTGCTCGAGCTGGAGCGATCCTACGGCGAGGTGGAGGCCAGGCTCGTCCACTCAGCAATCACCCAGGTCCGCATGGACGGCTATCCGGTCACCAACCCGGTGGGATTCCAGGGCCGCAACCTCGAGGTCACCGTCTTCAACACTTTCGCGCCGATGACCCAGGTCTCGGCCGTCGAGACCCTGGCGCGCGAGCTGGACCTGGAGATCGCCGCCATGGTGGCGCATCCCTACGCGCTGGCGCGCGCCTGTGCAGCCGACGACGCCTGGGAGCAGGGCGGCGTCTTCGTCGACGTCGGCGGCGGTACCACGGACGTGGCGTTGCTGCGCGGCGGCGGGGTGGAGGGCACCCGGATGTTCAGCCTCGGCGGGCGCGCCTTCACGCGCCGCCTTGCCAAGGAGCTCGGGCTCTCGTACGAGGAGGCGGAAGCGCGAAAGCTGCGCCACGCCGAAGGCCTGCTGGTCCCGGAGCAGGACGTTCAGGTGAGCCGGCTCCTGCTCGCCGACGTCGAGGTCCAGCTGCGTGGACTGGCTCTCTGCCTTCGCGAGCTCGCCAGAGGAGAGGGCTTACCGACTAATATCTACCTCTGCGGCGGCGGAAGTCTGCTGCCCGAGCTGATGAACGAGCTTCGGAAGAATGCCTGGGCGGAGGGGTTGCCCTTCGCACGCGAACCAAACTCCCGGCTCCTCGGCCCGTACGAGGTGAGCAGCCTGATCGATTCGACAGGGCAGCTCACTTCGGCACAGGACGTGGGGCCGATGGGCCTTGCCAATCACGGTCTCCGCCTCGAGTCGGAGGATCGGGATCTGGTCAGCTCGGTCATGCGCGGTGTGCTGAAGGCGATGAGGGCATGAGCCCCGCCAGACCTGAGCGGTAGCTGACTTGGCCGCGAACCCGATCTTCATCGAGACCGAGGAAGAGATCCCCGCGGTCATCGAGCGGATCAAGCGCACCGAGGCCTCCGAGGTCCCCCTGGTGCTGCCCGCGCGCTCACGCTTCGCCCAGAGCCGCTTCAACTTCCAGCTGCTCCGGGACTACGCGACCCGGATGGGCAAGCACGTCGCCATCATCTCGCCCGACCCTGCGGTCCAGCGGATGGCGGAGGAGAGCGGGTTCACGGCCTATCGTGGAGTCGACCACTACGCACCTGTCCCCGAAAGCGTCGGGGAGACGCCCCCGACAGCGAAGGTCGTGCCTCTCCCGGCCCAGCCGGTCCAGCCGGCCGAAGTTGGCAATGTCCCCAAGAAGGTTTCGGTGCGCCTGGTCCCCCCCCTGATACCGGCTTCTCCTGCCGCCGGAGAACCCGGTTCGCCGTCCACCGGAGGAGGTGTGGTTTCCATCTCCCCGGCCGGGCAGACGTCCGCGCCGGCGCCCCCCGGGGCCGTCGAACCCACGCCGCCAGCGGTGCCCCCAGTCTCGGTCAGGCCGCGGCAGCCGCCCGTGCGCGTGGTGCCGCCGCCGGGCAAGGCCACCACATCCCGGCGGCCGCCGCGCATCAAGGTCACGGCGCCCAAGCCACTTCCTTCGCGACTGGCGGCCCAGCGGCCGAGCCGCATCATCCTCTACGCCGGCGCCATGCTGGTGCTGGGCGTGGGCCTGGTCGCGATGGTCGTGTTCGTGCCCTCGGCCAAGGTCACCCTGGTGACCGAGGCGGCGCCCTACAACGCACCGGTGGAGGTCAGCGCCGAACCGAACAAGGCCCCAATCCGGGTACGGACGGTGGCCGTGAGCCGGGATGCCAGCGTCACTCAGAAGGCGACCGGCGTGAAGACGATCCCCGGAGCCGTGGCGACAGGGACGGTCGCCTACACCAACAACTGTCCGACGGGATTCGTCGTGCCCGACGGGCAGGTGCTGGTGGGAGGACCAGTGCCGTTTGCGCAGAAGGGGGCGGTGACGATCCAGCCCAAGTCCGCATTCGGGCCCCCGGCGACTGCCGGGGCGCCGGCCGTCGCCAAGGCGCCGGGAGCGGCGGGCAACATCCCTGGAGGCGCGGTGACCCTGCAGCCCGCGGGCGATGCGGGAGGATGCGTCTCCGCGGTCCTCTCGGCGACCACCGGGGGCACCGACGAGCAGAAGAAGACGGTCGTCTCAACGACGGACTTCGCGGCGGCCCGCTCCACCATGGAGACCGGCCTCCGGAAGCAGGCGACCGACGATCTCGCCAAGCAGGTCCAGTCCGGTGAAAAGCTGGCTGACCCACCCGTAACGCTAATTTCGGACTTCAAGCCCAGCAAGAAGGTGGACGACGAGGGCAGCGACTTCACGGCCACAATGACCCTGAAGCTGGAAGGCGCCTTCTACCAGGCGGACGAGGTCAACAGGGCCTTCGGCAGCTTGATCGAAAAGAGCCTGCCAGCCGGTCAGCAGCTCACTGGCAATAAGGCGAAGATCGACTACACGATCACCTCGGCCACCGCCGGAGGCCACCTGACTTTCAAGGGCACCGCGAACGCCTACCTCGCACCCAAGCTGGACCTCAGCAAGGTCAAGAGCCAGCTGCCTGGGAAATCGACGACCAGGGCGCGGGCGGACCTGGCCAAGCTTCCCGGGGTTCGTTCGGTGCAGATCGACCAGTCGCCGTTCAAGCTGCCCGTCATGCCGCTGGCCGGCTCCCGAATAGACCTCCAGTACGTCGTCTCGCAGGCGCCGGCGGCCCGTTCGGGCTGATGCCCCGGGTCCTGGCTATCGACCCCGGGGAGAAGCGGGTGGGCGTGGCGGTGAGCGATCCCAGCGGCACCATCGCCCGTCCGCTCCGCTGGATCCCTGCGCAGCCTGAGGCCACGCTGCCGGAGCGCCTCACCATGCTCGCCACAGAGCAGGAGGCAGAGGAGCTCATCGTCGGCCTGCCGGCGCGGATGGACGGTTCCGAGGGACCGGAGGCCCGCGCCGCACGGCAGCTCGCGAGGCGGCTCCGAGAAACCAGCGGCATGCCCGTTCACATGGTCGACGAACGCCTGACGAGCGTGGCCGCGGAAAGGGCGCTCATCGCCGCGGGCGAGAGGCGGGCGAGACGCCGCCAGCTCTCGGACCAGATCGCCGCCGCGCTGCTTCTGCAAGGGCATCTCGACGCCAGAGGAAGGTCTCGTGGAGGCCGATGAGCTCACGCTCGTCGACGAGGACGGCGTGGAACGCCGGTTCCGGCTCCACGACGCCTTCGACGTGGAGGGAGCGACCTACTATCTGGTCGAGGCCGTGAACGACCCGGATGAGGTGCTGCTGCTGAAGGAGCATATGGGGACCCTCGAGTCCGTGGAGGGAGAGGACTTCGATCGTGTCCTGGCCCTGCTGGAGGAGGAGGGTTGAAGAAGCTGATCGTGCTCGTCCTGCTCCTTGCCGGCTGCGGCTACGCCGGCAGCCAGGGCTACGACTGGCTCAACCAGCAGGTTCGAACCCCGATGTCAGTGCGCTCGCAGCCGGTGACCCTCCACATCGACGAAGGGGAGTCGCCCGACCAGCTGGCCCAGGACCTCCAGGCCAAGGGCCTGATCCGGAACAAGGACGTGTTCATCTACTACCTGCGCTACACCGGGGCGCGAAGCCGGCTCCAGGCGGGCGACTTCGTGCTCGACCGCAACATGAGCATGGCGCAGATCACCGACGAGCTCCAGAACAGCAAGCCCAGCCAGGCGGCGGTGCAGTTTCCCGAGGGCTACACCCTCCAGCTGATGTCGCAGGCCGCCGCGCGAGCCGGCCTGGGAAGCGCCGCCGAGTACGTCGCGGCGGCCAACGACAAGAGCTGGCGCTATGCGTTCCTGGGAGACAGGCCTGCCGGCAGGAACCTCGAGGGGTTCCTCTTTCCAGACACCTACCGACTCGCCAAGTCGGCCACGGCCCGTGACCTGGTGAAGGTGCAGCTGGACCGCTTCGACCAGGTGTTCAGCCCTGATCTGCGGGCGCAGGCCGGCAAATCGACCGCGGCTCGGCCGGCGGTCAGCATGTACGACCTGATAATCCTGGCCTCCATGACCGAGAGAGAGGTCAACAAGGACCCCGACCGTGCGACAGTGTGCGGCATCTACTACAACCGCCTGGCCCAGGACATGCTCCTCCAGGTTGACGCGACAGTGCTCTACGGGCTCGGCAAGTGGCACGAGAATGTGACCAGGCCCGAGACTCTTCAGGACACGCCGTACAACACCTACCTGCACAAGGGCCTGCCGCCCGGGCCGATCTCGAACCCTGGCCTGGCCACGA
>CATPBP010000040.1 GCA_955652675.1 Candidatus Dormiibacterota bacterium
AGCAGCAATTGGGTCAGATAACCGATGGCGAAAAGAACAAGCGCAACAACGGGTAACGCCACCAAGGGATGGATGCCGAAGCTGTGCCAGGCGAAGAAGGTGAGATAGCCGCCCAGTATGATCAGCGAGCCGTGCAGCATGTTGATGATGTTCAACACGCCCCACACCAGCGAGAATCCCACTGCGAGGCAGGTGTAAAGCGCCCCGAGCACGATCCCGTTCACCAGAATTTGCAGGTAGGCCATGGCTGTCAGGGACGGCTCGAGCCGTCACCCTCTTATGTCCCATGTCAAGCCTCGAGCGCGCCACAGCCCGGCCTCTGCACGAACTCCGTGCGAGGGATGTGGATGCGATGATCGTGCAACGGTAGGAGCGAGCCTAGAGACGTCGGTTAACAAGCTCTTATTCGCGGGTTCACGCATGTCCGTTGTTCGTCTGGGGCTGTCCCGGTCTGAGGTCGGGCGTCGATCTTTCGATCGGCCACAAGGGTGACGCCGGGAATTCCCCCTGCCGTGGCTGCGCTCCCGCCATTGCACGAGTTCTATCTTCACCGGACCATGCCCCGGCGTAGGCTCCCTGTGATTGCTCCTCAATCTGCTACTCGCTACTCCGCAAAGCCCATCTTACTTGGTTGCAGGCTCGGCACTGCCCGCTTCGCGAGCTACCGCCCAAACGAAGCCCGCAAGCTCACGCGCGACCGCAGTGATGGCGACGGTCTTGAGCTTGCCTCTCCGGATGAGCGCTCGGTAGCGGCGGTTGAGGCGCGACTGCGCCTTCCAGGCGATCTCGCGCACCTTTGGCGACGCCGCCGCGACCTTCTCCTGTTTGGCAATGCCGATACGGGGCGGATGCTGATAGCTCCAGGCGCACTCCACAAGCGTGCGTCGCGCTCGCCGATTGCCGGCCTTGGTGATCGGACCGCGCTTGATCGTATCTCCGGTTGAGCTTTCCGAGCACCCCATGCCGAGATATCCCATCAGCTCTGGTGCGGTCCGAAAGCGCGAGAGATCGCCGAGCTCGGCCAGCAACCCCGTCGCCGAGATCAAGTCGATGCCGCGCAAGGCCATCAACGCGGTGACCACCTTGGCCAGCGACCAGTCCGGGACCGCAGCGCGGATCGCTTGCTCCAGCCGCTCCACACGTTCTTGTGCCTGGCGGATTGCAAACATCATTTCTTCGCAGACGATGCTCCGCTCCGGCTGCTCGAACTTCTGGCTCGCCAGCCAGTTCATGTGCGCCTTGGTCCAGGTCTTCTTGCCCGCCGGATACCAGCGCCCCTGGCGCAGCAGGAATGCCGATAGCTGCTGGCGTTTCGAGCGCAGATCAATCACCGCGGTCTCGCGCCCTCGCGTGAGATCACGCACCGCTTCGTGACGGCAGTCCGGAACCCACACCGCGGTCAGCTCGCCGGCGCGCAAGAGCTTCGCCAGGCTCACGGCATCGCGTCGGTTGGTCTTCACGCGATCGCCCGGTTTCTTTGGGATCAACGATGGCGCAACTACAATGCACTCGTGCCCGAGCACTTTGATTTGCCGATGCAGCTCATAGCCCGTGGGCCCGGCCTCGTAGCAGAACGTGACCCGCTGGTATTTGGCCGCAAGCTTGCGAACCAGCTTGCTCGTCGCCGTAGTGCTGCTCTCGAACTCGCCGAGAAAACGAACCTCACCCGCCCGACCGCCATCCGCAATCGCGACCGCATTACGCAACTTCGAGGTATCGAACGCCACGAAAGCTTCGCTATGATCGCTCATGACTCACCTTCCTTGCTTGAGGCTCTACCCGGCCAATCCGGGCAACCCTCGTAACCGCATCGAGGGTGAGTCGCCTCTCGAAGGAAAGGGACATACGGTCTGAGGCGCTCGGCGCGCGCCTTTGCGCGCCGAGCCTCGAAGGGTGACAGCCCCGACCGACCGCTACCTCCCGCGCCGCCATCCTTCGAGGCTCGCTCGCTAATGCTCGCTCGCGCTTCAGGATGACGGCGCGAGGCACGGCTGCGGCGAAAACTTCGTGACGCAGTAACGCTCATCCGAGTTCCAATCTACGAGCGCAAGCCACTGCCTGCCTTCTCCTGGCGCTCCTGTTCCGGCGCCTGGTCGAACAATCCTGCCAATCGCGTCATGAAGGGATCATCCGTCATATCGAGCCGCAGGGGGGTTATGGCTATGCGATTGTCCGCCAGCGCATAGATGTCGCTTCCATCCGCAGGCTGCAGGGCGCGCCCGCGCACGTAGGCGATCCAGTAATACGCGTTGCCGCGACCGTCCTGGCGTGCGTCTATCTGCAGCCGCTCTTGCCGGTTACGGCCCTGGGTGGTCACTGCGATTCCCTTCACCGCGTCCGGAGCGCAGTCGGGAAAATTGATGTTCACCAGGACGTCGCGCGGGATGCCGGCCTTGAGCACGCGTCTGATGATGCCGGAGGCGAAACGGACCGCAGTGGCCCAGTGCGGTTGCTGGCCATTGCGGGATCGATAAGCCTGCGAGAGCGCAAACGAGGGTATGCCCAGGATGGTACCCTCCACCGCACCGGCAACGGTTCCGGAGTAGATCACGTCCTCACCGGCATTGCGCCCGCGATTGACCCCGGAGAGCACGAGATCGGGA
>CATPBP010000041.1 GCA_955652675.1 Candidatus Dormiibacterota bacterium
CTCCCGGGTCTTCCCGCAGATGTGCGTGAAGCCCAGGAAGTCGAACGTCTCCGGCTTACCGAGTCCTCGCTCCTGCCGCCTCTGGGCGGCGTACCGCCCGTAGGACTTCTCGGATCTTGCGCATGGCGGAGCGGGGACGGGGCATCGGCGTCTCTCCTTGAACGTCTGCTGGGACTGTCCAAGGCGAGAATGCCGAGCCCGATCTACCTCACACCGTCGCTATCCGCGTCCTTCCTCGGGGGGTGGGTGGCCCACTACCCGTGAAATCCGCAACAGCTACGCCCCCGCCTGCGTCGGGTGGAGGCGCCGCTGGAGGCGGTGCAGGCGGCGCTCGACCACTCGAACCTGGCCACCCCCTCCATCTATGTGCGCCAGCTGGAGGGGCAGGAAGACCCCTGGTGGCCCAAGCTGGCCGCCCGAGCTGGGGCTGGAAGGAGGGGGAGAAGCGTCCTCACCCGCCGAGGAGCGGCAGTGAGCGCGCCTGCAGCCGCTCCGCCTCATCCTGAGTGAAACCCCTCAGCTCGTCCACCGAGGAGGTGCTCCGTCGCTCGTGACAGATCAGGGCATCGCCGGTGTCGCATGAGGGCTGCTCGTGTCGGGGAAAGGCCGCCCGCTCGTGTCGCTGACCCCGTTTAAACAGGCTGCCCTCTTGAGCTCCGGTACAGCATGCGAACCATTTCGCCCCAATCGAAGCATTTCCGATCTGTCTTTACCGTCGCCCGCCAGGCGCAGGCGTGCGTCTGATCTGCCGGCGACGGGCGAGCCTGGCCAGCATCCGCCGCGCCGCTAGCCCCGTTCGACCACCTCGCATGTGTCTACCGAAGCCGGGGACGGGATCAGCTTGGACCGCTGGTGCGGGAGCAGGGGTACCGCGTTCGCCTCGCGGCCTGCCCGATCCGACGCCTCCAGACTCTCCCAGAACGAAATCGAGAGCCAGGTGCCGTCCTCGCCCCGCGCCCAGTAGACGCCCTCCAGGCCATCCTGTGCCTGGAGGGCGGCCCGGAACCGCACACGGATGTTGTCCAGCATCGCCGCCTCCACCTCCGGCGGCATCGGGTCGAAACGAGCAAGCCTGACGATCATCTCGCGCCTCTTCTGGTTCGGGGGTGGCCCGCGACGCGCGCAGGCCGCTGGATCACGCCGGCCAGCCGCCGCAGGTGGCTCAGCAGGTGGTCGAACTCCTCGCGGCCGAGCGCGCGCGCCCACTCCGCCTGCGTCTCCTCGACCACCCGTCGGGCGGTGCGGTTCACCATCCAGCCCCGGTCCGTGCGCTGGACGAGCACTGCGCGTCCGTCGCTGGGATCGGGGACGCGCTCGACGTAGCCGTGAGCCTCGAGATAGTCGACCAGCTCCGCCATCGACTGCCGCGTCATGCCCGCGTGCTGGGCAAGGTCGCTTACTCGGTCGCCGTCGGGTCCAAGCCACTGGAAGACGGACTCGTGCGTCGGCCGGTAGTCGTCGAATCCGGCGGCGGCCAGCGCGGCGTTCACTCGGTGTCTGAGCTCGAGCCAGACGGTCGACACGAGAGCGCCGATCATGATCTCGTCGTGCTCGTCCGACTTAGCCATGCTTGACATTATAGGCAGGAATCCTGACACTATAGGCAGGAATCCTGCTCAAATGGAGGTAGAGATGGCGCACACTGAGACTCGGAGCCCATGGATGACCGATCGAGACAGCGGGGAGGCGGTCTGGTTCCTTGCCACCCGCATGACCGTGCTGGCCACGGCGGAGACCACCGACGGAGCCCTCGGCCTGATCGAGGTCGTGGTCCCGCCGGGCTTCTCGCCCCCGCTGCACGTCCACAGCCGTGAGGACGAGCCGATGTACGTGATCGAGGGAAGGGTGAGCTACCAGGTCGGAGACCGGCGGTTCGAGGCAGGGCCGGGCTCGTTCGTGTTCCTGCCCAGGGACATCCCCCACTCGTTCGTGGTGGAGGGCGATGCGCCGGCCAAGATCCTGGAGCTGGTCCTACCGGGCGGCTTTGAGCGCTTCCACATCGAGGGCGGGAGACCGGCCGAAGGCCCTGGGCTGCCGCCCCCCGCGCCGCCGGACATCGCGATGCTCGACCAGCTCACCGATAGCTACGGCCTGCGGAACGTCGGACCGCCGATGTCCCCGCGGGACTGATCAGCCGTTACCGCCCTGGCGGCATGGAGCTGTCGCGGAACCACGAGCTCGTGGGCAGCTCCAGGCGCAGGCGCTTGATCTGGGACGTGAGGAAGATAGGACCCGAAACGTACTGCGAGGATCTGAGCGACGCCTTCTCGCCAGCCTGGCCCAGAAATGTACCGGCCTTTGGTGCCCGGTTAGCGAGTCGCCAACGGACCGGGAAGGCGTCACCTGCACGCGGCGGGTCGGACGTGACTTTATAAGGGCCTGGCTGCTGGCCTCCTCGCAGTAGTGTCCGCCGTCCTCGCCTGACGTGCCATGACTACGACGCAGGGGGTAGCTCGATGGCCACAGCCGAGTCGGCGGAGGTCCTCATCACGCTGGGAGTCGACACTCACCAGGATCAGCACGTCGCCGTTGCCCTGGACCAGTTCGGTCGCCGTCTCGGCGTGC
>CATPBP010000042.1 GCA_955652675.1 Candidatus Dormiibacterota bacterium
CTAGTGCCGGTACGCGAACTATTCGTCCCCTGCCATCGTCGTGGCGCTTCCCTCGGCACCTAGCCCGTGTTCGCCCGGACGTCGATCTTGTGGAACTTCTGCTCGGCCAGGCGATCCACGCTGACGCCCCCAACGAGCTTTGACGCGTTCCACACCGACCTACGGGATCCCACCAAGCGCCTCCGCTGAGCAACGCGCCTGTGGAGGAGAGGCACTGGCTAATCGATCCGCTATGTCTGGGGATCGGGGACGGCCGGACGGTCCATGGCGATCCGAAAGAGCGCAAGAAGCGTCTCTCGTAGTCCGTACACGACCGTGTGCGACGCACCGGGAGCGCCTTGGGGCAGCCGCACGCGGAGCGCCCCGGGGAGCGTACGGAACTCCAACGGCGGCTCGATGAGCATCGCCTCACCGTCGAGGCCGACCGGCACGCTCTTCGATGAGTCGACCTTGAAGGCCGGCGTGGTCCACTGGCGCAGGCCTTGGTATCGATGGACGGCCCCGCCGGCCTCCAGCGCGAGCAGGGCCGAGAGGTCGCCTGGGCGATTTGCCCTCACTGCCACGACCCCGAGTACCCCGGAGTCCAGGCGGGGCCTGGAACTGGCCCCGGCCAGTTTTCGCACCGCATAGGGATTATTCGACACGAGCAGCACGTCGGCCGACTCCTGCTGCTCGCCATCGGGACCCCCGAATCGGAGGTCGAAGTCTGGGGCGTCGGGACCGATGAGGTCCGGCAGCATGTCGATGGCTGTGCCCAGCTTGGCGCCGCGGTAGGCCCCCGACTGCACGATGGCGGCGTACAGGCCCAACGAGGCGTTGTTCACGAACACGTGGCCGGCGACGGTTGCCAGGTCGACCCGCCGCTCCACGGCTTCGCCGAAGGCGTCGAGGGCGGCGGCCACGTCGTCCCGGTCGAGCCCAAGGTCGAGCGCGAAGTGGTTGTGGGTACCGGCCGGAATGCAGACGAAGGCAAGGTCATGTGTGCGGGCCACATCGGCGACGAGCGCCTGCGACCCGTCGCCGCCGGCCACGCCGATTACATCGGCGCCCTCAGCCACCGCTTGCTCTGCCTGCGCACGCAGATCGTCCCCGGGCTGTAGGACTACCGGCTTGACTCCCCGCTGCCGAGCTTCCTCGAGCAGGTGAAACCGTGCCACCTTCCCACCGCCGGACCTCGGGTTCATGAAGAGCACCCCGCGTCGTGCACCTGGGACCCGGTGCCCCGGCGGTACGGCGGCCGCAACCAGGGCTTGCTCGTGACCGAACGCGATCCGGGCTGCCGCGTTGCAAACGACCATGAGACCCACGACGGCGGCCGCGCTGGCAAGCGCTTTCACGCCCATGAACGCGAGCAGGCTGATGAGTGCGATGACTGCGACCGCCGCGGCGACCCAGCGTCGGGTGCCGCGAGAAACCAGCGAGACCCAGCCTGAGAAAACGGCCACGAGGACTGCGGCGACGACGACGGGCAGGAGGATTGGGCGCCGGATGAACCCGACTACCACCGTCGTGAGCGCCAGGGCAAACGCCACCAGAGCCAGCGCCGCGGAGGCTCGGCGGAGCACAGATGGCTTTACAGAAGATCGGCCCTCCACCGTCCCATTCTCTGCTCTGGGCACTGGCGCGTCTTTAACAAGGTCCGAGCAGGTTCGCGCCTGGCGACACGCGGCAGTGGACACTGCCTGAGTTACCGCCGTCGGGCAGCTCAGTCAGACGCTGCGGGTTCGCCCGGGGTGCGCAGATGAGCGAGGCGCGAGGCCAGCATGCCGACGGCGGCGCCCGCGGCGGCCCCCACCAGCACGTCGCTCGGAAAGTGGTGGCCGAGGTACACGCGGGAGACTCCCACTGCCGAGGCGAGCAGGAGAAGCAGCGGGCGGTCCTTCGGGTAGACGCTTGAGAGTGCCACGGCCGCCGCGAACGAGCCAGCCGTGTGCCCGGACGGGAACGAGGTGTCCAGAGGCTGCTCGCCGACCACAACGGCAACCTTCTGGTGCCGGAACGAAGGCCGATTGCGGGGGAATGACGCCTTGACGGGTCCCTGGACCAGGGCTACGGCGGCGAGCAGGCCACCCACGGAGGCCGCCGCAGCCCGTTGGCCTCGAGAGCCGTCCCGGAGTGCCAGCCAGGCGCCGCCTGCCGTCCATCCGACCCCCTTCCCGAGGTCGGAGAGGAGTGAGATCTGCTCGTCGAGATACTTCGTGTGAGGAAGGCGGTTGATGGCGCCGAACAGTCTCCGGTCGAGCGTCTGCCTGGGACGGCGGCGTAGTTTCATGCCGATGTCATGGTGAAGGAACGCACGGCGTCGAGTGTGGTTTTGGTAAGCAGTGCGGCGGGCTCCGTCACGCAGGAGATCGAGTATCGCCTGCACGAGGTGTTCAAAGCCGACCTGGTGCTCGATTTCGACCCCAAGCAGGACTTCTTCTCGTTGCTGACGCCCGGCGCAAAGGTCATCGTCGCGGGAGGGGATGGCACCGTCCGGTTCGTCGCGCGTCGCCTGGCCGGGACGGATCACCCGCTCGGCATCCTTCCGCTGGGGACGTTCAACAACTTCGCAAGATCGCTGGGCATCCCCATGGACCTCGAGGCGGCGATCCAGGCCGCGCGCCACGGCCGCCCAACGCCTGTCACCATTGGGCGTGTCAACGGCGAACCTTTCCTGGAGGCTGCGACGGCGGGCATGTTCGGCGCTGCCATCACGCTCGGTGAGGCAGCCAAAGACCTGGCCTTTGGAGACTTGGGTCGGCGCCTGCAGGAGCTGGTGGGAGCACGCCAATTCCGTTACCGCCTCAGCGGCGACCTCACGCTCAGCGGCAGCGCGCTCTCCCTGGTCTTCGCGAACACGCCGGCGACCGGAGCGCGACTTCCACTGGCCAGCACGAGCCCGGTAGAACCGGTCCTTCAGCTTTCCGTGCATGCCGCCTCGTCGCCCCTCGACCTGCTCCGGAGGATAGTTGCTGCCGTGCTTCGACGGCGGCCGGTCTCGCCGGTGTTGAGCTTCCGCCGTCTTCACATGGAAACGGACCCGCCCGTCAACGTGTATGCCGACAGCGAAGCCATCGGTCAGTCGCCCATCGATGTGGAAGCGCAGGTCGGCGGACTCTACGTCCTGCTGCCGCCCTCCTGAGACTCCGGCTGGGTTGCGTCAGGAGCAGCAGCCGTGTGCCGAGCGCGGCGACGAGGCCTGCGCAGCCAGAACCCGGACCCACTTTCGAGATCGTGAGGAGACCTTGCCAGCTCCCAAAACGCAGGTGAACGGAGGTCAAAGGAGGCGAATGCCATGACCGAGCTCAAGCCAGAAACGGAGCTCCCGGAGGGGGTAACGGTCGGACACTGGACTGACGCGAAGGGTCGCACGGGATGCACCGTCGTCCTTGCGCCGGAGGGCGCGGTTGGCGGCGTGGACGTTCGCGGCGGGGCTCCCGGGACACTTGGCACCGACACCCTTCGCCCGGGCACGCTCATCGAGCGCGCGCACGCTGTCGTCCTGACCGGCGGCAGCGCCTTCGGACTCGATGCGGCCGGCGGGATCATGCGCTACCTGGAGGAGGGGGGCGTCGGGTACCCACTCGGCCCGGTCAGGGTCCCGATCGTTGTCGGAGCGGTCATCTTCGACCTTCTGGTGGGCGATCCGAGGGCGCGACCAAGCGGCGACGCCGGCTACGCCGCCTGCCAGGCGGCGACGCGCCAGCCCGAGATCGGAGCCGTCGGGGCTGGCACCGGCGCCATGGTGGCCAAGGCCGGCGGCGGCAAGCAGGCCCTGCCAGGTGGGTTCGGGGTGGCGAGCGCCCGCGCGGACCGCGCGATCGTTGCGGCGGTGATGGTTGCGAACAGCGTGGGTGGCATCTGGGACGACGAGCGCCACGAGTGGGTGGCGCCGCTGACGCAGTGGGACCGCGCCTCAAGCCTGGTGGCCGGCGCGAACACCACGATCGGGGTCGTCGTGACCGACGCGGGGCTGACCAAGGAGCAGGCAAACCGCGTGGCGGCCGTGGCGCACGACGGGATCGCGCGGGCCGTTCGTCCGGCGCACACCATGTACGACGGCGACACGGTCTTTTGTCTTGCCACGGGCAGGGTTGCCGCGCCATACGATGCGGTCGAGGCCGTCGCGGCGGATGTCGTGGCACGCGCCATCGCTGCCGGCGTGCGAGCGGCTTAGCCCGGGTCAGGCTGCAGCGGCGTGCCCGATTCTGGTTGCTGAAGGTTGTTTGACGACCGGCCCCGAGGGGAATAAACAGTAAAAGGCCGGGATCGCTCCGTTGCCCTCCTAGCGGTCCACCTCCTGTAGGGACGGCCGGCATTGCTCCGGCGGATCCGATGGGCGAAGAGGACTGAACCCGTGAGAATCCCCCATCTGAGTGATGCCCGCGACAGCTTGTACTTCTGGCCAATACTGACGCTGTCAGCGATCGCCGTCTTCTTCTTCGGTTGGGCAGTCCAGATTTCGGCTGAGAACTGGGTAGGGCAAGTGGTCTGGGGAGGGCTGTCGACGCTCATTGCTCTGGTTCTGGTGGCCATGGCGGTTCGCGATTCGCATCGCACGTCGCTGAGCCGCGTCTCAGCCCGCAGGCTCGTCGCGCGAGCCCCGAGGTAAGCATCCAGGGCAGCTCAGCCGAGGGCGCTCCCAGCCAAGCTCAGCCCCAAGAGGGGATGCAGGATGGCGCTGGGCTGCGGCTGCCCCTCTTCCCGGATCCGCCACGGCGGGCTCACCCGAGTTCATTTGGCTTCGACGGCAGGGCCGCAGGGTAACCTCGTCACGCGGCCGTCACGCGGCGGTCACGGCCAGGTGATGTCCAGGCGGCCAGGCTGTACGTCGATCGGGGTGGTGCCTTCTTTCCGCCTCTGAACCAACAGCACACCCCCGGGAGAAGTGCAGATGACCTTGGATCCGACGACGGTCGTGGC
>CATPBP010000043.1 GCA_955652675.1 Candidatus Dormiibacterota bacterium
CCGCTTCGTCGGCATCCTTCACGGCTGCCTTGATCATCGTCAGCTCTACCGAGAGGAGCTAGCCTGGCCGCTCTTGCAAGCCGCGGCTTGACTTCTTACGCAGGTGGGATGTCTCCCCCTTTGCGGGGGAGGGCTGGGAGGGGATCCTTTCGAAGCAGCCAAGATACAGTTAGGCTGTGTCGGAGAGTATCCGGGCGGCTTTGCACGGCAGCCCCGACTATTTTAAAAGGACCCCCTTTCTCACCCTCCCCAAGAAGGGGCGGGACTACATCGTGTCCTCCCTTTCTGCGCTGCGTTTACGGCCTCGCTAAAGTAAGTTGCAGTGAAAGGTACGGAGGTTTAGCCATGGCGACACGATTGAACGACCAGGCGTTCCAGCACGCGCAAGAGCTGATACGGCAGGGGCAGGCGGTCCTTGATGAGCGCGACATGTGGAGCGAACATCAGCCATCCGCCCAGAAAGAGAACGAATACATCCAGCAGCATGGCTTCGGAGAATATGGAAAGTGGTACCTGGGGATCGATCCCGACCACGGTTCCGATACGAAGGCCCGATACAAATTTCCGTACGGGGACTTTGAACGGGTGCATAGGTGCGGTGCCCTGTCTGCCGAAGTGAGAGCAGGTCAACGCAAGTACGATGACATCGAGAGCGCCGCAGCGCACCTGCACGGCATGCTGGAGGCCCTGAGGATAGGCCGGTAGCCTCGGAAACTGCTACCGCAACATCGGAGCTTCCCCACCTTCGACTTGAGGGTGCCGGAATCAGGCGTGCAGGTGGCGTCCGGTATGTTTAACCGCCTCTGTCGCTTTCTGAGCGATCCGCTCTTCTAGTGTCACAGAGCCAATAGTGCGCAGGCTGCTGTCGTCTCTCACGTCTGGACGGGGGTCTCGGCTGGCGGCTCCGGACCAACCGAGGAAGCGTGTCGAGTCAGAGCACCGGCATCTCAAGGTGCACTGGCATGTCGCGGTCACGTACCCGGCTTGCGAGGATGGTTACCACGAGCGCGTATTCAAGGACCTCCACCTGGCCCTCGATTGGGCGAATGAAATGCGGCGTTCGTTGCTGAACATGGCCTACGAGAGCTCGACCGAGGTGACTGACGGACGTGACCGCAAAGAGGGAGTGATCCGGCGCTACTACGTCAGCGAGAGTACGGCGCAGCGCTCGCGATCATTGAGATCCGTTCTTGCTTTGACCAGAGTCACGTCTGACCAGGCACCACGGCCGGCGGCCGATCGGTACCTGGGTCAGTCCGGATCCTCCGTTCTCAAGGGACGGTCAGCGGCGCCGCGGAATCGTGTGGTCCACACCACGAATCTCGGTCCGGCCCCGTCTAGACTTTGCCGTCCGCCGTCGCCTGCGGCCGTCGCCAAGCCAGCCGGGGGTATCACAGCTTGAGAGCGCCCATCCGCCTCCACGATTCGGGGCACGATCACGGGTCGTGCGGCCTCGGATTTGTGGCGCGAATCGACGGCCGCCCCTCACGCGAGATCGTCGAGGAGGGCGTGGAGATCCTCCGCCACCTGGCGCACCGCGGCGCCACCGGGAGCGACCCCGAGACCGGCGACGGCGCCGGCATCCTCCTCCAGGTTCCCCACGAGTTTCTGAGGCAGGAATGCAGCCGCGTCGGCGTCGAGCTTCCGGCAGCCGGCGACTACGCCGTCGGCATGCTCTTCCTGACCAGCGATTCAGATCGGCGGCGGCTCTGCGAGCTGGAGCTGGAGCGCATCGCCGCCGAGGCCGGGCAGCCCGTGCTGGGCTGGAGGGACGTGCCCGTGGCCCTGGGCCAGATCGGCCAGCTCGCCCGTTCTGCCGCTCCACATGTCCGCCAGGTCTTCCTCGACCGGCGGGGCAAGGAGAAGGAGGCCTTCGAGCGAAAGCTGTACATCATCCGCCGCCGCCTGCACCGGAGGATCCTGGAGGCGCACGGGGAAGCGGACGCCTGCTATCTCGCCAGCCTCTCCGGGTCCACTTTGGTCTACAAGGGCCTGCTCAAGGGTCCCCAGGTCTCCGAGTTCTATCTGGACCTTCAAGACCCGAGGTTGGCGAGCGCGCTGGCGCTCGTCCACTCTCGCTTCAGCACCAACACGATGGGCAGCTGGCGCCTGGCCCACCCCTACCGATACATCGCGCACAACGGTGAGATCAACACGCTGCGCGGCAACCTCAACTGGATGCGGGCCAGGGAGAGCCAGCTGCAGTCCGCGGTCTTCGGACCCGACCTCGACGGGATCCGGCCCATCGTGCTCGGCGAAAGCGACTCCGCCGCCTTCGACAACGCGCTGGAGCTGCTCGTGCTCTCGGGGCGGACTCTCCCCCACTCGATCATGCTCATGATGCCCGAGGCCTGGGAGAACGACGACCTGATGGAGGCAGACCGGCGAGGCTTCTATCGCTACCACAGCGCCTTGATGGAGCCCTGGGATGGGCCGGCGGCGATCGCCTTCACGGACGGCAGGCTGATCGGCGCGACCCTCGACCGCAACGGGCTGCGCCCCGCTCGCTACTCGTTCACGCGCGACGGCCGCGTCATTCTGGCCTCCGAAGAGGGCGTGCTGCACATCCCAGCGGAGGACGTGACCCGCAGAGGTAGGCTGCAACCCGGCCGGATGCTAGTCGTCGACACCGCCGCGCAGCGAGTGCTGGACGACGAACAGGCCAAGAGGCCGGTGATCCAGGCCAGGCCCTACCGGCGCTGGGCCGAGGAAGGCACGCTCCGGCTCGGCGACCTGCCCGCGGGACACCTGGAGGCGCCGGTCGAGCCGGCGCCACTCCTGGAGCGCCAGCGCGCTTTCGGCTACACCCTCGAGGACGTGCAGCTGCTGCTGCTACCGATGGCCGCTGAAGGAAAGGAGCCGGATGGCTCCATGGGCACGGACACGCCGCTCGCGGTCCTCTCGGAGCTGCCACAGCTGCTCTTCTCCTACTTCAAGCAGCTCTTCGCGCAGGTCACCAACCCGCCGATCGACCCGCTTCGCGAGGACCTCGTCATGTCGCTGACGATGAGCCTCGGGCCGGAGCTCAACCTGCTGGAGGAGAGTGCCGAGCACTGCCGGCGCGTCCAGCTTGACCAGCCCATCCTCCGAGAC
>CATPBP010000044.1 GCA_955652675.1 Candidatus Dormiibacterota bacterium
AGCTAAGCCCGGATCCACCGATTCGCGGCGAGCGAGTTGGTGTCCAGGTGCGCCAGATCGTGGGTCGGCGCCGAGCACCGGAGTGAGCGCAGCCTTAGCTGCGTGAACGAGGAGCGCAGAAGCCGGCCCGCCGAGATGGTGTGCCTGGCCGCCAAGGCGCCGTCGTGGATCGGTGGATCCGGGCTAAGACGCGGGCGGTCCCGGGCTCCCCTTCAAGGGTTGCCCGGGACCGCGTGGCGCGATCTCAGCGTGTCAACGGGCGGGCGCGGAGCCGGTTTGGCCGGACGGCGACACGACCGCCGACAGAGGTGAAGCTATGTCCTCCAGTGATTGCCGCTCTGCGTTGACCCCGAAGAACCAGGCAATCAGTCCGCCGACGAACATCAGGGACGCGCCCAGGTAGTAGCCGACAGTCAGGGGTCCACGGCTCGAAGCGTTGCCGATTAGCGCTCCGAAGATGAACGGCGCGGCGACGCCCCCGGCCAGCTGCGAGATGGCGAAGAAGAATGCGATGGCCTGCGCCCGCAGCTCCAGCGGGAAGATCTCGCTGACGGTCAAGTAAGCGGCCGAAGCGCCCGCCGAGGCGAAGAAGAAGATGACGCACCAGATGCCGGTCTGGGTGGTCGCGTTGAGCACACCCTGGTCGAATAGCCAGCCGGAAATGGCGAGCAGGATCGCCGACCCACAGTAGGTGCTCGCAATCATCACGCGCCGACCCACGGTGTCGAAAAGGGGGCCGAGAATAAGGGGGCCCGCCAGGTTGCCGACGGCGAAGGGAAAGAAGTAGATGCCAAGCCTGTCGGGTGGGATGTGATAGAACTTCGAGAGCACAAGACCCGACGTGAAGAAGATCGCGTTGTAGAGAAACGCCTGGGTCACCATCATCGAGAAGCCCAGGAATGACCTCGATGGATACTTGCCAAGCAGAACCTTCGCGATCTCGACGTAGGAAATGGCGCCGCGGCCCTTGACCTCGAGAGCCTTGCTGTCCGGCACCGGCTCGAGCTTGACGCCATGCCGGCGCGCCTCTTCCTCGATCTGGTCCACTGTCGCCTCAGCCTCTTGCTCTCGGCCGTGAGTCATCAGCCAGCGCGGACTCTCAGGAAGGACGTAGCGCAGGTAGATGACGCCGATGCCGATTATCGGGCCCAGGAAGAAGCCGATCCTCCAGCCCACGTTGATCGGGAAGATGCCGGGGTTGAGCAGGACGATGGAGGCCAGCGCACCGATCATTGCGCCCGCCCAGTAGGTGCCGTTGATGGCGATGTCGACGCGACCGCGGTAGTAGGAGGGGATCAGCTCGTCGATCGCAGAGTTGATCGCCGTGTACTCACCGCCGATGCCGGTTCCAGCGATGAACCGGAAGATCGCCATGAACCAGAAGCTGAAGGCGAGACCGCTGATGCCGCTCGCGACCAGATAGGTGATGAGAGTTGCCAGGAAGATTTTCTTACGACCGTACTGGTCTGCAAGCCGGGCGAAGACCAATGCGCCGATGACCTCGCCGAGCAGGTAGACAGAGGCCAGGAGTCCCACCTCCGCACTGCTGAGATGGAGGGTCTTGCCGTCGGTCAGCACCGTGCCCGCGGTGTTGACGATCTGGATCTCCAGGCCGTCGAGAATCCAGGCCGCTCCCAGTCCCACGACGACGCGCCAGTGGAAGCGATTCCACGGCAAACGGTCCATCCGGGCTGGTACCAGACTCCTCACGACGCCCGCTGATGCTGCGCCGCTTAACGAGCTCATAGACCGGACCTCCTACGTATCATTGCCGCCCCCTGGCCGGAAAGCTGACAAGGTTCCTCTCCCGATCGCTGCGATCGTACTACCGCCTCTGGTCGAGGACAACGTGCCCGTGGCCTTCATCGAACGAGCAGTACCGGGACGTCAGCGAGGTGGACGACCCTGTGCGCGACGCTGCCCAGCAGGACGTCCGTGACGTGGGACCCGCGATCTCCGATGACGATGACCCTGGCCCCGAAGGTGCTGGCGATGCCCAGCAGTTCCCGGGCGGTCGAGCCGATTCCGGGACCGACCTTGCCGGCCGCGGTTATGCCGACTTCGCGCAGCCGCTCGACGGCTGAATCCACCAGCTGCTTTGCTTCTTCCTCGCTCTCCAGGTGGATCGCCGGCGCCGTCGCTCCGGCCCTGGCCGCCGTGACGACCATGGCCGCGGGCCGCTCCAGGTCACGCACGTGGGCTACCAGCACTTCGGAGCTGAACGCCCGCGCCATCTCCGCAGCGGCCGCGATGACCCTTACCGAGCGGTCGGGATCGCTGTCGATCGCCGCTACCAGCTTTTCGAACACCTGGCCCCCTCCTTATGTCAGCCGACCGCGCGCGACCGCGTGAGGGTACAACTTATACATCAGGGAGGTGCAGAAATCATCTGGGCCGATGCGGTGCGGGGTTTGGCAACCGGGCGCGTTGGCCCGGCGAGGTAGGCTGAAATCCGTGAGGGACCGCGAAGCGCGCAACCAGGAGGCCACCTCGGGCATCGAGGTCGAGGAGGTCGCGCTGCCAGGCATCGGCTTGCGGCACGACTTCCAGACGCGCCATGGACGGCGCGTGGGCGTCGTCTCCCATTTGACCGGGAAGCGGGAGCTTCTCGTCTACGGCATCGAAGACCCGGACTCCTGCAGCGAGGTCGTGCGGCTGGATACCGACGAGTCGGACACGCTCGCCGAGCTTCTGGGCGCTCCCCGAATCGTCGAGAAGCTGGCCACTATGCGTGAGCAGGTCCCCGAGCTGCAGGTCGAAGAGCTGAGCATCCGTTCTGGATCTCCTTTCGTGGGCCGGACACTCGGCGATACCGAGGCGCGCTCGAGGACAGGGGCTTCGGTTGTGGCGGTACTTCGGAACGACAGGATGATCGCTTCCCCGAGTCCGGATTTCAGGTTCGAGTCCGGCGACGTCGTGGTCGTGGTCGGCACTCGCGAAGGGATCGAGGGAGTCGCCAAGATACTCGGCGGCTGAAACGGAGAAATGCCCGCCGGCACCCGGCTCCTGATCGAGCTGGGTGCCATCGTCTTCGCCCTTGGCATCCTCGGCCGCGCGGCGCGGCTGATCGGCCTCTCCCCCATCCCGCTCTACCTGCTGGCCGGTCTCGCCTTCGGCAAGGGCGGACTGCTCCCGCTCACCACGAGCGAGGAGTTCCTTTCCGAGGGGGCAGAGATCGGGGTGATCCTCCTGCTCCTGCTCCTGGGCCTGGAGTACTCGGCGGGGGAGCTGATCACCAACCTCCGACGCCACGCAGCCGCCGGTGCCCTCAACCTGCTCCTCAACATGACGCCAGGCGTGGCCCTGGGCCTCCTGCTGGGCTGGTCGCCGGTCGCCGCGCTGGCCATGGGGGGCGTCACCTACGCCGCGTCCTCGGGCATCGCAGCCAAGCTGCTGTCGGATCTGGGCCGGCTGGGAAACCGCGAGACCCCGGTGGTCCTCTCGCTGCTCGTGCTCGAAGACCTCTCGATGGCCGTCTACCTGCCCATCCTCACCGCCCTTTTGGCCGGCGCCGGGCTACTGGGCGGATCGCTGGCGCTGCTGATCGCGGCGGCGGCCATGGGCATCGTCCTCCTGATCGCCCTTCGTTTCGGAAGGGTGATAAACCGGCTGGTCTTCAGCCCCGATGACGAGGTTCTTCTGCTCAGGGTCTTCGGGCTTGCCCTGCTGGTGGCAGGACTGGCCGAGCAGCTGAAAGTCTCCGCGGCGGTCGGCGCCTTTCTGATCGGCATCGCTCTCTCGGGTCGGGTGGCCGAGGACGCCCGAAACCTGCTCTCGCCTCTTCGCGACCTCTTTGCAGCTGTCTTCTTCGTCTTCTTCGGGCTGCGCACCGACCCCTCGGCAATACCTCCGGTCCTGGCCGCCGCAGCGCTGCTCGCGTTGGTGACGGCGATCACCAAGGTGGCCACCGGCTGGTGGGCGGCGCAGCGAGCCGGCATCGGTCGCCTGGGACGCGTACGCGCAGGAACCGTGATCGTGGCGCGCGGCGAGTTCAACATCGTCATCGCCGGGCTGGCGGGGGCGGCGGAACCCCGGATCGGCCCCCTGGCGGCCGCCTATGTGCTGATCATGGCGGTGGGCGGCCCGGTCATCACACGGTTCGCCGAGCCGGTCGCGGCGCGGCTCTTCAAGCTGGCTGGGTGGCGATCCAGGGCGGCGGCGGTTGCGGTCTCACCGCCCCCCGGAGACACTGAGAAGAGATGATCTACTGGCCGGCCGTGGCCGGTGCCATGCAGCGGCGCCGCTGGGCCACGCGGCTGGACAGAGCGGCGCCCGAGCGGCTCACGGTCGCGGCCGCGGCGGACCTCCTTCAGCTTGACCGGGCCCGGTTTCTGGAGTTCCTGCGCGGCCGGCTCGGGCTGCCGGTGTCGCTCACCTCCGAGGTTTCGCGCGACAGCCTAGTCCGCAGCCTGCGAGGCAGCTGAGGGCCCGCGACTGCCCTGTTACGTCCCCCCCCCCGCGCCGCGGCAATGCCGTTGATTTAGGCGCGTCGGAGTCCAGCAGCGACCGGATCGTGCGGCACCCAAAGGCTATTCCCTCCCCTTCTGTTCTGGAGCCCGGACGACTAGCGGCCGTGCCCCGAATTTCGCTGAGGACATTGAAATGAAGATCGCAGACACAGCAGTTCTGGTACCTGGGGCCACTGCGAGGCCCTGAGTGTTCCCGGTCCAGCCGCGGGGGGAGGACGACTGGACTCGGGAGGGACATTCAGGGCGTGGTGGGTGGTGAGTCTGAGCGAAGGTATTCGGCGCGCAGCGCGTCTCGGGCTACCCGCATCGTGGCGGTCATGGGCAGCGAGTCCTTGAACACGATCGCGGTGGGGACCTTGAAGGCCGCCAGGCGCTGCCTGGCAAAGGTGCGGAGCTCGTCCTGGTCGGCCGACGCACCGGGCGAAAGCACCACCGCCGCGACCACCTCCTCCTCGGTGACCTCGGAGGGGACACCGAAGACGGCGGCGGCAGCCACCGCCGGGTGTGAGAGGAGCGCCTCTTCGATCTCCGCCGGGGAGATGTTCTCGCCACGGCGCCGGATCATGTCCTTCAGTCGCCCAACCAGGAACACGTCGCCGTCGGAGTCCCGGTAGCCCGCGTCGCCCGTGTGGAGCCAGCCACCCACCAGTGTCTGCGCGGTGACGTCCTCGGCGTTCCAGTAGCCCGGCGTCATCACCGGGTTGCGAAAGCGGAGCTCCCCCGGCTCGCCGGAGGCGGCTTCAGCCCCGCTCTCGGTCACGATTCTGAGCTCGTTGCGGAACGCGCCGGAGGCCGGCTGCCGTGGCCGGCCGATGGAGCCTGCCTTGTCCCTGGAGGTGGGCGACTCGGCGCAGCCGAACGTGTTCTCGCTCATGCCGTAGCCGCCTGTGATGCGGACCCGGAAGCGGTTCTCCAGCGCCCGCCGCTCGTCGGGAGCGGGAGCCGGCGCGGCATAGATCGTGCGCAGGGGCGAGACCCTCCCGGTCTCTTCGGGCTGGCGAGCCAGGAATGTCAGCATGGCTCCGATCACATTGACGGCGGTGACCTCCAGCCCCCGAGCTTCCTCCCAGAAGGTCGAGGCATGGAACCTCTGCGAGATGACCAGACCGTACCCGTGCATCAGAGCTGACATCAGCGAATAGGCCTGCGCGTTGATGTGAAAGAGCGGCAGGCAAGCCCAGAGCCGCTCCTGGGGACCGAGCCCTATCCAGCCAGGAAAGGATTGACCTGACTCGGTGTAGGCGGCATGGCGGACCATCACGCCCTTGGGCCGGCTGGTCGTCCCGGACGTGTAGACCACGGCGGCCGCCGACATCGGGTCTGGCCGGTGCGGCTGCACCTTTCCCATGGCATAGTCCAGGCCTTCGAGCGCTTGCGCCGGCAGGTCCAGTCTGGCAGTGGACCCCGCACTTCCGCCGTCGTGAATCACCAGCCTCGGCTGAAGGTCGGCGGCCAGATGCCCGAGCTCGACCTCGGTCAGTCCGGGGTTGACCGCGGCGGGGACTGCACCGGCGTGGATGGCGCCGAGCCAGGCGTGCACTGTCGCTGCGGAATTCTCGGCAACCAGGAGCACGCGCTCGCCGGCCACCAGGCCTGCATCGCGGAGCGCCTCCGCAACCCCGGTCACCCGGCCGGCCAGCTCGGAGAAGGTCTCCGTCCCGGCCTCGCTAAGCAGCGCCGGCCGGTTGCCGAACCGCTCCGCCGCCGCCAGGACCGCCTCGGGAACCGTCAGGTAGCTCAATGGTCCCCTGGCGCCCGCAATCCCGTCAGCCGGCTCCCCAGATCGAGCGAGCCACGCCGGCCACCAGCTTAAGCTTGTCCAGCTGCACCTCTGGACTGATGCGGTTGCCCTCCATCGTGGAGGCGAAGCCGCACTGCGGGCTCAGGGCCAGGCGGTCCAGCGGCAGAACCTGAGAGGCCTCATCGATCCGCGAGCGCAGCTCGTCCTCCCTCTCCATGCCGGGCTTCTTGGTGGTGACCAGCCCCAGTACGGCGACCCGGTCTTCCGGCATCTCGCGCAGAGGCTCGAACCCGCCCGAGCGGTCGTCGTCGTACTCGAGCAGGAATCTCTGGAACAGCGTCTTGCGGAAGATCCGGGCGATCGGCTGGTAGTCGCCCTCTGCGTAGAACTTGCTCTGGTTGTTGCCACGGCAGATGTGCAACCCGAAGGTGACGCCCGGATGTCCCTCGATGATGGCGTTGTCCAGCTCGATGCAGCGGTCGATCAGCTGCTCGGGATCGCTGCCTCGCTCGCGGTAGCCTTCGCGCATCTTCGGGTCGAGGAGCGCCGCGTACTGGGGCGCGTCGATCTGGATGTAGGTGCAGCCAAGCCGCACGAGCTCCACCACCTCGCGGCGAGAGAGGTCGACGATGTCAGCCAGGTACGCGTCTCGCGTCTTGTAGGCGCCGGTCGACTTGGCGGGGTCGTAGTAGGCGGCGGCCTGCTGAGCGCTGAGCATTGTCACCTTGGCCGGACGGGGGGCTCGGGCGCGGAGGTATGTCCACTCCTCAGCGCACATGCTCCGGCGCCAGCGAAGGCGCTCGACCACGACAGGTCTCTGGAGGATCAGCTCTTCGCCGGTCTCGTCGCGAAACGGGATGGCCCATCCGCCCTGCTTGTCGAAGCCGTCCAGTGCTTCCACGAGGTGTCCGTAGAACGCGTACCGGCGCTGCTCCCCGTCGGTTATCACGTCGATGCCGGCGCCGTCCTGCAACTCGACGGCGTCGTCGACCGCGCGGTCCTCGATCCTCTTGAAGTCGACTGGACTGAGCCGGCCGGTCTCCAGCGCCTTGCGTGCCTGCACCAGCTCAGGAGGCCGCAGCAGACTTCCGACGACCTCGCTGCGTGCCGTTACGACCCTCTCAGCCGGGCTCTTCGCGCCCGTAATCCCGTGCGCGCTCATCTCCGTCTTCACGGTAACGGAATGAGATACGGCCCATGACGGGCAGCGCGGCGCGGTCGCGAGAGGCCACCATGACCACCCCTCAGACGCGTTCGGCGAGAAAGGCCTCCAGCTCCTGGCGCGTCGGGAGGCCGGCCCTGGCGCCTCGAGCTCGCGTCGCCATCGATCCTGCGGCGACCGCGCGCCGGACTGCCTCCTCAATGCCTCTCCCCTCGGAGAGCGCGGCCGCCAGCGCGCCGTTGAAGGCGTCGCCGGCCCCCGTTGCGTCCACCGCGTCCACCTCCGGCGCCGCCACCAAGGTCTCCCGGTCCCTGGCGTAGATCGCCGCCCCCCGCGAACCCAGGGTGACGACAAGCTTGCGCACCCCCTCGGCGGACAGCCGCTCGAACAGCTTTCCCCAGCTCATCGCCTCATCGGCCAGTCCGGCCAGGCCGGCCGCCTCATGCTGGTTGGGAGTCAGCACGTCGACCATCGCGAGTATTTCCTTCGGAATCTCGCGGTATGGGGCCGGATTTAACAGGAACATCGCGCCCGCCTCCGCGGCGCCCCTCGCAGCGGCCAGCACCGCGTCGTCCGGTATCTCAAGGGCTGCCAGGACCACCTTCGGACGGCGTCTGGCAACGTCGGCCTGAACATCGGCGGCCGAGAGCCGGGAGTTGGCGCCGGAGGCGACCGCGATCTGATTCTCTCCGCCGCCGTCCACCACGATCAGCGCCACTCCGGTCGGCACACCACTGACGCTGCGGACGCCTGTGACGTCAACGCCACCCCGGCGAAGATCTTCGATCGCGTCTCTGCCCAGGTCGTCGTCTCCGACCGAGGCGAGGAGCGCTACCCCGGCTCCCAGGCGGGCCGCGGCGGCCGCCTGGTTGCCGCCCTTTCCTCCCGGCGCCCGCCAGTGCTCACCGCCGATCACGGTCTGGCCGGGCGCCGGCAGGCGGGGAACACTGACGACCAGGTCGACGTTGATGGATCCCACCACCACGACGGAGCTTGGGGCTGGTTCTGTCTCCCGCATCTCCAGCCAAGCCTAGGCCGAAGGCCACGAGCCGCGGCCGGCTAGGTTGCGGCTCGCCGCGGCAGCGGCAGCTCGTGTCCGGCGATCGCCGCCAGTACGAGCGCCGCCCCGGCCGCCTGCAGCGGGCCGAGGCGCTGCCCCGCCAGAAGCACTGAGAAGAACAGCGCCCAGCCCGGCTCGCCGGCCAGGACCAGCGCTGTCCTGGATGCCGAGAGGTGCGACTGAACCCAGGTCTGGATGAAGAACGCGAGCGCGCTGGCGAACAGGCCCGTGATCAAGAGCGCCGTCCAGACGCCCGCACTCGGCACCTGGAACTGCCCTATCCCGCCGGCTGTGAATAGCGCAGCCGAGGTGGCGAGCTGGACCAGGGTAAGCTCGGCGGCGGGAAGGCCGGGCGACCAGTGCGAAAGCATGACGATCTGCAGCGCGAAGCAGACTGCACAGCCGAGGACGAGCAGGTCGCCGGCCCCGATCCCTGTCTTTCCTGCGCCGGTCAACAGGACTGTCCCGACCAGCGCCGTCAGCACGGCCAGCAGCGTGCGCGGGCGCAGCGCGACGCCGAAGAGACGATCCAGCAGCGGCGTGAAAACGAAGAAGAGACCGGTGATCAGGCCGGCGTTGCCGGGTGAAGTAGAGCGGAGACCGGCGGTCTGGAGCAGGTATCCGGCGGCGAGCGGAAGGCCGATCAACGCCCCCAGGGCGCACACCCGCCGGCTCGGCAGCCGCCGTACCAGCACCAGCATGGCCACGGTTGCGATCAGGAAGCGAATGGCGAGGAACGGGAGGACCGGATACTGCGAGATGGCGTCCTTGACCACCACGAAGGTCCAGCCCCACACGGCGGTGACGCCGAGCAGCAGGGCGACGTAGAGGGCCTGGGTCCGCGGCGGCATCGCTCAACCCTAGCGACCCCCTCCCCCGGCCCCTGGCCGGGTACTCCCCCGCTTCGCGGCCCGACTTCGCGAGGGAGAGATTCTCTCTCTCTCTCTCTCTTCTAGCTCGGGGTCTGGAAGGTGTGGCTTTCGCCGGGCTTGATCTCTGCGACTTCTTCTCCGACCCCGACTTTGGCCGAGGGGGAGAAGCTGTCCGGTAGCGCCCTGACATGCACCTGGGGACCGTCGAGGGTGACCTCGATCTGGCTCCCTCGAAAGCGTAGCGGTACCGAGAGGCCGGCGAGGTTTGGCATCGTCCGAGGCTGCAGGTGCAGCACGCCGTCCTGGATCGTCTCCCCGAGGTAGAAGCGCTGGATCAGATCGAGAGTTCCGGACATGACTCCGAGGTGTATGCCCTCGGCGGTGGTGCCGCCCTGCACGTCGCCGATATCGCTCTCCAGCGCGACCATGTACCTCTCCCACGAGGCCTGGAGATCGATGTTGGCGAGGACGCCGGCGTGGGCCACGAAGCTGAGAGTCGAACCGTGCGAGGTGCGCTGATCGTAGTACTCCAGGTTCTTGCGGGCCGTGTCCGAGGAGTAGGGGTAGCCGAGCCGCTGGAAGATCTCCTGGAGCTCCTCTTCGCGGAAAAGGAAGAAGAGGAGCACCGCGTCCGCTTGCTTGGTGAGCTTGTAGCGGTCTGGTTCGTCACCGGCCGCCTTCAGGATCCTGTCCAACCGCTGGATGTTGCCGTGCTCTCTGCGATATCTCTCCCAGTCCAGTTCCTCCAGGTCCTCGTAGCCCTCGAACTGGCTGATGATGCCGTCCCCATGGAAGGGCACGAACATCCGTCGGCTCATCTCCTCCCAGGTCCGGACCTCCTCCTTGGACAGGTCCAGCCTGTCCCAGAGAAAAGCGCGGCGGCGTTCCGGGAGCAGCTCGAGCAGCCTGGTCGTGGTCTTCATCAGCCAGGCCACCATCACGTTGGTGTAGGCGTTGTTGCGGAGTCCCGGTTCGTCAGAGCCGGGATACCCCTCGTGGAACTCGTCGGGACCCATCACGCCGTGAATCTCGTAGCGATCGCGCTCCGGGTTGAAGTGCGCGATGCTCGCCCAGAAGCGAGCGATCTCGAGCATCATCTCGGCGCCGTACTCGAGCAGAAAATCCTCGTCGGCAGTGGCCTGGAAGTAGTGCCAGATGTTGTAGAAGATCGCCGCGTTGACGTGGCGCTGGTTGCGGCTCAGGTCCGGCTCCCAGGCCCCCGAGCGAGGGTTCAGATGGACGACCTGCGTCTCTTCGCTGCCATCACTTCCACTCTGCCAGGGATACATGGCGCCACGGTAGCCAGCCTCCGCGGCTGCCGCCCGCGCCTCACCGAGACGCCGATAGCGGTACATGAGCAGCTCGCGCGTGATTCGGGGCAGCCGGAAGTTGAGAAACGGATAGATGTAGAGCTCGTCCCAGAAGATGTGACCGCGATACGCCTCGCCGTTGAGACCGCGGGCGGGGACCCCGGCATCCAGCCCCACAGTGTGCTTGGACGTCGTCTGGAGGATGTGAGAGATGTGGAAACGAAGGAGGAACTGGACTCGATCGTCCTCGGGCACATGGATGTCGCAATCGTCCCAGAGCTGGCTCCAGGCGGCCGCGTGGCGCTCGAACTCCTCTGCGAAGCTCGTATAACGAGCCACCGCCCTCTCCGAGGTGCTGCGGGGCTCGCTGATGCCCCGATCGCGCGAGGTGTAAAAGGCGACCATCTTCTCCACCCGTACGGGGACTCTTTCCTCCAGCCTGAAAGTCAGCGTCTGATGGACGTAGTCCTCCATGTGGTAGAGCGTCCGCCGGACCTCCGGCTCCTCGCCGTTTCCAAAGACGCGGGTGCGCGCCGCTTCTGCGACGTAGGTGCGGGACTGCCTGGTTTGCGCTATCAGGGAGATCGCGTCGGTGAACGGTGAGCGGCTGGCGATGGAATTGAGATGGCGGCCCTCGAGCTGCCGGTATCGAGCGACCCCCTGGTTCGTCACGCGAGCGTCCAGCGCTGTTATCACTGTCACCTCGCCGGACCAGTTCTCGGCGGTGACGGTCCACTCCATTGCGCCCAGGTGCATGTCGGCCATGCTCACGAAACGGCGGCTGCGCAGGGTTGTCTCCCTCCCCGCACCGTCTCGAAAGCGCATCGTGCGGGTGATCATGGCGTTGCGCACGTCGAGCTCATGGCGGTAGCTCAGAAGTTCGACATCGTCCGGGCTGACGGGCGCGCCATCCTCGATCTGGAGCTTCATGACAAGCCAGTTGGGCAGGTTGACCAGGTCCTCGTTGAGCACCGGCCGCCCGCCCATGATGGTCGTCTCCCGGTTGTAGACGCCGTGCGCGTAGGTTCCGGGATAGTGGACCTCGTCCACGTCGGCCCACTCCGCGGCCGCTCGGGTTACGAAGTAGCCGTTCCCGGTGGAGGTCAGTACCTCGCGGAGCTTTTCCTGCTCTGGCTCATAGGCGTCGTAGGCGAGCGTCCAGTTCTCCATGCGATCTTCCTCTCCCTAACCGGAGCCGGCCGCGCTGCCGGCGCCGGCGGAGCGCCCGACCAGATCCAGGAACTGCTCGACCTCCTCCATTCCGCCGACGATGTAGTCGGCGGAGGTCATGCGGCCTGCGACCTCGGGATCGTCGGCGCGGCCGACGTAGATCCCGAGACCGCGTCCCGACAGGGCCTCGAAAGCGTCCTCGTCGGTGATGTCGTCCCCCACGTAGATCGGGAGCACGTCCTCACCATCGAGGTCCAGCGCATGCAGCAGGTAGAGAACGGCTTTGCCCTTGTCCCAGTCGATGTTCGGTTGAATCTCGAAGACCATCTTGCCCGGCGTCACTTTGAGCTTCCCCGGATTCTCAGCAAGGATCCGGTCCACGACCTCTTTGACCCGTGGCCGCTGCTCTTCGGCGACCAGCCTGAAGTGGGCGGCGACGGAGTTGCTCTTCGGCTCCACCAGAGCCCCCGGAATCGAGCCGAGCTCCTCGCTCAGGCGGCCCCGCACCTGCTGCAGGAGATCCCCGAACTCCGATCCTTCCTGTCGCTGGATGGTCCCACCGGAGGGACTCCAGATGTCGAAGCCATGGCTGCCGGCGACGATCAGGTCGTCGACGCCCATCAGCTCCTGCACGACGCGCCGGTCACGGCCGCTGACCACGCCTACCGGGCAGTGCTTGGCCAGGCGGCGAACGGCGCTCCGCATGCTCTCGGAGATGAGCGCGTCCTCCGGCCGGTCGACGATCGGCGTGAGGGTGCCGTCGTAGTCCAGGAAGACCGCCGGCCGCCTCCCGGCCAGCCGCCGGGAGATCTCAGCGCTCTCGGCGGTGGCACTCGGCAGCTCGGCGATCGGTCGCTCGCCGCTCTCCATCAAGCCATCGACGCTTTTTCCAGGCGCCCCTCGCTCAGCTTGTTGATGGCCGGATCGTCGAGAGACGTCACCACCAGGTCGGCACCCGCCTCCTGCAACAGCTTCTGGTCGTGCATCCTGGCCACGCCCAGGGCCGCCATCTTGCCGGCCTTCGCAGCCTGCACCCCGGACGAGGCGTCCTCGACGACGAAGCAGCTCTCGGGCGGCAGCCCGAGCTCCTGCGCCGCGGTCAGGAAGATCATCGGATTCGGTTTGCCCTGGGGGAAATCCCGCCCCGATATGTCGGCGTCGAAGAGCTTCTGAAGGGTGAGCCCCTCCTTGACGAAGTCGTAGGGCAGCCCTCGCTCGGCACAGAAAAGGTCGAGCTGGATCCGGCTCAGGAAGAGCCCCGCGTTTTTGGAGGACGAGGCCACCGCGAGCGGGATGCCGGCACTTTTCACGGCCAGCACGAAACGCAGCGCGTCCGAGAAGGCGTGGAACTGACCCGCCTCGATCAGCTTGATCACGAGCACCTGCTTGCGCTCGCCATAGGCCTCAGCCCGTGCCTCCGCGTCCGGCACCCCGAAATACTCGAGCGCGGAGCGGGCGCCGGCCGCCCGAGGCTTGCCCGCCATCACAGCCTGGTAGATGGCCGGCGTGAAGCGATCCGGCGAGTAGGTAGTCTGATCCCGGATGTCGCTCCACTCCCCCTCCATGAGCTCCTTGAGCGCCTCCCGCCAGGCGCGCTCGTGAGGTGAGTCGACCAGCACCCCGTCCACGTCGAAGATCGCTCCGCGATAGCCCATGGAACCTCCTATTGCATCTGGCTCGACGTCCCGCTCTCTGCGGAAGATCCAGCCGAGGGGGTGAACAAGCGCAGGCCCTCGCTGGCGGCGCCAAGCAGCGCCACCTCGCCCATGATCACGTACACCGGCACCTGTTCCAGCATCTTTGTGAAGCGACCGGCCTTGACGAAAGCGTCGAGAAAGACCGGCATCCTTAGGCGCTCGCGTAGGACCTGGGCGATCCCCCCGGCCATGTACAACCCGCCGGTGGCTAGGAACTTCAACGAGATGTTCGCAGCCTCCGTACCCAGGATGTGGAGGAAGAGGTCCATCGTGGCGTCGGCGAGCGGGTCGTCGACGGAGGGATCGAGAGCAGCCTGCAGGATGGGTCGGGTCCGGTCCTCGGTCTGGAGCAGCTCGCTCGCCAGCCGCGGCGACTCCGGTATCCCGCGGTGGTCGCGAAGGAACTCGTAGAGATTGGGGATGCCGACGCCGGATGCAACCCGCTCAAAGCTCACGTGCTCGAAGTCCTTCCACATCTCGCGCAAGAGATCGAGCTCGAGCTCGGTAGTGGGTGCGAATGCGGCATGCCCCCCTTCGGAGGCCTGGGCCCTATAGCCTAATTCGGTCGCGACCAGGTAGGCCTCCCCGAGCCCTGTACCGGGGGCCAGAACGGCGATGGCGCCTCCGGGAACGGCCTCCCCCTCCTTGATCTGGTAAAGGTCGTCCGGCCGAAGAATCGGGATTGCGCTGGCGATGGCCACCAGGTCGTTCAGCAGCCAGGTCCGGTCAACCCCCAGCGCGTCGGCGAGCGAGGTTTCGTCGATCTGCCACGTCAGGTTCGTGAGATGTGCATGGCCCTCAAGGACCGGACCCGCCACGTCGAAGCAGGCGCCATCCACCTTCAGGCCGACCTCATTAAGGAAGGCCCGCGATATCTCCGCGAGCCCCGAGTAGTCGGCGCTCGGATACCTGCGCTTTGCGAGCGTTTCTCGCGGCCCTCCGGAGACGGACACAACGGCGAGGTCGGTCTTGGTGCCCCCGACGTCGCCGGCAAGGAGGAGCCGGCCTTCTTCTCCGAACTTCGGCTTCACGTCACCGCCTTCTTGTAACGAGCTGCCGGAGCGCTGCTGGCTATGGGGACGCTTCTGCCGCCGCGACCGCTGGCCGGTCCCCGGCCATGCTCTCGGTCATAGATTCAAGCTCCCTTCCTCGGGTCTCCTTGATGAACAGCCACACGAAGAGGAAGGAAAGCGCGGCGGACAGCGCATATAGGCCGTAGGCGTAGCCGAGCCCCAGCTTCGCCAGGCTCGGGAAGCTGGTCGAGATCAGCCAGTTGGCCACCCACTGCATAGCCGCGGCCAGCCCCAGCGCCGAAGCCCGGATCCGGTTCGGGAACATCTCTCCCAGGAGCACCCAGACGACGGGACCCCAGGACATTCCGAAGAAGAATACGTAGAGGTTGGCGGCGACCAGCGCGACAGGACCAGATCCGCCCGAGAGGTGGGGCTTGCCGGCGGCATCCAGCGGGGCGGCGGCGAACAGGTACGCCATCGTCCCCAGCATCAAGAACATCCCGGCTGACCCCACCAGCAGCAGCGGCTTGCGGCCGAAGCGGTCGATCGTCGCGATAGCGACCAGGGTCGTGACGATGTTGGTGCCGCCCGTGATAACCGTGATGATCAACGACTGCTTCTCTGTGAAGCCGACAGCCTGCCAGAGCACCGTGGAGTAGTAGAAGATGACGTTGATCCCCACGAACTGCTGGAACACAGAGAGGCCGATCCCGATCCAGACGATGGGGAGCAACCCGGCGCGACCGCCCAGGATGTCGCTGAACCGGGGCTTGTGCTCGGTCTTCAGCGACTTCCGGATCTCGGCGATCTTGGCGTCTAAGTTGAGACCGCCCACCACCTCCCCCAACACCCTCTTCGCATCATCGTATTTGCCGATGGCGACCAGATAGCGGGGCGACTCCGGGATTCGCAATGCTCCGACCAGGTAGATGACAGAGGGGATCACTTCCGTTAGAAACATCCAGCGCCAGGCGGGCAGACCGAAAAGCCATGTGCTCTCGGCGCTGCCCGCCGCCGCCGCGATCGCGTAGTCGGTGAGCAGGGCGATGAAGATGCCCACCACGATGGCCAGCTGTTGGAGAGAGCCGAGCCGGCCGCGAAGCGAGGCCGGCGCCACCTCAGCGATGTAGGCAGGGGCGATAACCGAGGCGGCTCCGACAGCCACTCCCCCGATGAATCGCCAGAAGCTGAAATCGTAGACCGTGAACGCGAAGGCGACTCCAAAGGACTGGATCAGGAAGGTGGTGGCTGCCATGACCATGGTCGGAACGCGGCCGAAGCGGTCAGCCAGGCGGCCGGCGATGATCGCCCCCAGCGCCGAGCCGAGGAGCGCGGAGGAGACCGCGAGGCCGAGTGAGACGGGACCTACATGGAACTGCTTCTGGACCGCTGCCACGGCGCCGTTGATGACCGCGGTGTCGAAGCCGAAGAGGAAGCCCCCGATCGCGGCAACAGACGCAACCATGACGACGCGTCCGACATTGGGCGAACCGACCTCAACTCTCGCCTGCGGACCGCTGGATCCAGCAGACCCCCTTGGTTCACTCATCGCCGTGCTCCTTGGTGAATTCAGCGGGAGTAGTTAAACCGAAGGTTACTCCGCTCGTTCAAACCTGATTCAACTTTCTTGAAGGACTCTGATCAGCCACCTGGATGGGCCGATGAGGGCCCATGCCAAAGATGGGTTTGATGATACTGCCGGGGGGCGATGGTTCACCGCCCAAACATGCGATGACTCAGTGGAGTGCGGCTCGCCACGGCACAATCCCGATGGACGGTGTCGGCAGGACGGACGCCAGGGGTGACCCGGCACGCTTCTGCGCCAGGCAAACCTCGCCGGCTGCTACATTCCACTTCAATCGAGCTGACGTCCGGGAAGCTTGGAAGGAGGACGGAATGATCGTCGTCTGTGGCGAGGCGCTGGTCGACATGGTGCCCTCGAAGTGCGGCACGGAGGACGGATACGTGCCCAGGCCGGGAGGCTCGCCCAGCAACGTCGCCGTGGGGCTGGCCAGGCTGGAGGTGGCGGTCGCCTTTCTCGGAAAGGTCTCCAGCGACCCCTTCGGCCGCCTGCTTCGCGGCCACCTCGAGACGAACGCCGTGGACCTGCGGTACGTGGTAACCGGCACCGAGCACACGACCCTGGCCTTCGTGGAGCGGAGGCCGGGCGAAGAGGAGGAGTACAGCTTCTATGCGGAGAATTCGGCGGACCGCAACCTAAGACCGCAGGAGCTCCCCGCGACCTTCGCTCCCGAGGTGGCAGGCATCCACTTCGGCTCGATCTCGCTTGTGCTGGAGCCGGGCGCTGCCACCCTCGAAGCGTGCATGCGACGAGAGCGTGGCCGCCTCTTGATCTCGCTTGACCCCAACGTCCGGCCCTTTCTGATCGGAGACGCCGCCGCCTATAGGGTGCGGCTGGAGGGCTGGGTCGCGACAGCAGACCTCATCAAAGTGAGCGCCGCCGACCTTGGCTGGCTCTATCCGGGAGTCCCCGCGGATCGAGTGGCCAGGGAATGGCTTGAGCTGGGACCGGCGCTGGTGGTCGTCACGCGGGGCAGCCAGGGCTCCTCAGCTTATGGCCGCCGGGCCGAGGCCTCCGCGGCGCCGATCCCGGTAAAGGTCGTGGACACGGTCGGGGCGGGCGACTCATTCACGTCCGGCGCGCTGGGATGGCTGCACCGCACCGGCCGGCTGGACCGCACCCCTGTGGCGGAGCTCTCCGAGGTGGAGCTGGGCGAGCTGCTCGGCTACGCGGGGCTGGTCTCCGCGTTCACCTGCACCAGAGCCGGCGCGGATCCGCCGTCACAGGCCGAGCTGGCCGCCTTTGCAAGAAGTCGCGCCTAGGAGCGGGGCACTGGCGCCGGGCGAGGGCGGAGGATGGTCAGGAAGCAGATCAGGGCGCCGGTGGTCAGGGTGGTGATCACCAGGGCCATTGGGACTGCCGTGGTTGGTCCCGCGATGCCGGCCAGCGGCGCCGCCAGGGCGCCGATCACGAACTGGCAGAGCCCGAGCAGCGCGGAGGCGCTGCCGGCAACGGCGCCCTGGTCTGCGAGCGCCAGAGCGGTGGCGTTGGGCATGACCAGGCCCCCGCTCGAGACGACCACGAACAGCGCCGGCAGGATACCGTAGAGACCGGCGCCCGCCAAAACTGCCACGAGAAGCGCCAGCCCTCCAACGAAGGCGCTGATCAGACCGGTCGCAAGCAGCCGGCGAGCCCCCACCCGGACCACGAGTCTCGCGCTCACCTGGCCGGCCGAGACGATGCCGATGGCGTTCGTGGCAAAGACCAGACTGAAGCCCTGGGGAGAGAGCCTGTAGATGCCCTCCAGCACGAACGGCGATCCCGCGATGTACGTGAAGAGGGCGCCGATGGCCAACCCGCAGGAGAGGGCATAGCCGACGAACCGGCGGTCCCGGAGCAGCCGCCGATAGGTGGCAAGAGTCGGGGCCAATCCACCGGAACGCCGCCTCTCCCTGGGCAGCGTCTCGGGAAGTCCGAGGCCGGCAGCCACCAGGAGAAAACCCCCGATCAGGGCGAGGGCGAAGAAGCTCGTGCGCCACGAACCCAGCCTCAGCAGCTGGCCGCCGATGACGGGAGCCAGGACCGGCGCTGAGCCGTTGACCAGCATGAGGACCCCGAAGAAACGGGCCAGCGCGACGCCCGAGTAGAGGTCGCGCGCCACCGCGCGCGCGATCACGATGCCGGCGCCCCCGGCGGCGCCCTGGAGAAAGCGCGCCGCTATCAGCTCCGGTACGGAGACGGTGACCGCGCAGAGGAGGGAACAGACGGCATAGATCACCAGTCCGAGGAGCAGCGGCAGCCGGCGGCCCAGGGAATCGCTCAGGGAGCCGACCACCAGCTGCCCGCAGGCGACACCGAGGAGACAGGCGGTCAGCGTCAGCTGCGCCTGGGCCGCGCTGGCGCCCAGGTCCCTCGCCAGCGACGGGAGACCCGGCAAATACATGTCGAGTGAGAGCGGGCCGAACGCGGTCAGACCGCCCAGGATCAGCGCGAGACGGGCCCGACCCGCCGGCTCTCGAGGGGCGACCGCGGACCCGATCTGCCTCCGCCGGAGGTCCAGTTTCATCGCGCTTGCTTTTCAGTTTGGCGTGCCCCGCCCTGCCCACGCCTGCGCCGAAGACGCTCGTGTCGGTCCGTCTTTGCTCTCCGTGCGACGCCTCACCGGGGAAAGGGGCCGTTGAGCACGACGTGAACAGCGCCGAGCAGGACGGCGCCGAACATGAGCAGGAGGTGGCGGCGGCGGAGGCGCGCCCGATCCGGCTGCCGCGGCTTGCGTAGCCGGTTTCCGACGACCGCTTCGACAACGATCATGAGAGCCGCCGCGTTGGCCATCCAGAGCCCGGCTTCGGAGGTCAGGGGCACCCGGGCTCTCCTGAGCGAGACCAGGCAGTGGGCCAACGCGAGCAGCGCCGCGACCGTGCCCGCCCAGTAGTGCGGCCGCAGCCAGCGAGTCGGGACTCGGTGGTCGCGGCGAAGCAGCCGGAACAGCAGCGGCACCGGGGTGGCGGCCAGCAGCAGAGCCGCCGCCAGCCATCCGCTGCCGTAGGTCAGCAGAGTGTTCACGTCACCACGGCTGGCTAGCTTGATCACTTTGACCTGTGGCGCCCTGGACGGGCCTCGTTCAGCCTCCAGATCGCCTAAGGGCTCTCCTCAACGGAGGATCCCGCGAGCCCGCGGCCGCCCGGATGCATGTGGTTACATAGTTGCGGCCCAGATGTCCGACAGCGTGCCGCGCGTCACCCTCAACAACGGCGTGGAGATGCCCCAGCTGGGCTTCGGCGTCTTCCAGATCTCCAACGAAGACGTCACCGATGCCGTGCTGGCCGCACTGGAGTGCGGCTATCGCAGCATCGATACGGCCGCCGGCTACTACAACGAGGTCGGGGTGGGACAAGCCATCGCCTCCAGCGGCGTCCCTCGCGGCGAGCTCTTCATCACGACCAAGCTGGCGAACGACGACCACGGGTACGACTCTGCGCTGCGGGCCTTCAACGAAAGCCTGGAACGGCTGGCCATGGACTACGTCGACCTATACCTGATCCACTGGCCGGTGCCCACCCGTAACCGCTACGTGGAGACCTGGCGAGCCCTGGAGAGGATCTACTCCGAAGGCCGCTCCCGCTCCATAGGGGTCTCGAACTTCCTCATCCCCCACCTTCAGCGGCTGCTGGACGAGACCGAGGTCACGCCGGCCGTGAACCAGATAGAGATCCACCCCTACTTGCAGCAGCAGGAGCTGCGGCGCTTCGGCCGGGAGCACGGAATCCTCCCGGAGGCGTACAGCCCCCTGGCGCAGGGTGAGGTTCTGCGGGACCCAGTCATCACCGGACTTGCCGAGAGGTACGGAAAGACGCCCGCCCAGGTGGTGCTGCGCTGGCACATCCAGAGCGGAAACATCGTCATCCCGAAGTCGAATACGCCTGCCCGGATCAAGGAGAACTTCGAGATCTTCGATTTCGAGCTCTCCACCCCCGACATAAGGGCCATCGACGGCCTCGACAGAGGCGCCCGCACCGGCGCCGACCCGGCAACCTTCGTCGGTTAGCGGGAAGCTCCTCACCGCCCATCCGGTCGCTGCGCCGCCTCAGTAGCGCCGCGGTGATTGAATCTCTCCTTTGGTATGGACCTGGAGTGGAACGCAGTGAGGCGGCAGAGGCTATGGCGGCACTCGCTGCTGGAACGTGCCCCAGCCGGGGGGTTGCTGGACGTGGTCCGCCAGACGTGCGGCATCCATGCGCAGCTGATGACTGCCGCTGAGATGTCGCTCGGAGTGCGCGTGGACGTGACCAGGAGTGACATTCGCGCCGCGCTCTGGCAAGAGCGCCGCCTGGTGAAGACGTATGGCATCCGCGGCACCATCCATCTCTTCGCAGCGGACGAGCTGCCGCTCTGGATGGCAGCCTCGCACGCCCGCCACGCGAACGCGGGCCAGGCGGAGGGTCGCCGCCTCGGCGCCCTGGGATTGACGCCGGATCAGGTTCGAGCTCTCGTGGAGGCCATGGGCGAGGCTCTCGACGGCCAGGTGCTTACTCTTCGCGAGCTGGGGGAGGAGGTGGTGCGCAGGACTGGCCCCTGGGCCGCCGAGTCGCGCAACGACGCCTGGATCAGCGGCTGGCCCATCTGGCGGACGGCGCTCGGCTCGGCCGCCACCGCCGGAGTGCTCTGCTTCGGACCCAATCGCGGCAACGAGGTCTCCTTCGTGAGGCCCGACCAGTGGTTCGGCCCCTGGCAGCCGGTCGATCCCGAAATTGCCCTCCAAGAGGTCTTCCGGCGCTTCCTTCGCGCCTACGGCCCCGCCACACACATCAATTTCGCGGACTGGTTCAGCATCCCGCGCCCGGCCGCCCGCAGGCTGGCCGGCTCCCTCGGTGACGAGGTCGTGGAGGTGCGCGTCGAGGGCAAGCCGTTGTTGAAGCTGGCAAGCGATAGCCTGCTCGCTCCGCCCTCAGGCGCCTCGCTGCGGCTGTTGCCCCACTTCGACTGCTATCTCCGCGGCTTCCACCCGCGCCAGGAGCTGGCGGCCGGGTACGAAGAGCGCGCGGCCGGGGGCACCGGGCGGGTCCCGATCCTCCTCATCGACGGCGTGGTGGCGGGGGTCTGGGAGCGGCGCCCGCGAGGGCCGCGGGTGGAAGTGCGCGTGGAGCCCTTTCGCCGCCTGACCACCCAGCTGCGCCGGGAGCTCGAGCGGGAGGTAAAGAGAGTCGGCGCGGTGATGGGGTCGGACGCCCAGCTGGTCCTCGGCGAGGTCCACCTCCGGCCCCACCTTTAACGGCGGACTGGATTTTGGCTGCTTCGACTGGACCCCCTCCCCCACAACACAAGGGGAGGGGCACCCTTAGAGGGGGGGTGGCGGCGGCGTCTCGGGGTCCGGCGGCTCCGGTGGAGGGGGAACCGGCGGAAGATCCGGTCCCAGCGTCGGCTTGGGGTGCCGCGGCGGCAAATCTGGATCGAGCGCAGTGCTCATGCAACCGGGCTAGACCTCGCTCCCTAGGACTGCCTGGGAGTGAGAGGCTCGGGTGGGGTTAGGAGGCGGCTCACCTCCTCCTCTACCTTCTTCCTGGCCGCGACCAGCTGTGATATAGGATTCCCCGCCTGCTCGAGGTTTCGGCGGGCCCTCTCGATGGCGGCCTGGAGCTCCTGGTCGGCCTTGACCCTCGCCAGTTCCTTCTCGGCAGCCTCCACCGAAGAACGATCGCGACCCAACGCCTCCAGCGTCTGCTCCGCCTCCCGTGCCCTGGCCTCGCTCTGATCGCTGCCGGCGTCCGCCTGCCGGGCTTGTTCGCGGAGCGCTACCAGGAACCGCCTGGCCGCCACCTCCTGTCCGGTCGGGCACATCCACAACGCCGCCCCGGTGCTGTTCTTGAAGAGCACGAAAAGGGTGTCGCTACCGGTGACGAGGGCGGTCAGGAAGGAAGCGGTCTCCGGGAGCTCGAGCACGACGAGACCGCTCAGCAGCTCCCGGTGAGATCGCCAGAGGGTCGCGGCGGTGCCCTCGGCGGCGATGAGGCCGGCCGTCGGGAGCGATCCGCTGGGAGTCCTCAGCACGCGCGAGTGTAGATAGAGCTGGCCGAGGCCGACCTCCAGATCGCCCATTCCGGTGCTCAGGGTCGAGCGGAACCGATCCCGCGCCTCAGCGAGCGCTGCATCGCGTCCCGACCGCGCATCTTCCAGCCCTTTCTCGGCGCGGCGGATGGCCTCCAGCCGGGCCTCCTCCATAGCGGCCAGCTCTCTCCGGGCCGTTGCCTGCGCCTCCGCCTGGACCCCCTCGGCCTTCTGCACCTGCTCCAGTGCGGAGGTCAGCAGGGTCGACCGTTCCTCCAGGATCCGGGCCGCGGCGAGGCCGTCGTCCGCCTCCTTCACGGTCGGGTGGGGAGCGAGGCGGCCGATCTGCGCGTGCAGTGTCCTCTGTTGCGCCGTCAGCGTCTCTCGCTCCGCCTCCAGCGCATGGCTGTCCGCCGCGACGGCGGACCGGCGGCCGAGCATCCGACGATTGGGGGCAGAGGTCAGCCCTTCCTGGGTCTGCTGAAGCCTTGTCGCGATCTCCTCCGCCCGCCTCACAAGGTGCCGAATTTCCCCCTCGGGCTGCCACTCGGCAGCCCGCGCGGCGAGGATGGCACCCGCTTCGGTGCGGCGCTCGTCGGCGAGCGCGATCAGGGCTCCGGCCAGGACCTCGGCGGGCTTCCCTTCCAGCTCAGCAGCGGTACGCCAACGGGACCCGTTCCAGGCCCAGAGGCCGTCCTCGGTCCTGGCCGGGACCCAGCGCCGACCGTTCCACCACCAGCTCTCGTCCGGAGAGAGAAGGCTTCGGGTCCGGCTCCCTCTCTGCTGCCTGGCCTCCGGGCCAGCGCCGAGCGGAGCCTCGCGCTCGCCGGTTCGACCGCTCGCCGTGTCCTGTCGGCTATCAGCGCTGCTCGCCGTCAACCGCTCCCCAGCTTTGGAAGTTCCTCGCCCATCGATCCCAGACTCCTCGAGCAACGGCTCCCGAGTCTTTACGAGTTTAGAGCGTCACGCCGAGGTCGACGAGCCCTTCGGCGTGGGTAATCTCGGACCAGACCCTGGGCCGAAGCGGCCAGCGCTGGAGTCCCGCGCGGGAAGAACGGCTGTCAGCATCGCAGGATTCGGACTCGACGTCGCTAATCCGCCGACTCGCAGGTATGCACTCTCAACGTATATTTGGAATTTGCAGCGGACAACATCGGTGACCTTGAAATCGGTGACCTTGAAAGATGTCGCGCGGGCTGCCGGCATCCACTATTCGACGGCGTCGCGCGCCCTCGATCCCGCCAAACGAAAGCTGGTCAACGCCGCCACCGCCGCGCACGTCCGTAAGGTGGCCGCCCAGCTCGGATACAACCAGGACATGGTCGCGAGAAGCCTCCGGCGAGGCCAGACCAACACCGTTGGAATCGTGGTCCCGGACTTCGAGAACCCGACCTGGGCTGCCATCCTTCACGGCGTTACCAGTGCACTGGAGCGGAGCGGCTATGTCGGCCTTCTCGGGGAGACGGAGGACGACCATGACCGATACCAGCGTCTGCTGGAGAAGCTGGTGGGATGGCGCGTGGACGCAGTAGTCTCGATGGCGACCAGACTCAGCGACGGCCCCTACCTCCGGGAATTCGCCAGCAGGGGAGTGCCGATCGTGCTGGCTATCCGAACGCTGCCGGGGGAGGGGTTCGTCAACATCACCGAAGACAGCGTCCTGGGCGCCGCCATGGCGGCGGAGCATCTGATCGGCCTCGGACACCGGTCGCTGGCTCAACTGCGTGGCCCCTCTCAGGTGCAGACCTTCGAGGACCGAGGGCGTGGCTTTGTTCGAGCGGCGGCCAACCACGGGATCGATGTGCTGGAGACGGTCGGCACCGGGGCCACGCCGACCTACGAGGAGGGTCGGCGCCTGATGGGCCTTCTCCTGGATCGCGACGCGGCACCGCCGACCGCGGTCTTCGCCCACAACGATCTCATGGCCATCGGCGCGATGGACGCGCTCGCCGCCAGGGAGATCCGCTGCCCGGCCGACGTCTCGGTCGTCGGTTACAACGATTCGCCTCTGGTGGAGCACGTCCGGCCCGCGCTGACGACCATCCGGCTGCCGGCCGCAGAGCTCGGCCAGCTGGCCGGCACTTCCGTCGTCAAGCTCGTCGAGCGGGCCGAGGACCCGCCGGAGTCTACGTTCCTGCCACCCACTCTCGTCGTACGCGCCTCGACAGCTTCGCCCCGACCTCGCTGAGTCTCTCCCCCGCGAAGTCGGACCGCGAAGTCGGGGGAGTCCCCGGCCGTTGGCCGGGGGAGGGGGCCCTGAGATGGACCCCTACGCGGCGGCGATCACTCGGCCGGTGGGGGTCAGGCCGCTTCGATCGGATGGGTAGATGTTGCCGCCGGCGGAGTGCGCCAGGGCCGCACTGAGGCCCGCAGCGCGCGCCTGTCCGAGCCAGAACCCCACCACTCGGGAATCGAGCGTCTGGTCCTTGAAGTGTTCCTTCTCGGTCGAGGCGCCCATCTCGCCGACCATGAACGGTTTGTCGAGCACCGACTTCCAGTCGGGCAGCTTGGGATTGTCGTCGTAGACGTGAATGTCATAGAAGTCGACCGAGTCGCGGTACTTCGAGAGGTCTGGATTGGAGTGCCAGTAAAGCTCGGTGGTGTCTGAGACGGTGAAGTTCGCCTCGGGGGCTGCGCACTTGGCGACCTGGTAGAGGTCGTGGATCCAGGCGTGGACTGTGGCGGTGGAGTAGTTGGGGCTGACCGGGTCGTCTCCCGGCGGCGGCGGCAGGCCGCCCTCCTTGCCCAGGCTGTTGTACGCCTCGTTCATGAGATCCCAGCCGGCCACCGTCGCGCTGGAGCCGAAGCGCCGGAGGAAGAGGTCCGTGGCCCGCAGGTAGTTGTTGCGCATGGCCTGGTGATTCCCATCCAGCGCCTGGAAGTGGAAGTTCCCGATGCTGTCCTGGATCTCCTGGTCGTAGAGCACAAGGATCACCTTCATGCCGTGGGCGTCGAACATGTCGAGCGCCGTCTGGAAGTTCTGAAGGCTCGGCTCGTAGAAGCCGACGAAGCCCTGGTTGGGATCCCATCTCATGGTCTGATCCAGACTTACGAAGACCCGGAGGACCGATCCCAGGTTGTGCTGCTGGATGAAGGTGAGGTCGGCTTCCAGGGCCGGTCGCGTGTCCGCCCAGTGGTCTTGGGTGCCGGTGCCGGAGCGCAGCCAGGTGGGCCCGGCGAAGTCTCCCGAAACCGTGGCCGGACCTCCATAGTTGAGGCCCTTGATCGAGGGCAGGGAGAACGCCCGAGCCGCCCCCTGTGTGCAGTTCGTGGCGGTGTAGCGGGGGCCGGCGTTCTGCACCTGCCGGGTCTGGCCCACTTTGAAGTACACCGCAGCTCCCGCCAGCACCATGACGACGATCCCGGCAATAGCTCCCAGGAGCATCAGGCGGGAGCGTGTCATCTGGTGACCCACACCGATTCCAACGCACGGCGGGGCCGCCCGGAAGCATGCTCGATGAGAATTTCGGACTCCTCCTTTCTTCGCTGCGCCCAAGCGGGCCAGCGTAAAGACGATACGTAAAGCGCCTTCGGCCGGCTTATCTCCAACCCGAGTCGCCCGCCTGAACTCGGACATCTGCCCAGAGGACCTGGAAAGAGCCTATGCACAGACGGGGCAACCTGCCCTAGTGTCGAGACGGCGCATGGATCTCAAGTCAGCACCGGTTGCCGAAGGTTTCGCGAAGCTTTCGCTCGAGGACGAGCGCTGGCTGAGTTTCGCCGGATCCGCGCCGGACGCAACTCCTTTCCATCACCCCGCCTGGCTGCGAGCGCTCACAAGCACCTACCGCTACCGGGGTCTGGTGGCCGCCCAGCTGGATCACGCGGGACGGGTCACCGCCGGACTCCCCCTGCTCAGCGTACGGAGGCCCCTGGCGGGCACGGTCTATGTCTCGCTGCCCTTCACCGATCACGTTCCGCCGCTGGCCTGCAGCGCGGAAGCCCTGGTGACCCTGACGGACGCTCTGGAGAGGTGGCGCCAGGAGCAGGGCGGCCCAGGAGTGGAGGTGAGGGGCTCGCTGGCCGCCATGGCGAGCCTGATCACTGTCGACGCCGGGGTCCGCCACGTCCTCACCCTGGGGGCCGAGACGGCGGAGCTGCGCCGCCTGAAGCCGTCCGTTGCGAGGCACGTCAAGGCGGCTGAGCGGGCGCGGGTCCAGGTCCGTTTCGGCCGATCCTCGGGAGACCTGGCGACCTTCTATCGGTTGCATCTGCAGACGCGTCGACGGCTCGGCGTTCCGGTCCAGCCCTGGCGCTTCATGCGAGCCATCCAGGAGCACGTCCTCGAGCCCGGCCTGGGTTACCTCGCCCTGGCCGAGAACGCCGACGGAGCGCCGCTGGCGGCCGCGCTCTTCCTGGCTCACAACGGCACGATCGTCTACAAATACGGCGCCTCCGACGCGTCTCAATGGCATCTCAAGCCGAACCACCTGCTCTTCTGGCGCGTGATCGAACGGGGCTGCGCCGATGGCTTCCGGCTCCTGGACTTCGGCCGCAGCGACGCCGAGAGTCAGGGACTCCGACAGTTCAAGGCGGGCTGGGGAGCTGTCGAGGTGCCGCTGCACTACGCCCGCCTGGGCCGGGGCCGACCGGCCGCCGGCGGCGCGGGCCATCTCGGGAATGCGCTCCAGGTCGTGATCCAACGTTCACCAGCTTTCGTCTGCAGGGCCGTCGGCGAGCTGCTCTACCGGTACGCCGCGTGAACGCCGCCCTCTACCAGGCCAACCACCCAGCCCGCTTCTGGAAGTTGGATACGAAGCCGGCGCCATCAGCCGATCAGTGGGCTGCCGCCGCCGCCTGCGCGGCTTCCCTCCTCCCCAGCGCCGCCCTGGACAGAGGCACGGCCATCCCCGACCTGCTGGAGATGACGCTGGGCGAAGGACAGTTCGGCCCCGAGCACTGGCGCCTGAGCCAGGCTCGGCGCATCTACTACCGGCTCAAGCCCCTCCTGCCTCGAAAGGCCATCGGCGGGCTGCGCCGCATGCACAGGCGAGCCCTGGAGACGGTCGATCACGGCTTGGGATGGCCGGTCGAGGACCGCTACGCGTGGTTCATGTGGAGCACGGTGCGTCACCTGCTCCAGGTCGCGGGTGCGACCGAGGCGTCTTTCGTCTACTTCTGGCCGAAAGGGTGCAGCTGCGCCTTCGTTCTCACCCACGACATCGAGACCGCGGCGGGACAGCGCTTCGTCCCCAGGGTGGCCGAACTTGAAGAACGGCTCGGATTTCGCTCCTCCTTCAACTTCGTCGCCGAGCGCTATCCGCTGGACCGCGGCCTGATCCGAGACCTCCAGAGCCGCGGCTTCGAGGTGGGCGTGCACGGGCTGAAGCACGATGGACGGCTCTTTAGCTCGCGAAGGGAGTTCGAACGCCGCGCGGCGAGGATCAACGACCACCTCCGCGCGCTGGATGCCGTCGGCTTTCGCTCGCCACTGACACATCGCAACCCGGAGTGGATGCAGTCGCTGGACATCGAGTACGACCTCTCGTTCTTCGACACCGACCCCTACGAGCCGCTCCCCGGGGGAACCATGAGCCTCTGGCCCTTCCAGATCGGTCGCTTCCTGGAGCTGCCCTACACCCTGGTGCAGGACTTCACGCTGACAGACGTGCTCCTGGAGACGACCCCCGCGCTCTGGCTACAAAAACTGGAGTTTCTGGAGCGCTTCAACGGGATGGCGCTGCTCAACACACACCCGGACTACCTGCGGTCGGAAGGGCGATTCGAACTATATGCAGACTTCCTGCAACAGATCAGCTACCGTGACAATTACTGGAGTGCGCTACCGCGCGACGCGGCGCGGTGGTGGCGTGAACGGGCCGAAGCGGAGGACGTTACCTCCCTACGAGGAGCGGTGGAGGGGGTCATCCGGCTACGCGAGGATGGACAGGTGGCCGTCGAGGTGCCAGCTTGGGTCAGCTAGGAACCGGGCCCCCGCTTGGCCCCCAGACAGACGCCCGGTTGGCTCTTGCCCAGGCCGTCTGGAAGGCGGCTTTATCCGCTGACGCAGACGCTGCGTATCGTCGAAGTAAGGCTGCCGCGGGTGAGGACATGGTTCTCACTATGGGTGATCAAGCGGCTCGGTATGACGCCAGGAGCGCCTCGGCAAGGCGTGTTTTCTCGCGGCTGTGGTGGAAACGGCCGCTGGACGTCGCTGTCGCGGGCGGCCTTCTCCTGATCCTCGGGCCGGTGCTCGCCCTCCTCGCCCTGGCCGTCCGTCTCGAGAGCCCGGGACCTGCCCTCTACAAGCAGGAGCGGGTGGGCTTGCACGGCCGCCGCTTCCTCATCTGGAAGCTCCGGACCATGAAGGTCAACAACGACGATCAGGCTCACCGGAAGGCTGCAGAGAATTGGTTCAAGGGACATCGGAACGGCAACGGCTTTAAGTCGCTGGAGGATCCGCGGATCACCGGCCTGGGCCGGATTCTGCGCCGCACCAGCCTGGACGAGCTGCCACAGATGTTCAACGTGATCCGTGGGGATATGAGCATCGTGGGACCCCGTCCAGCCATTCCTTATGAGCTGGACCTCTACGAGCCCGAATATTTTCAGCGACAGGATGTCCCGCCGGGTATCACCGGTCTCTGGCAGGTGTCCGGGCGGGAAACTGTCTCAGCTGAAAAGATGATGGAGCTCGACCTGATTTACGTTCGCGATGCCTCCTTGTCGATGGACCTGAAGATCCTCGTGAAGACCGGCCCAGCCGTGCTCGGCAGCGCCCTGAGGTCGAGCTGACGGCGTGAGGACGGGCGCTCCCTTGAAAACCGTAACTGGCGCCATCCGCCACTTCTGGTGGATAGCCGCCCTCATGACCCTGATCGGGCTGGCCGCCGCGCTCGGGGCCACAGCGATCCGACCTCCCACATACCAGGGAACCGCGGTGCTCAACCTCGACACCAGCCAGAACGCAAGTCAGGGTTTCGACGTCGCACTTCAGGCCGACCAGTTCCTGAGCCAGCGTTACATCCAGATGGCGACCAGCGCACCCGTGCTCGATCCCGTTTGTGCCGCGTCGAACCCACGATGCGACTCCGTCTCGCTTGCCAAGCAGGTCACCGCCTCCGACAGCAAGGGCACTGGCGTGATCCAGATCAGCGTGACGGCGCGCTCGCCCGGGGAGGCGGCGCGCCTCGCCAACGCCATCGCGGACCAGGTAGTGAAGGTCAACAACCAGCAGATCGAGGCCCGCATCAAGCCGCAGCGCGACGCCCTCCAGGCGAACCTCAACCAGCAGAGCAGCCGGATCCAGCAGGTCCGCGACCAGCTGACCGCAGCCCAGAAGAGCTCGACCTCCGACACGGCGGTGGCTAATGCTATCGCGCCGCTCCTGGCCGAACTGAGCCAGGCGCAGACGCAGTACAACACCACGGCAACCCAGATGCAGGATCTCCAGGTCCAGCAGTCGCGGCTTCAGCAGACTCTCTCGGTGCTGCAGCACGCCACGGTGCCCTCCAGGCCAATCGATCCCAACCCGATCCTCTACGCCCTGATCGGCCTCGTCGGCGGCCTGACGCTGGGATTTCTGGCCGCCCTGCTCGCCGAACGGATCGACGACCGCATCCGCGACAGCGGACAGCTCGCCGAGGCGACCGGCAGTCCGCTGGTCCTGGAGGCGACGGTCGGCGGACGCAACGGCGCCGCGGATCGCGAGGCGGCGTCGTACTCTCTGGCCTACGCCAGCATGCTGGCTCGACACGACTCTGTTCGAGCGGTCCTGGTGGTGGGCGCCAGCTACGGCGACCAGGTCGACAAGGTCGGCGTAGGCCTCGCAACCGCGGCCGCGCAGTGGGGCAGGCGAGTCCTCGTCATCCAGTCCTACCCGGCTGACAAGGGCTCCGGCCACGGGCCGGCGGGCGAGGTCACGTCGCGGGTGGTGGTCGAGGCTGCTTCGCACGAGAGCAACGGCCAGGCGGTGGTAGCGACCGACGGCTTCGATCTGATAATCGCCTGCACCCCACCCCCCGGCTACAGCTCCAACGCCATGTCTTTCATGTCCTCGACCGACATGGCGATCGTCGTCGCGACGCGCAGGCGGAGCCGGTCTCGGGACGCCCGCTGGGCGGCCGAGCTGCTTCGCCACACCGGCGTCCGGATCGCCGGTGCCGTCCTGGTCAGCCGGAAAGGACGAATGCAAGGGAGCCCGGCACACCTGGCGCCGGTGATGCCCGGGACGGAGGAGGCCGAAGGCCAGCTGCAGGGAGACGGCCCAGAGCAGTCGCGCCAGCGCCAGCCGTCTCCGGCTGAGTCGCAGCAGGATCTCTCCGACCCGCCGCGGGGCGGGCGGCGAGTCGGTCCGACGGGGAACCACGACCTGGATCGAACGGGTGCCCCCCGCCCCGGATAGGGCGCGTTCCGGTCCCGTGCGTCTGCTGGCCGTGGCCTGGACGACGTTCCAGCCGCGCACCGTCGGTCTCGCCGCCGCCCTGGGCGGAAAACCGGCCTTCGTGTCCAGCCGACTGGGCCGGGCACTGCCGCCGCTGCGCTATGCGGCGGCCGCACTGAAGACCTGGCGGCTGCTGGAGCGTGACTCACCTGAGCTGGTCCTGGCCGTCACGCCGCCGGTCTTCGCGCCTCTGGTCTGCTGGCTCTGGGGCAGCTGGCGGCGACGGCCGCTGGTCATCGATTGCCACACAGGCACCCTGGAGTCGACAAAGTGGGGCTGGGCCGATCCGTTGCACCGCTGGCTGATGCGCCGCGCGTCGGCCACCCTGCTGCACACGGAGCAGGCGCTGAGCGTTGTCGAGGGCTGGGGCGCGCCGGCGCTCCTCATACCGGACGATCTCCCGGAGGCTGCGGAGGCCGCGGCCCTGCCGGCCGCCGAGCGCCAGACTGTCCTGGTTGCCGGCAGCTTCGACGAGAACGAGCCGGTCGAGGCTGTCGTGGAGGCAGCCCGCCTGCTGCCGGAGGTGGAGCTGCGCCTCACCGGAAATCCGGAGCTGCTGCCGGCAGGGATCCGTGCCTCGGCGCCGTCCAACGTCGTCTTCACCGGCTTCCTGCCCTATCCCGTCTTCCTGGGAGAGCTGATGAGGGCCCAAGTGGTGGCCGCCTTCAGCAGCGACCCCGGGATCATGAACCGGGCGGCCTTCGAAGCGGTCGGACTCGGCCGCCCTCTAGTGCTCACCGACTTCCCCGGCCTTCAAGAGCGTTTCGGCCAGGCCGCGCTGTTCTCCACCAACGAGCCGGCCCGGATGGCCGCGGCGCTCCGTCAGGCCCTCGGGAATCGAGAACAGCTGGCGGAGCGCAGCCGGCGGCTCGCCGGCGACCTGCGAGGGCGGCGGTCGCATGCGCTTTCGAGGCTGCGATCGCTGATCGACCGGGGGCGGAACAGAGCCCGACCGGCGTCAGGCGCCACGCTGCCCCGAAGCAACCGCCCGGCCGTGCTGATGATCACCCAGCACTCGCCCGCCGAGCACGTGCAGGTCCACCGCAACCTGCTAGAGCTGGCGGGTCGCGGATTCGATGTAGACGTCGTCTGCTCCAGGGATACCGGGGTCCACGAGCTGGCGGACCTGCCGCCGGGGATCCGGATCTACGAGGTGCCCGTCCGCCACAAGAGAAAGCCTGCGATCCGTTACCCCTTCGAATACTCCGCCTTCTTCCTGGCCGCGCTTGGCATCGTCAGCGCGCTGACGCTCCGGAGGCGGTACGAGGTGGTCCAGGTGGACAATCTCCCCGACCACCTCGCCCTGGTCACGCCAATCGCCCGCTGGAGGGGTATCCGTGTCGTCTTCAACATGTTCGAGCTGATGCCGGAGATGGTTGCCTCGCGATACCCGACGGGAGCGCTGAGCGGCCTCGTCTGGGTGGCTCGCGGCATGGAGACGGCGGCCACAAGGTGGGCTGACCACGTCATCGTCGTGAGCCAGGACTGCTGGCGCCGCGTGCACGCCCGAGGGGTGCCGGGATCAAAGCTGAGTGTGGTGCTCAACACCACACCTTCGCCACCCGGCACCCTTCTGCGGCGGCCGTCGTCATACGGGGAGACGAAGGAGCCTCCGTTTCTCGTCACGCACGGAACGCTCGTCGATCGATATGGCGTTCACGTCGCCCTGCAGGCATTTGCCCATCTGGCCGACCGCTGGCCGAGGCTGACGCTGCGTGTGATCGGCGACGGCGACGCCAGGCCCCGGCTCGAGGAGCTGGCGCGCGAACTCGGCATCGCCGATCGAGTGATCTTCACTGGATATCTGCCCTGGCCGGAGACCATCGCACAGGTCCAGCGGGCCGCCGCCGGCATCGTCTCCGTGATCGCTGACGGCTACGGCGAGGTCCTTCTTCCGACCAAGCTCCTGGAGTACACGAGCCTGGCGGTTCCCACCGTATGCGCCCGGCTCCCGGCGGTGGAGGACTACTTTCCCGAGAATTCCATGGCCTACTTCACCCCTGGCGATTCGGACGACCTGGCGCACAAGCTGGAGGCGGTGCTGAGCGAGCCGGCGCTGGCCGCCTCGCGGGCCCGGCGTGCCGCCGAGGTCGCCGGCCGGCTAGGCTGGGACCGCATGCGGCACGCCTACCTCCAGGCCCTGGGGCTGCCGTTCGAAGATTCCGGCACGCCAGCCCGGGCCGGGGCTGGCCAGCTCAGCCGCGCATGACTGCCAGTCAGCTCCAGATCCTGGCCGCCGGCCTCCTTGTGGCCGCGGTGCTCTGGCTGCTCACGGTGTGGCGCCCCGCCATCGGCTGCGCGCTGCTGGTCCTCGGGATCCCGCTGACGGGCGGCTTGAGCCGGGGCAGCGTGGTGCCTCTCCTGCGCGTCAACGAAGTGCTCCTGCTGATCGTGGTCACTGCGCTGATCGCGCGTGCCCTTCCGCGCCGGCACAACGTCACCTTCACCGGCCTGGACCTTCCCGTCCTCGCTTTCTGCCTGGGCGGCGTGGTCATCCCCTGGGCGGTAATCAGCCTGCAGCACGCCGACGCCAGCCTCGACGATTGGCGATCCGTGCTAGCGCCGATTCAATACCTGCTCGTCTACGTCGTCTTTTCGCGGGTCAGGTTCTCAGAACGCGACCTGCGCCTGCTCCTGAACCTGACCATGCTGGCGAGCGTGATAGTGGCGGTGGTGGCCCTGGTGGAGGTTGCAAACCTCCCGGGGGTGCGGCGAACGGTTGAGACCCTCTTTCCACCGCTCTCGGTTGAGCCGGTCACCGACACGAGCTTTCGCCCAACGTCGCTCCTCGGCCACTTCAGCGCCGTGGGCGCCTTCGGCGTCATGAACCTTACGCTGGCCCTGGCCCTGGCCGCTGGCCGAACCAGGGACTTCAATGGAATCTGGCTCGGTATCGTGATGGCCCTGAACGGCGTCACCGTGATCGCCACGCAAACGCTCGCCCCCATCGCCGTACTGCCGCTCGCCGCCCTGCTGGTTCTCCTCCACCTTCGCCACGTGCCATGGCAGGTTGGATTCGCACCGGTGGCTCTGCTGGCCGGGCTCGTCGCGCTCTGGCCCTCGGTGCTGGCTCGGATTCAGAACCAGCTGGCCGCCGGAAGCCCGGCACCAGGCGTCAGCCAGGGCAGGCTGCCCGCCTCCCTCCAGGTCCGCGTGGGCTACTGGCAGGACTATTTTCTCCCCTCACTTCTCAACCACGGTCCCTGGCTTGGCACCGGCACACTGATCCCCAGCGACGTGCCGCGGCGGCTGATCCAGTTCGTCGACAACGGTTATCTATGGGCGGGCTTTCGGGCCGGCCTGGTCGGCGTTCTCCTGATGGTCGTTCTGCTGGCCACCATTGCCGGTGTAGCCTGGAGCCTGAGGAGCAGTGGCGTGGCAGTTCATCGGGCAATCGGCGCGACGGCGTTCGCGTCGGTCATAGCCTTCGCGCTGATGGAGCTCACTTCCGAGTACCTCACCTTCACGTCGGTCACCCAGGAGTTCTGGATGCTGGTCGGACTCGCCGCGGCGGCGACCGCTCAGCGCCGGCGGTCACCTATCAGATACCTCGTGCTCAGCGGCCGAGGTCGCGACCTGCGCGGTCGCCGACTCCCGGTCTGACGATGGGCGGCTCGCCGCCTCTGCCGCTGGTCGCGGCTCGCCACTTTCTGTGGGGGCGGCGGGACCGAGCCCGAGAGCTGGTCTGGAAAGATAGGCCGGGCTTCGAGCCGCGAGCCCACGAGCCGAACCAAATCGAGCTGGTGGCGCCGGAACGAGCCGACGGTGGCGTGCTCGCCGCGCCGGCATCCGCCTGCTTGGGGGTGCTTGAGCCCGGCACGGCGCTAGCCGCCTTTGCGCGACTGCTCGGTCTCGGGGTCACGGAGCTGGCAGGCGGCGAGCTGGCGCTGCTGCTGGAAAGGGCCCTGCGTCACCGCTGGGGACTCCTGGCAGGCTCCGCCGACCGTCTCGGCGGCCTCCCGGCGGACCGCCTGCGCACGATCGACGCATTCGTCCGCGGCGGCGGCACCCTCTTCGTTTACGGCGTTCGCCCGGGAACCGACCTTCGGCACCTGAGCCGGCACCTCAATCTGGAGCCGGTACACGCCGCCCCCCTCCCCGCTCGCTCCAGCGCGCTGCAGTTTCAGGGTGGCGCCGGCGACTTCGCAGGCTTGCTCGCGGGCGTACGCCTGGGGACCTCCGAACAGGGTTCGCGGCTGCGAGGAGCGGCACGCCCGCTGGCCCTGAGCCTGGTCGGCCGGGAGGCACACCCCTCGCTGGTGGAGCACTCCTCAGGGCAGGGACGGGTGGTTCTCAGCAGCTTCGCCGGGGACCTGGAGGGCGACCTGGCCGGCTCCTTCGGCGCTGAGCGGAGCCCGGTTCTGCTGCCGCCGGCGATGGCGCTCAAGCGCGCCTTCGGCCGTGCCGCCTGGCACCCACCCGCGCTCCTCGCCAACTTCACCATCGATGATCCGGCGCTTCGCCAGGGCCTGCTGGGGCTGCCCTACGCGGAGCTCGCGCGGACGGCCCGAGAGCACGACTTCCACGTGACCGTGGCGACGATTCCGGCCGAGCTCGGCCTGGCGCGGAGAGAAGTCCTCACGCAGCTCAGCAAGCAGCCCGAGCTGGTCTCCGCCTGCTACCACGGCTGGAACCACGACGGCTACGAGTTCTACCGCTCAACCGGAAGCCGCCTGCGCCACCGGGTCCGGTCCCTGCCCGAGCAGCGTGAGGCGCTCCGCCTGGCGGCGGAGCGGGGCCGGCGGTTCGCTGAGCAGACGGGGTACGAGCTGGACCGGGTGATGGTCTTTCCACACGGGATAGGGCCTGCGGCGATCCTGCCCGACCTGCACAAGCTCGGCTTCATAGCCAGCTGCAACCTGGACAACAGGTATCCGCTGGAGGCCGAGGTGCCGGATGACCCCCACCTCGGCTTGCGCCCGGCGGATACCGCGTGGGCGGGCTTTCCGCTGCTCTGGCGGAGGAGTATCACGGACCACGGCTACCTGCTGGACCTCTTTCTGGGCCGGCCCGCGATGACCATGAGACACCGCGAGCAGCTGGGCCGGAAGATGCAGCCCTTCGTCGAGCGGGCGCAGGAGATACGTCGAGCAGGTCGCGGCGCCGTGGCGTGGCGGGGGCTCGACGAGGTGGCGCGACACGCCTACTGGCAGCGGCTCGATCCACAGCTCGGCTGGCAGATCCTGATGACCGCCAACGAGGTCTGCCTGCACAATCCGGACCCGGAGCCGAGAACCTACACCGTCTGGCGCCCGGACCTACCGCCCGGCAGCCGCTTCGAGACCGATGACGCCCCCGGCGAAGCCGCCGAGGGGACACGCATCACAGTGGCACCGGGAGCGAAGACAACAATCAGACTTCTGCGCGGCAAGCACCCCCCCGAGCTCCCAACCCGCCACACCTGCACCCTCCCATAACTCCAATTCCCTCCCCTTGTGGGGAGGAAATCCTGTTTGTCTAGGCGATTTGGAGGGTGGCTGCTTGGGTTAGGTGGGTGGCTACCTGGGTGACCGCCCGTTCGGTCAACTCTGGATACATCGGCAGGGAGAGGACCTGATCGGTTGCCAGCTCTGCCACGGGGAAATCGCCCCTGCCGTGGCCGAGATCCGCCCAGGCCGGCTGGAGATGCACCGGAATCGGGTAGTGGATCCCCGTCCCCACGCCGGCTGCATGCAGGCGGCTCTGCACCCGCTCCCTCCCCGAGACCCGCACCGCATATATGTGGTAGGCGTGCCGGTTACCAGGGCCCTCGGAGGCCGTCTCGAAGCGGTCGCCCAACAGCTCGTCATAGAGGGCGGCGCGGCGGCGGCGGGCTTCTGTCCACCTCTCCAGGCGGCGCAGCTTCACGCGCAGGAAGGCCGCCTGCAGCTCGGGCAGCCGGTAGTTGAAGCCCTTCACGGAGTGCACGTACTTCTCTTCCGCACCCCAATCCCGGAGCAGCCGAACCTGCCGGGCGAGCCCGGCGTCGCTAGTCGTCACCGCCCCGCCCTCCCCGTAAGCGCCCAGGTTCTTGCCCGGATAGAAGCTGAAGCAGCCAAGCTCGCCCATCGATCCGGCACGCACCCCGCCCTGCTCTGCACCGTGCGCCTGGCAGGCGTCCTCGACCACCGGTATCCCATGCCGGCGCGCAATCTCCAGGATCGGCCCCATGTCGGCCATCTGCCCATATAGGTGCACCGGCACTATCGCCCGGGTCCGCTGGTTGATTGCAGCCTCGAGATGAGCCGGGTCCATCGTCAGAGATCGCGGGGCAACGTCCACGAAGACCGGTCTCGCGCCGGTGTAGCCGATGGCTGCGACGGTGGCCACGAACGTGAGCGGAACCGTGATCACCTCGTCTCCCGGTCCCACCCCGAGCGCGAGAAGAGCGACGTGCAGGGCGCTGGTCCCCGTGTTGACCGCGATCGCCTGCTCCACGCCGCAGTAGGCGGCGAACTCTTCTTCGAACGCGTGGACCTCCGGTCCGAGCACGAACTGGCTTGACTCCAGCACCCGCCTGGCGGCCGCCATGACCTCATCCTCTATGTCGCGGTACTGGGCGCGAAGGTCGAGGAAGGGGATCATCCGAGCGGCACCGCCATCCCGCTGTCATTCAAGGAACGCTCTGCCGCTTCCAGAACCCGAATGACGCGCAGCCCGGCCGCCCCGTCTGTTAGCGGCCGCCGCCCTTCACGGACGCATTCCGCGAAATGTTGCGCCACTGTTGCAAGCGCCTCGGCGACGCCGAGTTGTGGGGCCAGCACGTCTCCGGCCCGGTAGCTGACCAGCAGATCGTGCGCGCCCTCCAACCCCTCGCCGGGGCTCGTGCTGACCGTCACGCCCTTGTCGTAGACCTTCACCTTCTCGCTGGGCTCGAGGTCGTCGTACACGATCATCTGGCGATCGCCGCCGATCAGCGTCCGGCGGATCTTGACAGGCGCCAGCCAGTTCACGTGAAGATGCGCGATCAAACGATTGTCAAAGAAGCACGTCAGGTAAGCGGTGTTCACCGGCTGTCCGGGAAAGTGCGCCACGCCGGTGGCCGCTACCGCCCGAGGTTCCTCTTGCAGGATGTGGTCCATGATCGAGAGGTCGTGCACCGCGAGATCCCATAGGACGCTCACGTCGTGCTGAAACATCCCCAGGTTGACCCGCACCGAGTCGTAGTAGTAGAGGCGCCCCAGGTGACCACTGTCGACGAGGGCCCTGATCTTGCGGACCGCCCCTGAGTACAGGAACGTGTGGTCGACCATGAGGACCAGGTCGAGGTCCGCGGCGGTCTCTATCAGGCGCACAGCCTGCTCGGAGCTGCCGGCGAGTGGCTTTTCGACCAGGACGTGCTTGCCGGCCTTGAGGGCGGCCAGCGCAAGACTGAAGTGAGTGTGGAGCGGGGTTGCGATCACCACAGCCTCCACTCGCCGGTCGGCCAGGAGTGCCTGGTAGTCCGTATAGACTTCGATGGCGGGATACCGCCCCTGCGCCTGGGCCAGTCTCTCCGGACGAGGGTCGCTCACCGCAACCACGGTGGAGGTGGGCGCCTCGTTGAAGTTCCGAGCTAGATTGGGACCCCAGTACCCGTATCCGATGATTCCCACGGCCAGCAGATCCCGGGCGCCCGCGGCGATCGGCGGCCGCCGGGGACGGCCGGCAACTCGGGGGCCACGAGCAGCGGCCGAGCGGGCTCGCCTGATGGCGCTCATGTGGCGTGCCTCCTGCCTTTCGCAAAGATCTGGCCAGCGGCACGCAGGGTCCGGCCACAAGCAGAGGTGGCGGCCTTACCGGATGCCGGCCTCATCGGCGCCTGGACCCGGGCCGCCCGACACCCAACGCCTCGGGGCAGCCGGCAATGCCGCGCCGGAGGCCGGTCGTGTGGCAGCTCCGCCGTGGGCGAGCGGTTTCTCCTGCATCAAAACACGATGGCCTCAGCAAGAATTGACAGCCCGGTTTTGACGCGGTCGTAACAGACGCCGCGATCATTGCCCTCCCTCTGAGAACTCAATTGTTTCAGAGTGGAGCTGGCCGCCTATAGGGCATTTGTCCCATAAGGTCTGGGCATCAATCCTGGGAGGACCAGGGCGCCGCCTCCTCCTCCCGTGGTCGAGCTGGATGGGAGGGTTGTCCCGAAGGGACGGCGGCAATTCCCATCGCAACAGCTCCGGAGGCCGTTTACCGTCGCCCGGATGCGAGGAACCTAAAGTTAAGGCCGCGAACGTTCACCAGCTGCTTCCAGAGGACCCCCTGAGCGCACTCCGAAGGCTTACCGCCCGTGGCGGCCTGATCCGCTCATCGGCGACGATCTTCGCGGGGAACGCTACCGCGCGCCTTCTGGGTTTTTTGTTCACCATCGCGACAGCGCGTCTGCTGCTGCCCAATGACTACGGACTATTCGCTTACGCGCTGAGCATCGCCACGATCGCATCCACGTTCGTCACGAACGCTCCCGTGGGGCTGGCTCGCTACCTGGTCCGGTTCGCGGACAACCCGACCGAGCGCAATGCCTACTACACCAACTGGCTCGTCGTAGTTGCGGGGACGGTCCTGGGAAGCCTGGTCATAGCTCTGCCGAGCGCCCTGGTGGCCGGGCTGAGTGGCTGGCTGATCGTGGCCGTGTTCGCGGTCCTCTTCGGCGTGGCCTTCTTCGAGACCTCACGCCAGGTGCTGCTGGGGCTGGAGAGCTACGCGGCGATGACCGTCTACTGGATCGTCGCCAACGGTCTCGAGCTCGTTGTGATCCTTAGCCTGGCGGCGGCCGGGTGGAGGAGTCCGGCCCTGTTTCTCATCGTCTACGGGCTGTCCACGGTGGCCGCGCTGCCCATCATCCTGCCTCTTGTCAGGTCGCTCCCAAGACTCGTTCGCTCGTCTGTCAGCTGGTCCAGGATCACCGTCGTCGCCCGTTACTGGGCTCCGCTGCTGTTGCAGACTCTCTTCTTCTCGGTGTGGCTCGGAATCGACCTGATCGTGGTACAGCGGACGCTGTCCTCGGCGGCGGCTGGAAACTACGCCGCGGCGAAGACGCTCGGCACTCTGGTCATCATGGCCCCCCAGGCGATCGGCAGCGGCCTGCTGCCCGGGGCTTCACGGGTTTCACGGGGGGGCCTGCGCAAGTACCTCGGGGCGGCGCTCGGCATCTCAGCGCTGGTCATCATCCCGGTGGTCGCGGGCATGGCGCTTCTCGCCCATCCGCTCACGACCACGGTGTTCGGAAGCCGGTATCCGATGGCGGCGCAGCCCCTGCCGGTGCTTGCGCTCGGCATGGGCCTATATGGCTTCTACCTCATCCTGGAGAGCGCCATGTGGGCTCTCGGCCGCCCTCACATAGATGCCATAGCAACCGGTGCAGGGATGGTCTGTACAGTCGTCCTCGCCGTGACGCTGACCCCGCGCTGGGGACTGCTGGGGGCGGCAACCGCCTTCACCTCGGGCTCGGCCGTCAAGCTGCTCGTGCTCGGGGCGTTCTCGGTCTGGGGGATCTTCCTGGGCACCACCGCGCGTCTCGGCCACTTCGATGAGAGCTCGTAGGAACGGCTCGCCAGATGACAGATGAGCCAGAGGTCGGCAGGCGCGGGGGTTCCATCCTCCTGATCGGTGAGGAGCTCGACCAGCGCACCGACGAGGGGTATGCGAAGTTCACCAGGGAGGTGGCCGGGGTCCTCGCGCAGCGTCACTCCGTCGTCACACACACCACCGACCTGACGTCGGGCCAAGGAGGCGGCCCCAGGCGCACTCTCTCCCGTCTCCTGGCGCTGCTCGGCGCCGCACGCACGACAGGGGTCGAAACCAAGCGTCCGGACGTGATCCTCTACGCCTCACGAAGCTCGGCCACCGTACCCGCCCTGCTGCGCGCGCGCCTCCTCCGGCTGGCCGGCCATGGAGCCAAGGTGGCCATGATCGCGCTTCAGCCCCGCGAGGCCGCTCTGACCAGCCGCCTGCCACTGCGCTGGATTCGCCCTCATCTGCTCCTGGTGGGCACCGAGCGAGAGCGAGCGGCCGCCCGCCGGCGGGGGATCAACGCGGAGTGCATCTGGGGCGGGGTCGACCTGGTCCGCTTCCGGCCTGCGGCCGCTGGTGAGAAGGAGGCGCTTCGCCGGAAGTGGGGGCTGCCGGTCGAGCACCGGGTAATGCTTCACATCGGCCACCTGCGAGAGGGCCGCAACCTCTCGGCGCTGCCTCCGCTGGCGGCGGCGCCGCGCACGACGGTGCTGGTGGTGGCCAGCACCCACCGCGGACCCGAGTCGGAGCGCATCAGGACTGAGCTGCTCGAGCAAGGAGTGAGGGTGCTCGAGGGCTATCAGCCCAACGTCGACGAGCTCTACCGCCTGGCGGATCTCTACGTCTTCCCCCCGATCTCGACGGACCACGCGATCGCGATGCCACTCTCGGTGCTGGAGGCACTGGCCTCCGACCTTCCGGTGGTCAGCATGAGGTTCGGTGCCCTGGCGGACCGATTCGCCGGCACTGACGCCGTTCGGCTGGTCGACACTCCCGAGGAGCTTGTCGAGCAGGCGCTGAGGCCGCCCAGCGGCCCCTCGGATGCCCGACGGCTGGTGGAGGACTACAGCTGGACGGCTGTGGGCCGGCGGCTCGACGATCTGCTGGGACAGATCCCTCGCTGAGCGCGGGGCTTCTCAGCGAACCAGCAGCGGGACGAGGCGCGCGGCAGGGCGGAGCTTTCCCCAGCGCACCTCAGACTGCGCCGAGAGCACCGCGAGGAGCAGCTTCGACTCCCGATCGAGATGCCCGGCGGCGCAGAGGGGGCACCCTCCCGGTGCGTGGCCAACCAGCTTGCCCACCGCACGAGCCAGACCCTGCTGGCAATCGCCCACCATTATCGGGACGCCGGCATCTCGCAGGCTTTGATCTGCGTTGGCGGGTGCAGCTGTCATTCGCGCCTGGGCCAGCATCGGTAGGTCCGACTCCGTGTCACCCACCGCCAGTGCCAGAGGCTTTGCCTCTCCCCCGGCGCCGGTCCCGCCCAGGGCATCGAGGAGCACCCGGAGACCGCGTCCCTTGTCCACTCCCTTGACCACGAAATCGGTCTGCGCGTCGCCGTGCACAACGCGAACGTCCCCGGTCAAGTCCTGGGCGGCGACCACCTCGTCGGCCAGCCGCGCCGGGAGGTGACGCCGCCGTCCTCCGGGATCGCCCGTGCTGGCTCTGACCGCCCGCTGGTGGCCATCGTCAATCTGCACGTTCTCGATCTGCCTCAGCGCGGCACGAAGCCCGTCAAGCTTCCGCCGCTGCTCCTCCGTCAGGAGCTCGATGACACGATCGCGGCGATGGTCGTAGGCAACCGCCCCATACTCGGCCACGCCGCCCTCCAGGCCATACGCGAAACAGCGATCCCGAACCTCGTCCAGGCTTCTGCCGGTGGCCAGCACGGGCCGGTAGCCGTGGCGGAGCAGGGCCCGCAGGCTCAGTACGCCCAGCGGTGTGGAGCTGCTGTAGCCAATAGTGACCGTCTCCAGGACGCCGTCGATGTCGAGGGCGCAGAGGGGACCGTCCGCGGTTTCGGCGATGTCGTTCAGGAACAGGCGGGCCAGATACCGCTGCTCGAATCTCGCCATCGCCCTCCTGCCCCGATCGGCCGCCGCCGCCACTTCGTCTGCGGCTGGGCGGCGACCAGCCGGATCTGCAGAGCGGCCTCTCTGCACAGCGAGCGCTTCTTGCAGGAAATCGATCTGAGTCGTCGCGAGCACGAGTTGATACAGCAACCAGCGGGCAGCCGGCACAGAATGGCCTGCTCTTGCCTCGTAGGCGCACCTCAGCCGGTCTTCGAAGCGAGCCTCCAGGGACGGCTCGCCCGAGCCGATCGAGAAGTCGACAGCCGCACCCGCCAGATCGAAGACGGCGTCGTAGGAGTAGAGCTCGTCTACAACGGTGTCCTGGTTGGAGAAGGCCCGCTCGTCATAGTCCACCTTCACGAGCCCCTCGGCCAAGCCGGTGGCACCTGCGCGGAACCACTGTCTCAGGGACATGCTCCCGTCGATCACCGACGGCTCCTCTACACGCAGCAGTCGCCTCGCCCAGGGGTGCAGCAGCGAGCGCGCCGGCAGCGCCAGGCGTCCGAAGCAACCTGCCATGAGCTTGACGACCTCCTGGGGCACTCCCGCCCTGCGGGGCTCTCGGTCCTCCTCCACGGCCAGCCGCCGGTGACGCGCATGGACGTAGTCGGCGATCCGATCGGCCACCTGGTCCAGCTCTTCGGGCCCCGGTTGCTCGATGCGCGACCGGTCATCCATCCAGCGCCGGAACAGGAGGCCGCCCCGTATCCCGTAGAGCTCGGGAAGGAACTCGGGCAGCGCGTCCGCCAGCGCTCTGGAGTGATCGCCGAAGTAGCCCAACCCAACCCCTTTGACGTAGACGTGGTGATCGAACTCGCCGCCCCCGTCGCCCCCGCCGGCTTCCCGGAGCCGGAGGCGGACCAGCGCTCGCACGTGCCGGCGGAGGTCCGACCCGACCTGGAAGCCCGTCACCGCCGGCAGCGGAAGCCTGCGGGCGGAGAGCACGGCATCCACTGTCAATCGCTCCCTATCCGGTGCAGGCGGAGAAAGCTCGACGGTACGTCCGGAAAGAAGCTCATGGAGGTCGCCGCGCAGGCTCTCCTCCGACAACCTTCTCTCTATCGCCCACTCCGTCCGGGGCAGTGTTATCGATGAGTACGCGGCCAGGGCCGGGGCCAGTGAGTCGGCGCCGGTCAGCAGCGGAAGCAGGAGCACGATGGCGGCGCGCGCCACTCCCATCGCTTCGAAGCGCTCCAGGCAGGCGGCGAGCGCCGCGCCCGTCTTGGGGGGATCGTCTGCCACCAGGAGGAGGCCGCCGTCGCGGACCAGAGCCTGGACCTGGCGCACCTCGGAGACCAGCAGGTCGTCCTCCGGCCGGATCGTCATCATGCGCACGTCGCGGTACCCCTGTTCATCCAGGCTTGCGCGGTAGAGCGGCGCCAGATAGCTGCCCGAGGTCCTGACCCCCACGACCAGGAGGGACTGACCACGATCGGGGTGGTGGCGGCTGAAGCTGTCCACGATCGTGCTCAGATCGGCTGGCTGCTGGTCGAGGCTCCGGAAGGAGGTCGGCGGCCGTACCAGCTCCCGCCGCAGCCGGGAGGGAAGGCGCTCCAGATCCTTCAGCACTCGCCCACCCAGCTCCCCAAGCTCCTGGCGGGGCTCTCCAGGACCGGCCTCCCCATCGCGCCGTTCGCCTCTGCCATTGAGGGCTGGCGCGCGAACCAGTGCCGCGGCGAGACCTGCAACGAGCTCCGACACCAGCCGCTGTGTGCTCACGACCCGCCGCTCCCGCCAATTCGCCCGTCGCCCCGCAAGGCCGAGGCCAAGGGCAGCTGCCGCGACGGCGTCGGAGGCGGCCCCGGCGGTAGAGGGCAGTGCTCGCAGACGTGGGCGCACCCGGCGTAGGGCCACCCAGTCGCGGTGAAGGTGGTCCTCAAGGATCTGGTTGATGCCGGCGGCGTACAGAAAAGCGTCGAGTCCCGGACCTCGGTCGAGCTCGACCCCAAGGAGCCGGCTCAGGCCGGCGAGGTCGACCAAAAGGTCGGCGGGCGGTGCCAATGGTTCAGGTTTTCAGGCGCCGGACGCGCGCTGGAGGCGTTGGCCAGCCGCACCGTCGCAAAGGTCGGGGCGCCGTCGCGGGTCCCGCACGGGGTGGCGCGCAAGCGGGCAGCTGAATAGCGAGTAGGTCATTTGGTCGGGATGCTACCGGTCCAGTTAGGCACGCGAGGACGCGCACCGCCACGGGACTTATGTCCTATCGGGTTGGTCCTCAGGGTGAGCTGAAGGACAGCGGCCCTGAGCAAGACCCCGACTGTGGTTTGCTGGTCCGCTGGGGCGTGCCTGTCGGCTGCGGCGTACCCGCCGCAGGGGTCGCGCTGGCTTGCTTCAGCAGGGCCTTGAGCGCGGCATGCGTCTCAGGATTGGAGCTCAGGGCCTGCGTCTTCTCGTTGAAGTAGACGATGCCCTGCAGCTGCGGCATCGAGCCACTGTCGAGGAGTGCCCCCAGAGACTGGATCCATTTGGCGCCCCCGGGACCATCGTGATCCGTGGCGCCGATCTCGCCCAGGAGCATCGGCTTGCTGCTGCCCGTCTGCGTGTTGAGGGCGTCGTACTGCGCTTTGGTGTCGTATGCGTAGTCATCGAATCCGCGGAAGTCGACGTAGGCGTCGCCGGGGTAGGCGGCCGCCATCGAGCCGCACTCGTCACCGTACATCTGCGAGCCCATCGTCCCATCCGGGTTCCACACCCACTTCACGTTGGTCGCGCCGTCGGCCCGAAAGCGATCCACGATGCTTCGCCAGCTCTGGACCAGCTGCTCCGGCC
>CATPBP010000045.1 GCA_955652675.1 Candidatus Dormiibacterota bacterium
CCCCGAAGAGGACATAGTCGAGCTCAAGCGGACGGGCGTCTCCGAGATCTTCACGCCAGGCACGCCCCTGCAGGACATAGTCCAGTGGCTAGACCACCGCTTCCCCAACTAAGAAGTTAGTTGCCGGGGCCGGAACTCTAGAGTCAGGCGCCTTTGGGGCCGCTCAAGGGGTTGCCCTGGTCGTCGGTGGAGATCTTTGCCAGCTGCTGGGCTACCGGGCTGCCGTCGCCCTGGTAGACGACCACCGGTATCCCCACCTGCGCCCAGTTGAAGATGAAGCTCTCCGCGTTGTAGGGCAGGTGGATGCAGCCGTGGCTTGCGTTGCCCGTGTACTGGGAGCCGGGCCCCCAGCAGCAGTTTGCCCAGTCGGCGTCGTGCATGCCTTCGCCCGTGTTCGTGAACCAGACCACCATCTGGACCGTCGTGTCCGGATACCACCAGGGCGAGCCCTTGGGCCACGGTGAGTGCATCTTCCAGGGCGCGTCTTTCTTCAGCACCTTCATCGGCCCCAGATCGGTCGGGAGCTGTGGCCGGCCTGTCGTAACTAGCGTGTCCTGCACAACCTTGCTGCCCTCATAGGCCCAGAGGTGCTGGCCGGCGTAGGAGATGATGATCGCCTTGGCCGGAAACCCGGCCAACAGGGAGGCGTGGATCTGGCCCGCCAGGATCTGGGCTCCAGCCGATCCCTGGGCGGACTGGTTCGGGTCACCAGAACCCTGCCTCTGGCCATAGCTCTCGAGCTTCGAGTAGAGCTTGTTGAGGGCGTCGAAGCCCTTGAACGGGCGTGACTTGTTCATGTAGGCCGCCACCGAGGCGTCGTTGCGGCCGGAGCTGAGAGCGTCATTACCCGCCTTCTTGACGGCGTCCGCGTTGCCGCCGTTCTGAGCCTTGAGCTGCTCCGCGGCCTGGGCGACGGCGTCGTTCTCCGCCTGCTGCGCCGTACCCAACGCCGTCACCTCGGTCAGCAGCGCCTGGGCCTGCTTGTTGGCGTTGCGGTACTCCGTGAGGCTGCGGGCCGCCCCCTGTGCCTTTGAGACCTGGTCAAGCCTTTGCTGCAGCGGACTCAGGTCGGCTTCGGCGGCGCCCAGGCTTCGATCGCGCTCAACGCCGGTCCTGGCCTCGCCGGCCTGCTGGGTTGCGTCGGCCTGGGCCTGGGCCAGCACCTGTTTCTGCCGAACCCTCAGCTGCCCGTCCAGGCGCTCCACCTGGTCGGCGCGCTGGTTGTAGAACTGCGGGCTGGTGGCCAGCAGGGCCGGTTCCTTCTGTCCCTCGATCGCCCGAAGTCCGGAGGTGATGGGGGCGATGTCCTCGGTCGTGTAGCCTTGGGCCTCGGCTGCGCGCAGGTCGGCCCGCAGCCGGTCGCGCTGCTGGTTGTACCTGTTCGAAGCCTGCACCGAGGCGAAGTCGCTCACGCCGAGAGCGGCGGCGGCGACGACGACAACGGCGAGGGCGCTGAGCGCGATCACCCAGCGGCGTGTGGTTAGCAGTGACATCCGGTTGCTATGGTGGAAAACGCGCTAGGCGAATCGCAAGTTCCGTTGCTTCAATCCTAACGGCCCGCGGCTGACGGGCTCAGGCACATTCAAGAGGCGAAATGCGACTGATAGCTAACAAGCGAGAGATCACCGGGAAGGCGGCTCGACGCCTTCGTCACCAGGGGCGGCTGCCGGCCGTCGTCTATGGCGACCACACGGCTGCCAGCACGATCGACGTGGACGCCCACGAGTTCGATCGGGTCTTCTCGCGTACCGGCAAGACGCAGCTGATCGACCTGGTCATCGAAGACGGACGGCCGAGCAAGGTGTTGATCAAGGAAGTCCAGCTCTCGCCGCGCCGGAACACCGCCCTTCACGTGGACTTTCACCAGGTCAGCCTGCGCGAAAAGCTTCAGGTCGACGTGCCCATCGTCGTGACCGGCGAGGCAGAGCCGGTCAAGGCGGGCGAAGCCGATGTCCTGCAGGTTCTCCACGCTCTCCGGGTGGAGTGCCTGCCCACCGACATCCCCGATGCGATCGAGGTGGACGTCAGCGGCCTGGATCACGTGGACGCCGGCATCCGGGTCTCCGACCTCAACCTGCCCAGCGGAGTGACGGCGGTGGTCGATCCCGAGGAGCTGGTCGTCAAGCTGGCCGCCCGCAGGGTGGCGGAGGTCGAAGAAGTGGAACCAGCCGCGGAGGCTGCCGAGGAAGGGGCCGCCGAGGCTCCCGCCGCAGAGGAGGCCAGCCCGCAGGAGACGGCGTAGACTTCGGCTGCCGGTGCTTCTCGGGGCGTTCGATGGCTTGATCCAGGAACTCAGTCTTAGCCGCCTGGGCGCCGCGGTCGCCGGCGTGACCACCCCGGAGAACCAGACGCTGGTGCAGTTCAGGAATGACCTGTTCCAGTGGGGCGGCCAGATCCTCGCTGGCCTGGTCGCGTTCCTGGCAGTCCTCCTGCTGGCCGGATTGATTCGAAGGCTGGCGACCCGGGCGATGGCCCGGGAGCACGTGCGGGCGGACGTGGCCCTGGTGACCGCCCGCGCGATCTACGTCGGTCTGATCGCCCTTGGCGTGTTCCTTTTCGTGACAATCGCCCTTGGCAACGCGGCGGTGGGTCTCACAGGCGTCCTGGTCGCGGTCTTCGTCACCAGCCTTGGCCTGCAGGACCTGTTCAAGAACTACGTCTCCGGCTTCTACGTGGTGATGGAGCGGACCGTGAAGGTCGGCGACCTGATCGAGACCAGTGGCTATCGCGGCGTGGTGACGGACGTGGCAATGCGGGTGACGTACCTGCAGGCCGAGGACGGCTCCCGGATCATCGTTCCCAACAGCGAGCTCTTCACCAAGCCCCTCTCGGTCTCGGTCGCGCCGCCGGGCTGGGGGTCAGCTCGTGAAGGCGCCCAGGATGACGCGGGTAAGGGCCTCAAAGCGGTCTCCGGCTAGGTCGCTCTCCTCCCGCAGCAGCCGCATGATCTCCTGTGCCGCCAGGTCGGCATGGATGCCGTCCCCGTACTGGGACGCCAGAGACCGCAGGTGGAAAGTGTGGTCCGGCCTCTCGCTCTCGGTAGGAAGCTGCGCGTCGACCGATTCGAGAGGGAGATACGCCCGCCACAGCTCGATCTCCCGATCACCCGATTCGGCCGAGTCCGAGAGGTGCAGAACGTTCACGCCGCCGCCAATGCCGTAGCGCTCACGGAGCGAGCCCGGCCGCGATTCGTGGATCCTGGTCTCGCCGAGCTCGTAGCGCATCTGCTCCAGACCGGCCGGCTCCGCCTCGAGCCGGCCGACCAGAACGGGCAGACCGGTCATGAAGTCAACCAGCCAGGGAAAGAAGGGCCGTGCCTGCAGGAAGTCGTAGTGGCTTCTCACCAGCTCGGGCGGTGGATGGAACCAGGTCAGCGCCTTGATGCTCCACTCACTTTCGGTGCGGAGCCAGCTCCAGATGCCGGCTCGGACCGCAAGTCTGTGGGCGGCATCCGGCTTGAAGATCAAGAGCGCTTGGGCCACGAGCGAATCCTAAACGAGCACGGGGGAGGCGGGCCTCCCCCG
>CATPBP010000046.1 GCA_955652675.1 Candidatus Dormiibacterota bacterium
GACCGGGAGCGCGCCGGCCTGATCACAGACCTGCGATGAGACCTGAGCCAAGAGGAGTGAGAACACAGTGGCACTGAGCACGCCGACCGCCCTGAGCATCCGCTTCACCGTCAGGGTCGACGACTACGGCAGCCTGGGGAGCTGGACGAAGTGCGAGGGCCTCGCGGTGGAGCACGAGGTGCAGGAGTACCAGGAAGGTGGGATGAACGACTACGTTCACCGCCTGCCCGGCCGGCGGAAGTACCCGAACGTGAAGCTGACCAGGCCCCTGGACCCGGACTCCGCCACGGTCGCACGCTGGGTCACCAGCGTCAGCCCCGGGTTCCAGCGGACCCAGGCCGCCATAGCGGCCCTCGACGCCGGCGGCACCGTGATCTGTCGCTGGAACCTGAGCGACGTCTACCCCATCAAGTGGACCGGCCCGACACTCGACGTGGGCGGCAACCAGGTCGCCACCGAGTCCCTCGAGCTGGCCCACAACGGCTTCCTGGGGCCCAGCTGAGATGAAGGCAAGCCTGGTGTCGGAGGACGGGACCGAGTTGAAGTTCCGGTTCAATCCCAAGGAGTACTCGGTCAGCAAGTCGGCGGAGTGGACGCGCCCCACCAACAAGGGCGCGAAGAAGGCCGGCAAGCCGGAGTTCCAGGGCTCGAAGCCCCGCGCCGTGTCCATGGAGCTCTTCTTCGACGACTGGGAGGGCAAGGGCAGCCTGGTCAAGGACATCGAGACGCTGCTCGACTGGATGACGCCAACCGACAAGTCGCTCTCCAACAACCAGCCCCACCCTCACGTCCTGAGGTTCCAGTGGGGCGGCCAGCAGCCCCTGGCTCAGTTCAAGGGCTTCCTCAAATCGGTCAACGCCAAGTTCACGCTCTTCAAGCCGGACGGCACCCCGATACGCGCGACGGCCGGCATCCAGATGGAGGAAATACCCCAGGATCCGCAGAAGACGAACCCCACCTCGGGCTCAGAGGCCGGCCGCCGCTCCCACGTGGTGGCGGCCGGCGACAGCCTCCACTCCCTCGCTTACAAGGAGTACGGCAACCCGGCGCTCTGGCGCGGATTGGCCCATTTCAACTCGATCGACGACCCGCTGCGAGTGCGGCCAGGGACTCGCCTGATCCTTCCCACGGCGGAAGAGGCCTCGGCGAAGAGCTGAGAGATGGCAACAGATCAGGTCAGCGTCCGGCCCAAGGTGGAGATCGATGGAGCGCTGCAGCCAGAGCTCGAGCAGCTGCTCGAGCAGGTGCTGGTGGACGACCACCTCCACCTTCCCGACATGTTCCTGCTCAGCTTCCGTGACGTGAATCGGGACGTGGTCGAGCGCCTGCACGCCAGGATCGGCTCCAAGGTCAAGGTGTCCTGCGCCGAGCCCGGCAAGACCTCGCCGCACGTGCTCATCGACGGCGAGGTCACCGCGCTGGAAGCCGAATACGGCACGGCGGGCAGCCGCGCGGTCCTGCGCGGCTATGACCAGTCGCACCGGCTGCACGCCGGACGGGTCACCGAGACCTACCAGAACGTGAAGGACTCGGACCTGGCACGGACCGTGGCGCAGCGTGCGAACCTCCAGGCCGGCAAGATCGACGACTCCCAGACCACGCACGACCACGTCTCCCAGGTGAACCTCTCGGACTGGGACTTCTTGAAGGCGCGCGCGGCCGAGATCGGCTTCGAGCTGGCGGTCAGCGACGGCAAGCTGCACTTCCGCAAGCCGAAGCCCTCCCAGGACGGTCCGGGCGAGGGCAACCTGCGCTCCGAGGACCCCCTCCAGCTGGTCTTCGGCCAGGACCTGCTGGAGTTCCACCCGCGGGTCAGCTCGGCCGAGCAGGTGAAGCAGGTCAAGGTCCGCGGCTGGAGCCCCAAGGACAAGAGGGAGGTGATCGGCTCGGCCAACGCCGGCACCAGCGCAGCAAAGCTGAGGGAGACGCCGGAGAAGCTGGCCGCCAAGTTCGCCTCGCGAACGTACGCGATGGTGGACCGGCCGCTGGGGACGCAGCGTGAGGTGGACGCCGCCGCGAAGTCGGTCGCCGAGCAGATCGGGAGTGCGCACGCAGAAGCGCAGGGTGTCGCGCGCGGCAACCCCCTGCTCAAGGCCGGCGTGCCGGTCAGTGTGGCGCTGGTCGCGGCCGACTTCGAAGGCCAGTACACGCTCACGCACACCCGGCACGTCTTCGACCGCCAGGGCTATCGCACCCTCTTCGAGGTCAGCGGCCGCCAGGATCGCTCGCTGCTCGGCCTGGTGAGCGGCGGCAGCGTCAACGGCGGCGGCTCCGCAGGCGGCGCACCGATCTACGGGGTCGTGGTGGCGATGGTCACCGACAACAACGATCCGGAGAAGCTGGGCCGGGTCAAGCTCAAGTTCCCCTGGCTCTCCGACAACTACCAGTCCGACTGGGCCCGCATGGCCCAGGCCGGGGCGGGCCCGGACAGCGGCGCCTGCTTCATCCCCGAGGTCAACGACGAGGTTCTGGTCGCCTTCGAGTTCGGCGACGTCCGCAGGCCGATCGTGCTCAGCGCGCTCCATAACGGCAAGGACAAGCCGAAGCTGGGCGACGGCCTCCTCGATAACGGCAAGGTCAAGCGCCGCGGCGTGGTCTCCCGCAAGGGCCACAAGGTGGTCATCTTCGACGACCCGGGCAAGTCCGGAATCGCGCTGATCACCAGCAACGGGAAGATCAGGATCTCGCTCAACGAGACCAAGAACGAGATCCACATCGCGTGCCAGGGAAAGATCCGGCTGGAGGCGAGCGGCGACCTGACGCTGAAATCGGACCAGGGCGTCTCGGTCGAGGCCGGCACCCAGCTTCAGCTCAAGGGCGGCGCCGGCGCCAAGCTCGACGGCGGACCGCAGGTCGAGGTCAGCGGCTCGCTGATCAAGCTCAACTGAGGAGGACGGAGCATGGGATCACCGGCGATCGTGATGGGCGACCAGATCACCGGGCAGTGCCCGATCCACATGATCCCGAACCCGGCGACCGGGATCCCGCAGCCCTCTCCCCCGCTTCCCTTCTCGGCGTCGGTGACCATCGGGTGCGTCAACACGGTCCTCATCGGCGGCAAGCCGGCCGCGGTCATGGGCTCTTCGGGGATGAACACGCCGCCCCACGTGGGTCTTCACCCGGCCGACCCCTACTTCGTCCCGGTGATGCAGGTCGGCCGGGTCGTGAGCGGCAGCATGACGGTTCTGGTCGGCGGCCAGCCCGCCGCCACACAGCAATCCACCTGCACCTGCTGCGCCACGCCGGGCACGCCAATGCCGACAACGACCACGGTGCTGATCGGATGAGCCAGGACTTCATCGGCTCCGGCCTCGCCTTCCCGCTGCGGA
>CATPBP010000047.1 GCA_955652675.1 Candidatus Dormiibacterota bacterium
GAGACATAACGCGCTCCGCGCGGACATACCGAAGGTCCCGTGGGTTCCTTCCAGCCTGGCTCCAACCCCCATCGCCGCCGCCGCCGCAGTACGAGGGCAACCCGCCTGCTCGACGTCGGGCGAACGCGGGGATGACTGGGCTGGGGACAGTCGGCCGAATCGGAGTCGGCTGCCTCGCTGTGGGTTGCCTGCCACCGATCCTGGTGTTGATGGACTTCGCCGTCTGCAGTGGCGTCATAGGTGGCCTTACCAGTTATCCGGCACCTACTCCTTGACTTGTAGACGACGCCGGCGCGGAAGACCCTGAGAAAAATACAATCGGGTCGATCGTTGCTTTCCCCTTGTCAAGCCAGCCACTCTCCGTTGCGCATCACATCACGGCCTTCGAGTTCGTCGTACCCGCGATAAGCCTGCACGCGCACCGGTCGGAGACGGAAAAAAACCCAGTCCTCGCCGATCTGTCGGGGATCCCAGCCAACGGCACGTGCGAATCCGTCCGCCAGCAGCGAGTCGGCCTGGCTCACCCCTACGCGATCTTCCACCGTCGCATCGACCGTGATCACGTCGTCGGGAGACCCGATGGCCAGACGCGCCAGCCCGATCGAAACGAGACCCCGTGCAGATCTGCTCCCGCCAGTGGTTGCGATGGTGACTCTGCTGCCGTCCCACCAAGAGGAGACGGCGATGAGGTGTGGCCTGCCGGAAGCGTCCGCAGTCGCCAGCCATACGTCATGGTTATTGTCCATCGCGGTAAGGACGTCAGCCTTCCTCTGCTCCACTCCCCGTAAGTCGCCCATTTTGCGCCAATCTCCCTTCGCTAGCCTGGTGACCGCTGCGCGGAGCACATGCCATACGAGCGGCGTCCCCCTGTCTTAGGCAAGGGCCTGCCACCAAGATTCGCCCATCGTACTGGGTCACAACTCGAGTCCCCCCCGGCCTGCGATGTCGAGACCACCGCCGTGGCTCCGACCTCTCTGCAAGCAGCCGACCCATGAGAGACGACCGCCAAGGAGGAATGACGATGCAAGCCACGAGGACAAATACGCTGAGGGTGCCCGGTGCGGAGCTGTATTTCGAGGTACGCGGCTCGGGCCCCGTCCTGCTGCTGATCTGTGGCGGGGTCTATGACGCGGCCGGCTACGCGGGCCTCGCCGAGCAGCTCGCCGACCGGTATACGGTCGTGACGTATGACCGGCGCGGTAACTCGCGCAGCCCGCTGGACGGGGCGCCGGAGCACCAGAGGATTGAGGTCCATGGCGATGACGCGCACCGGTTATTGTCGGCCGTGGGCGTCACCGCGGACAGGCCCGCGCACGTCTTCGGCAACAGCTCCGGTGCGACGATCGGCCTGGAACTGGCCGCCCGTCACCCCGAGCAGGTGAACACTCTGGTCGCCCACGAGCCTCCGCTCTTTGAGCTGCTGTCCGACCGCGATCACTGGCGCACCGTCATCCGGGATGTTGAGGATGCGTTCCTCAAGGAGGGTGCCGGCCCCGCGATGCAGATCTTGGGCGCAGAGTTGAGGATGAGCGGCGGCAAGCCAGAGGACGGTGGCGAGCAAGCGGTGGAGGATGCGGCCGTCCAGGAACAGGGACGCCTTCCCGGAGGCGGACCGGGGCCTCAGGGGCAGCCGGACCCGGAGACGATGGAGCTGATGGCGCGCCTGGCGAAGAACATGGAGTTCTTCATTGGCTACGAGGTGCCGCCGTTCAATAAGTACGGCCCCGACATCGCGGCCCTCCAGGTGTCCTCCGTGCGCGTCGTGGCGGCCATGGGCGACGCGTCGGAAGGCGAGCCGCCGCACCGGGCCGCATGCGCCGTGGCCGAACGGCTGGGGACACAGCCCGTCATGTTCCCCGGCGACCACGGGGGATTCGGCGCCCAGCCAGATGCGTTCGCCGCCAAGCTCCACGAGGTGCTTTCAAGATGAAGTACATGCTTTTGATCTATCAGAATCCAGCGGCTCGGGAGGCGCTGCCGGAATCGGAGAAGCGATCGCTGATGGAGGAGGCCGACAGGATCGTCAATGAGCTCGTCGAGACCGGGGAGTTCGTCGGCGGGGAGGGGCTTGCCGATCCGTCGACCAGCCGCTCGGTCAGGGTCCGCGACGGCCTCGCCGCGATCACCGACGGACCTTTCGCCGAGGCTAAAGAGCAGATGGTCGGCTACTGCATCGTCGACTGCGAAAGCATGGGCCGCGCCGTGGAGATCGCCGCGGCGTGGCCCGACGCCCGATTGTGGGGTATGGAGGTGCGTCCCATCCTGAGCCCGGACGGGATAGAGATGTGAGTCCGCCGGCCGTCGAGGGCTTGCTGCGTGAGACGGCGCCGCGAGTCCTCGCCACGCTGGTCCGCCGTCACGGGCGGTTCGACACCTGCGAAGACGCGGTCCAGGAGGCGCTGCTCGCAGCCGCCGTCCAGTGGCCCGAGCGCGGCATCCCCGACAATCCGTACGGCTGGCTGATCACCGTGGCGTCGCGCCGGCTCGCCGACCAGCTCAAGAGCGAAGAGTCGCGCCGCCGCCGGGAGGTCGCCGTCGCCCTGTCGGACCAGCGTGGCGACGTCGAGGTGCCCGATCAGGACGACACGCTAACGCTGCTGCTGCTCTGCTGCCACCCGGAGCTCACCCCGGCCTCGCAGGTCGCACTCACGCTGCGGGCGGTCGGTGGCCTCACCACTGCCGAGATCGCCCGCGCCTTCCTGGTCCCCGAGGCGACCATGGCGCAGCGGATCAGCCGTGCGAAGCGGCTCATCCTGCGCGCGGGCGGCCGCTTCGAGCTACCGCCGCCCGGCGATCGCCGGCCGAGGTTCGCCGTCGTCTTGCAGGTTCTGTACCTGATCTTCAACGAGGGCTACGCGGCGACGTCCGGCCCGAAGGTGACCCGAGCTGACCTCACCGTGGAAGCGATCCGGATCACGCGTGTCGTACGCGACCTACTCCCTGATGACGGCGAGGTGGCCGGGCTGCTTGGCCTAATGCTGCTGACGGACGCTCGGCGGCCGGCCCGTACGGCGCCCGACGGCACGCCTGTCCCGCTTGCCGAGCAGGATCGTTCGCAGTGGGACAGTGCGCTTATCGACGAGGGCATCGAGCTCGTGACCGCGGCGCTGACGGGTTCGCCGCTCGGGCCCTACCAGCTACAGGCCGCGATCGCCGCCGTTCATGCCGAGGCCGCTCGGGCGGAGGACACCGACTGGCCGCAGATCGCGGCGTTGTACGAGCTGCTCGAGCAGATGTCGCCCAGCCCGGTGGTCCGGTTGAACCGGGCTGTTGCGGTGGCGATGGTCCATGGGCCGGCGGCCGGCCTCGATCTGCTGGCCACCCTCGACCAGGACGGCCGCATGGCTGAGCACCACCGGGTCGCGGCCGTCCGCGCCCACCTGCTCGACCTCGCTGGGGACCACGCCGCCGCCGAGGCGAGCTTCCTCGACGCCGCTCGGTCGAGCACGAGCATTCCTGAGCGGCTCTACCTCGAGGCGCAGGCAGCGCGGCTCAAGGCAGATCAGCTCGCCTCGCCAGAGCTGCTCCGGAGGCGCCTCGGCCCCGGTCGTCGATGGCCAAGGTCGATGGCCCGTTGACCTTGTAGCGGATGTGGGTGACGCCGGGCGTATGGACGGTCCGCGTGGGGCTGAGTTCCACGGCGTCGTGGTCGGCGCGATCGAACAGACGCATCCCGTCGCCGATCAGGACGGGGGAGATGTGGAGCTCCAGCTGATCGAGCAGACCGGCTCGGATCACCTGTCGCAGCAGATCCCCACCTCCAGAGATCGCCACGTCCTTGCCGTTGGCCGCCGTGCGGGCCTGCTCGATGGCGCTCTGGATGCCGTCGGTGACGAACGTGAAGGTGGTGCCACCCTCCCTGGACAGGGGTTCCCGAGCTCGGTGCGTGACGACCAAGACGGGTGCGCGGAACGGAGGGTTGTCGCCCCACGGCACCTCCCCGACATCGAACATTCGGCGGCCCATCACGTAGGCGCCGGTCGCCGCCTGCAACTCCGCGATGAGTTCGGAGTTGGCGTTGGACTCGCCTCCCTCGAAGCCAAGGCGTTCACGCCAGGCGAGGGTGTCGATCACCCAGCGCGTCACCCGGTGGAAGCCAGCGTCGATGTCATTTGGCCCCGAGAAGAACCCGTCGAGCGAAACGGACATTTGTGCTGTCACCAGTGCCATCGGTCCCTCCGTCTGTGGTGCTGGCGGCACCTCCTGTGGATGCCGCTCACCTTTCAATCGGAGCCGGCCACGGATTCTCTACACGGGCGTTGGGCGGTCGTCTTCGGATGCGGCCGGGGCTGACCGGCCCCGCGTTCGAGGTCGACGCTACGTCCTGACTTCGTGGTCCTCGAACCTGAAGCGGAACGGGCCGGTGCCTGGGATGAACGCCTGCATCAGCGCTTCCTCCGCCTGGACGGTGTGCTGGAGGTCGTGCGCGGCCCAGGTATTCAGCACGACGCGCAGCGCGACCATGCCGTACTCGGGATGCCGGCTGCTCCGCTCCAGGTCGGCCGGTGTCAGGTCCCTCATTACGGCCAGGTTCTCGTCGCGCTCGGCCGCGAGGGACATCGCGACTTCGCGCGGCGTGCGCTCGGGGTCGGGATCGCGCGACTCGCCCGGGTCGAAGGTGGCCAGGTCGCGCCCTTCAAGGATGGCGCGCAGACGAGCGCCGAACACGATGCGCTCCGTCAGCAGCAGGTGGTTCAGACAGTCAGCCGCCGACCACTCGCCGGGGGCTGGCGGGCGCTGAAGCAGCTCCCCAGGTGCGGTCTCGACCAGGCTCTGCCAGCGCTCTGCGGTGGTCGAGAGCAGGCGGGTGGCGGAATCGAGGACGTCGGTCATCCGCCCATGATGTCAGGACCGCGGAAACGACCGGCTTGACGGCGCGGCACTGCGTAGGCGGCTCAGGCTGCTAACAGGCCTTGGCGGGAGGAGCCCCGCCCGCGGCCGGCGCCTTAGACTGGCCTCGAGTAAGGGGCATGGATCTGGACGGTAGAAAGCCGGTGGAGGAACTCGACACAAGGTTCAGCAGCGCCGGTGCAAGCCCGACCGCCTGGCCGGAGGCGCGAGAGCGGCTGTCCGAGGCACAGGTGTTCTGGCTGTCGACTGTGCGACCTGATGGACGTCCGCACGTCACTCCGCTGCTGTCCGTGTGGCACGACGGCGCCCTGTATTTCACCACGGGCCCAGCCGAACGCAAGGCCAAAAACCTTGAACAGAACCCGAACTGCGTGCTCACAACCGGACGTAACGGACTCGAGTACGGGCTGGACGTCGTGGTCGAAGGGAGGGCCGCGAAGGTCAGCGACGAGGCAGAACTGCGACACGTTGCAGATACCTACGAGTCGAAGTACGGGCCGCGCTTCACGGCACCCGAAGGCACGTGGTTCGGTCTCGGCGATGCTATCCGCGGCGGCAACGTCCTGGTCTACCGGGTCAGTCCCACGACCGCCTTCGGTTTTGGCAAAGGCAAGCAGTTCAGCCAGACCCGCTGGCGCTTCTAGCCGTCGCGATTCGGGCAGGGCGCCGACCTCCATAGTGAGTTGGCTCCACACCGTTTGATGCGAGTCCTCCTGCGGTTCGGCAGCCCCTGCCTGAGCCCCGCAAGGCACTTAGCTTTCCTGCGCACCCCGGTGTTCGGCCAGCAGTTCTTCGATGACCTGTCGCGCCCCGCGCCGCCATCCCATCCGAAGGCCGGCGACCTCCGCCTCATCACGGCCCTCCTTGAGGGCTGGAACGAGGGTGATCAGGGCTTTCCAAAGGGCCCAGCCGCGGCCTCGCGCCCAGGTCGCACCGTCCACCGGAAGCCGGGCCCGGAACGCCTCCCGACTCTGCCCCGAAAAGAACGTCCAGGCGATCGTCAGGTCGCAGGCGGGATCCCCCACCGCCAAGCCGCCGAAGTCGATAACGGCGCTGAAGCGGCCCTTGTCAACCAGCAGATTGGAAGCTCCGACGTCTCCGTGGACCCAGACGGGAGAGCCATACCACGTCGCGCCGAGGGCCGCCTCCCACACCTCGCGTGCGCCGTCGGTGTCGATCTCGTCACCCAGGTCCGCGATCGCGTTCCTGGTTTCGGCGTCGTAGGTGGTCAGCGGCCCGCCGCGAAAGAAGTTGTGCATCCCGGGCGGCGGACCGCCTGACGGGTCGATTCGGTACAGGGCATCCAGGAAGCCGGCCAGTTCGGCCGCGAATTCGACCAGGTTCGCAATGCGCTCGACGGTCGCCGGCTCGCCCTCCAGCCACCGATAGACGGACCACGGCCTGGGGAACCCACAGCCGGGGACGCCTTTGACGAGCGTTTCAGGGATCGGAAGGGGCAGCCGGCGAGCGAGGATAGGCAACCATCGGTGCTCCTTGTCGACCTGCAGCGTGTAACGGTCCGCGCTAGGTAGGCGCACGGACATCTCCTCGCCGAGACGGTAGGTGGTGTTGTCCCACCCGTCGAGCTCAACCGGCCTGACGGGAAGGTCAGCCCACTGGGGAAACTGGGCCGCGACCAAGCTGGCTACGAGGGCCGGCGTGATGTCCGCTTTGTCCATCGACCCGCACTATTCTCGTTGCCACCGGACCGGTCTTTCCGACCATCCGGATGCCGACAGCTCGCTGCGGCGGCCGGGCGGCCCGTTCTCTCAGATCGAGGAAGAGGCGAGGCGCTGCCGGAGGACGACCCCGACCAGGCATGCCGCGGTCACGACGGCACCCAGAAACAGCGCCGGCGTATCCCGCCGCCGCGCTGCGTGATCGGGAGGACGGTGTGCTCCAGGCAGGCATGGCTGAGGAGATCAGCCGGTTGTTCCCTGGGTGCCCGCAAGAGCGCAGGGCAGAGATCGCAATGCGGGCCACGCTGCGTGGCAGCGGCCGGGTAGGAAGAACTGCCGCAGGACGCGAACTCGATCCCGAGGCCATCACCCTCGCCGTGGTCGCCGCCATTCGCCATGGGGACACCGATTACGACGATCTACTTCTACAGTTTCGTGATGCTGTGGATGGCTTCATTCATGCCGTACAAATACACTCAGATCCCGCTCTTGGCCCTGGGTGGCTTGCTGATCGTGATCGGTGCTGCGATGGGCCCCGAAACCAAAGACGTGGACATCAGTGAGCCGGCGCAGGCAACCGATCGGCCTCAGGTCTCCGGCGAGGCAGCCGGCTCCACCGCGGAGCGCCGGAGGATGGTAGCCGACTAAGCATCCAGAGCCTCAGGAGCTGCTGCGCCCCTGCTCGGCCGGGCGGGGGCGCAGCCCTTCTTGCCTGAGGGGGCGTCCTGGGAGGCGGCTAGACGAACTCGGGCCATCGGGCTAGACTGCGAACCTGATAGTCAACATGGAGGTTTATTGATGGGCTTAGGAGCCGGAATTTTCCTGATCGCGGTGGGTGCCATTCTGGCCTTCGCGATCAACGTCGACACTGGGGGTGCCATCAACCTGCACACCGTCGGCTGGATTCTCATGGTGGTCGGGGTCCTCGGGATCCTGCTGTCGATCATGTTCTGGTCTTCGTGGGGAGGTCCGTCTTACTTCCGCAGGCGGCGGGTCACCACCTACCCTGACGCCGCACCGGCAACCCGCGACACGATCGACGAGGGTCCGCGCTAGGGGTAAGCGGCCGGCAGGGTCAGCGGCCGGCGCCAGCCGGCACTTCGGGGAGCGCGCCGAGCTGTGCGAGGAGTCCGAGCCGGTCGACGCAATTCCAGTGCTCGACGATCTGGCCGTCAGCCACGCGCACGATGTCGATGAGATTGATCTCGACTTCGCGTCCGGTCGGCTCGATCCCCTGGAAGGAGCCGCGATGGGTGCCGTGGAACACCTTACGGGTCACGACCCGGTCGCCTTCCGCCACCTGGTCCAGAATCGTTGCGCGAAAGTCCGGGAAGGCGGCCCGGAAGCCGTTGAACTGCTGACGGATTCCCTCGGCGCCCGGTGCGACCCCGGGCGGCCGGCTGTGATCCAGAACGTCCGGGTGAACGAGCTCGTCGAGCGCTCGCTCGTCAGCGCCGGTCTGGTACTCGTCGACGAAACGTCGGACTAGATCCCTGGGCTCCATGGTGGTCCTCCTGAGTGATTGATCACTAGACCAGAGGATCGCCACTGCCCGGCTACGGCGCATCGGTAGACCTACCCATCCTTGAGCAGGTCGTGCTGCATCGCGAACAGCGCTGCCCCCGCACGGCTGGAGACGCCGATGCGGGCGTAGACCTCCTGCACGTGGTGCTCAGCGGTACGGCGCGAGATGACGAGCCGCTCGGCGATTTTGGGATTGGAGAGGCCCTGCGCGACGAGCCGCAGCACCTCCACCTGGCGCTCGGTAAGCCCTGCCGGACGTGGCTGTCGCACCGCCTTCGCCGGCCGACCGGCCACCTCGAGGACTGCCGCGACCACATCGGCGTCGAGACGCCCGACAAGAGCTTCCTGGGCAAGAATGCCCGCCGCCTCTTCGAGGCTGTGAGCGGGGCGATGAGCTCTGACCTGCGTCATCGCCTGGAAAGCGTCAGCCGTGGCGAGCACTCGGGCGGCAGTTCCGAGGCCACCGGCGCGGAGCTGCCGGTGGTAGCCCGAGCCGTCCAGGCGCTCGTGATGAGCCCCGGCCGTCGGAGCGAGCTCAGAGAGTGGCCCGCAACGAGCCAGCACGCGCTCCGAGTAATGAGGATGGAGGCGCACCTGTTCCTGCTGTGCCCAGGAGAGCGGCCCGCGATGTTCCCACACGCCATTGGGGACGGCAGCGCGCCCCAGGTCGTGTACGTAGCCCGCTCGGCGAATCAGGGCGATCTCTTGGTCAGCAAGGCCCAGCTTCCGCCCGGTGGCGGCCGCCAGCTCGGCAACTCCAGCGGCGTGACCGTGGTGGAGCGGCGTCTTGAGGTCCACGGCATCACCAAAGGCACGACAGACGCGGTCCAGCCCGAACTCGTAGATTCGCATCAAGGGCCCCGGTTCCGCCTTTACGGCTGCTGACAGCGGGTCGCCGGTTTCCAGGACGGCCAGGACGCGCCCTGACTGGAGGCAGACGAGCTCGACCAGTCCGGGGTCGAGCGCCGCGCCGGCCCGCCGGCGGACCGCCTCGAGCGCGGCCTCGCGACCGCCGAGCGTGTGAAAGAGCGAGGCCGTCACAGCGACCTGCGCGATGCGAGCCGGCTGGGCGATCGCCTCGCCGCCGGTTCCGCGCGGGCCCCCCTTTCTGTTCCACTGCTCGTAGACGTCCAGGAGCGCTGCCTGGACGCCATGGCCGAGGCCGACCCGCTCAGCCGTCTGCGCCGCCACCTCGCAGTTCGCCCGGCTGTAGCCCTCTACGATCTCGCCTGCTCGGATCGCCGCCGTGCCCGCCGCTCGAACCCGGGTGAGCATTCCCGCTGCGGGGGCAAGGTGAGGCAGATAGCCGAGCAGGATGTCGCGCGGGCTCCCGAAATCGGTGCGGACCGCGGCCCGCTTCACCGCGATCTCGTCGCCCCCCAGCATGGCCGCGGCCTCGTGTGCATACCCAGTGCAGCCGACGTGCTGCATGAGGGTCGTGTAATAGACGTCTGAGGGATCGTCTGCTGCGGCCAGGTCCGCCAGCTCCATCGCCAGGATCGCGGCGCGACCGGCCTCTCCTGGCGAAAGCCCCATGCCGATGTCGGCCACCAGGGACAGACCGGCAAGCAGTTCGGCGAGGCGCAGGGGCTCCACGGCGCAACGGTACTTTGACCGGCCCGCCGCGGCAACCACGCAAGCCGGCCTTAGGAAGCGGAGGCTGCGGAGGGAGAATCGTCAACCATGAACTCGCTCTTCCGAGTGGCGCGCAACCCCGATCCGGAGAGCCGGCTCCCTTACCTGGTGTGGCTTCCGATAGAGGGAGGACTCGTGCTCAAGGCGCGCGACGCGTGGCCTCGGCTGGCCCGAGTCTTCTGCGCCGACGAGGCAACCCCGTGGGATGACAGCGCCGGGCTCGTCGACGAGGCCGCCGTCCTGATTTGCAGGCGTCGGGGCGCTGCCATTGACCTCGTCCTGGATCGCCCCAAACTCGCGCGGTCCCAATTCGTGTTCACCAATATTCGTGGACGGCCAGCCGTCTGGTGGCAAACGCAGAAGACGGCTCAGGCCGCCAATCCCGCTGCGAGGGTCCCTCGAGGACGCCTGCCGGGGCACCTGACCGTGGCCGTCGACCCGCGCGAGAAGTATGGCTGGAGGTTTGCGGGTCGGGACGTGAACATCCAACGCAGGACGCTGGCGGGCGGCGACTACGGCGCCGTCGTGGAGGACGAGGTTGTCGCGGTCGTGGAGCGCAAAACAATCGACAACCTGGCGACCTCTCTTTCGGACGGAAGCCTTGTGTTCCAGATGCAGCGTCTCGCCGAAGCCGCGCGCTCGGCCGTCGTCGTCGAAGGAGACTACCCAGACCTGTTCCTAACGCAGGCAGGTCGGGGCTCGTGGCTGGCGGACATGCTGGGCCGCCTGGCCGTGCGGTACTCCGAGGTCCCGATCATCTTCGCCGGCTCCAGGAAGTTCGCTGAGGAGTGGACGTACCGCTTTTTCGGCGCCGCCGTTGGCGACGCCCGCACGACTCCCTCGGCAACCATCGAAGAGGGGCCAGGCCACGACGCCGTTTAGTGAGCCTGACTGGCCTCCTCGGCTGTGCGCGATTTCCCCATTGAACGGCCGGAGAGGACCTCTGCCAGGGTCGTGCTGGGCAGTTCCGGAAAGTCCTCGTGGATCGCGGAGGCGTCGAAAGTCATATCGGCGCTGTCCATCACGAGGGCTGATCGGGCCTGGCGGGCGAGCTCGGGCTTGAATGGCTGCATCGCCACGGCCATCGCGCGCAGTGCCGTCCCAGGGACATGACGGGGCTCGCTGTTCCGCCCGGCTGCCCGCTGTACAGCGGCCGCCAGCTGGTTGAAGGAGAGGTTCTGAGGGCCGCCGATCTCGAAGGTTCTGCCCCGGGTGGCAGGGTCGGTGACTGCGCGCTCCAGCAGTTCAGCGACGTCGGTCACGGACACGAAATTGATGGGATTGTCGCCCCTGCCAAAGACCAGGGGTCGCCCCGAGCGGCCGGCCGTCTGATCGAGCAGCGCGATCCACATCTCGAGAAAGGCGGTCGCCCGGACAATGGTCCAGGGCGCTCCACTGGCGCGGAGGTGCTGTTCCGCGGCGTGCTTCATGCGATGCAACTCCATGGGGTTGTCCGGCGACGCGCCCACCACCGACATCAGAATGACCGCCGCCTTGGCTGCCGCCGCGGCGTCGATCAGGTTCGCATTCCCGTCGCGGTCGACGGAGGCAGGTGACACGCCGCCTGGGCCGGCGAAGCCGTGGACGGCGGACACCACCGTCTCCGCTCCGGCCATCGCGCGGACCACGCTCTCGCGGACGCGGACGTCTCCCTCGACCACCTCCGGGCGCTCAGCGCCGGTGAGGGTCACCCGGGCGGCATCTCTGGTGAGCACGCGCACCGAAAGCCCGCGCCGCAGCAGACGTCTCACGAGCCGGGTGCCGAGGGTGCCCGTGCCGCCCGCTACCAGGATCATCACGCACCTCCGTGGCCGGACTGCCTGGAGCCGACCTCTGAACCCGGGCCTACGACCACCGCTCGGCGTACTGCCTCGTCGACATCCCCGCCACCGTCTTCCACAGGCTCTAGATAGAACCGGGCCCAGGTGGCTTGCCCCTTCTCGACTCCAAAGATCACCACCCCGCGCATCAGATGGCGTGACCCATCCAGCCGCGTGCCCTGCATCTCCCATTCCGACCACACAACCGGTCCGTCCGCGATCAACCGCACCTGGGCAGCGAGATCGGGCACCGCGGCGAAGATCTGCTCCCAGTTCTTCCTCACCTGCGCGCGGCCCTGGAAGCCCCGGACGGGGTGCGCCGGCGTCTCGTTGCGGAAGTCGAGGGCGAAACAGCTGGCCAGCGCCTCCAGGTCGTGGTCGTTGGTGGCCTGGCACAGCCGTTCGATCACCGTCTCCGGCCGCTTCTCCTCTTCTGAATGCGCCATGTTGCCTCCTGCCCGAGCCCTTCGTTACAATGGACTGTAACTGATACAGGAGTATGGAACGAATAAGTAGCCATGTCAAGAGCAGGCGCTCCTACGATTCGCGCCGGCGCCGCGATCAGGCCCGTCGCACCCGGGCGGCGGTTCTGGAGACCGCCGAGCGCCTCTTTCTTACGAGGGGCTATGCGGCGACCACTGTCGCCTCGATCGCCGAAGGCGCAGACGTGTCGGTGGAGACGGTCTACAAGGCGTTCAGCGGCAAGCCCGGTCTGGTCAGGGCGATCTGGGAGCAGGGCCTGGCGGGCGTTGGAGAGCTCCCAGCACCGCAGCGCTCAGACGAGATGCAGCAGCTGGAGGCGGATCCCCGCAAGATCATCGAGAAGTGGGGCGCTTTCACCACCGAGGTCGGGCCGCGCGCCGCACCCATCCTTTTGCTCATCCGGAACGCGGCCGCGAGTGACCCTCAGATGGCTGCCCTGTTGCAGGAGACGGACCGAGCACGCCTCTTGCGGATGGAAGACAACGCCCGGCGTCTGTACGAGCGTGGTCATCTTCGCCGCGGTGTCACGCTCGAACACGCCCGCGACGTGCTGTGGACCTACAGCTCACCGGAGCTCTATGAGCTGCTCGTGCTTCGCCAGAGGTGGCCTCTCGAGCGCTACGGAGGATTCGTGGCAGAGGGGATAATCGCCGCGCTTCTTCCTCAGGCGGGCGGAGCCGGGACGAGCCCTCGCGAGTAACCCGGAAGCTCGGTCATCAGCCGTGCCGCCATCGCCGAGATCCATGCCCATCCCAGCACCACAGCGATGGTGAAGGCCAGATTCACGAAAACCGCATCGATGAAGCCGAAGTGGACCCCCGCTTGATGCGGCCCTGCGGCGATTCCGAAGAAGGCGGCCAGGAAGAACACGCCGGTCGCCGCTGAGTACGCTTTCCATCCTCGCTGCCCGAGGGCAGCAAACCGGCGCGCGAACACCAAGCATGCCGCTATCAGAGCGAGGAACCCGATCGCACCGGCGACGAAGTGCAGAAGGCCGTGCCAGCTTATGGCGGTGGCGGTGCCCGCGGGCGTTCCGGGCGGAAAGCCGTTCATCGGGTCGGCGATGAAGGCGCCGGCGCCGATCAATCCCAATCCGTAGACGCCGATCAGCAACGGCCCCCAGGTGCCGGCCCGTCCACGATTCGTTACTCGTCGCATGCCGACCGCGCAGGCGATGCTCAACAGGCCGGTAAGCACGAGATTGCCGATCTGAATCCAGCCCAGGTCTCCATTGCTCATCAGGCTGAGCTCGTGACGCCTGATGTCGAAGCCGGGGCGGATGAGTATCTGGATCACGCCCACGACTATGTACAGGGGTCCGGCGACAACGCCGCAGGCGAGCAGGGTTCTGGTCAATGAGTGGCGAAGGCCCGCGCGCGGCAGACCCGAGGCCTCTGCGTTCGGCCGAGTCTTCGACTCGCCTCCATGGTCGGGAGTGTCCTGAATCATCCTGTCCTCCCTGTCGTGATGAGTTCGACCAGTACCTCGGTCTTGGTCGGTACTAGACCGTATAGTACTCCAACGAGTACTGTCCCGTCTAGTACTCTTGTAGGGGAGCAATCCACAAGATATGGGGAAACCATCTCGGCGCCGGGCGTCCTACGCCTCAGACATGAGCACCAGGCCCGAAGCACGGGTGGCAGCCGTGGTGGATGCACGTGAGGATTCGCCTGGCGGAGCTGGTTCGGACGAGGAGAGCCGGTCGGCGCGCAAGCGTCGGGCGATCACGGAGGCGGCCACCACGCTGTTCCTGCGCAACGGATACCAGGGCACCAGCATGGACGAGGTCGCGGCCCTGGCCGCGGTGTCCAAGCAGACCGTCTACAAGAACTTCGCCGACAAGGAGCAGCTCTTCAGCGACATAGTTCTCGGCATCACCGCGAGCGCCGAGAGGTTCGTCGAGGTCGCCAGCACAATGCTCCAGGACACCGACGACCTGGAGAAGGACCTGCGTGAGCTCGCCCGCCGGTACCTCGCGTCAGTCCTGCAACCGGAGGTGTTGCAGCTCCGCAGGCTCGTCATCGGTGAGGCAGCCCGGTTTCCCGAGCTGGGGCGCGCCTACTACGCGCGGGCGCCCGAACGCGTGCTGGCCACGCTGGCATCCCTTCTGCAGGATCTCGCCGGCCGAGGGCTGTTGCGGCTGGACGATCCGCTCCTAGCCGCCAGGCACTTCGCTTTTCTGGTCCTGTCGATACCGCTCGACAAGGCCATGTTCTGTGGGGAGGAGGAGACTTTCACAGCGGCCGACCTCGAGCGCTTCGCCGACGAGGGGGTTCGCGTGTTCCTGGCCGCGTATGGGCAACGTGAGAGTTGATCTCGTAAGGAACCCCCTCCACAACCAACCCGCATGGCGAGGGAGATCTTTGAGCTACCCGTACAATCCGGAACGGCAACATGACCGCGTCTACGGAAGGGCCCAGCTACCGAACCGGCAAGATTTGCTACATCGAGATCCCCGCCACGGATATCCGCCAGTCGGCCGAGTTCTATGAACGCGCCTTCGGCTGGCAGACCCGGCAGCGGGGAGACGGGTCGGTCGCCTTCGACGACACCGTGAATCAGGTGAGTGGTACGTGGGTGCTCGGACGGCCGCCAGCGGCAGAGCCGGGACTGATGGTCTACGTAATGGTTGCCAGCGCTGCCGCGGCGATGGCTGCGGTCGTCTCGGCCGGAGGCGAGATCGTACAGCCAGTCCACCCTGATGACCGCGAGGTGGTCGCCACGTTCCGTGATCCCGCCGGGAACGTGATGGGGATCTACCAGCAACCGGGGCTGGCCGAAACCGAGGCGCCCGCTACCTCCTAGCGGTAGGGCGCCCCGACGCGGACCCGTCAAGGCCGCGACAGCACGCGAGCCAGATCGAATTTGACGGTCTCCTCGAGCTGGGCGTAGGTGCAGCTCGCCGGATCGCGATCCGGGCGCCAGCGCCGGAACTGGGCGGTGTGCCGGAAGCGGGTGCCCTCCATGTGTTCGTAGGAGACCTCGCAGACCAGCTCCGGCCGCAGGGGAACCCAGGAAAGGTCCTTCTTGGAGTTCCACCGGCTGAGGCCGCCGGGGAGCCGGCCGGCCTCGTGCGCTTCTGCCTGAGCCCACTCCGCCCAGGGGTGTCCTTCGAAGCTTTCGAGCTTGTATGGCGCGAGCTCCTTCACCAGCTCTGCGCGGCGCGCCATCGGGAAGGAGGCGGCGACTCCGACGTGCTGTAGGGCTCCGGTCGAGTTGTACAGCCCAAGCAGCAGAGAACCCACCACAGGGCCCGTCTTGTGCCAGCGGTAGCCCGCGACCACACAGTCGGCTGTGCGCTCGTGCTTGATCTTGAACATGGCGCGCTGTCCCGGTTGATAGGGCACGTCGAACGGCTTGGCGACTATCCCGTCCAGTCCTGCGCCTTCGAACTGCTCGAACCAGTCCTTCGCAACGTCGACGGAGTCGGTGGCCGGCGTGACGTGAACAGGTGCGCGAGCGGCGGCCAGCGCCTCCACGAGACGGTCGCGCCTGCGCTGGAAGGGCTCCGAGAGGAGGGATTCGTCCCCGAGGGCCAGGAGGTCGAAGGCGATGAAGGAGGCCGGCGTTTCGCTCGCCAGAAGGCGCACGCGCGAGTCGGCCGGGTGGATGCGGTTGAGCAAGGCATCGAAGTCGAGGCGGCCGTCCCGCATTATCACGATCTCCCCGTCGACCACGCAGCGGTCGGGCAGGTTGTCCCTCACCGCCGAGATGACCTCCGGAAAGTAACGCGTCATGGGCCGTTCGTTGCGGCTGCCCAGCTCCAC
>CATPBP010000048.1 GCA_955652675.1 Candidatus Dormiibacterota bacterium
AAGGCCCTCTGAGCACCTCTCGCAAGATCCCAGGCTGGGATCGAGCAGCCAGTCAGGAACGAGCGCATTTGTCCTAGTTATCTGATGCCTTGCCGCGATGCGAGTTCAGGCAGCTGTCGATGAGCGGTCAGGGCTTCAAGCCTGAACTCCATCTCATAAGACCTGCATAGTGTGCGCAGCGATCGCCCAAGGGGCAGCCTTCGCAGAGTGGCTGTGAACGCCGACAGAGCTCCTGCCCGTGGCGACGCAACAACTGGTACGTCTCGATCAGTCGGTCGAAATCTGGCCCGAGTTCGGCGGCTATAAGCTTCGTCCCCGCGCGGTGGACTTGGGCGTAGGAACCACCCGCGGCCACCAGGCCCAGCCGCTGCAGGGCTCGACTGCCGTTGGATTCAAGAGCTGGCACGGCATGGGTCCGGCTGAACAGCAGAATTCTGTCTGCCCCCGGCTCAGCGATGCCGGGGAAGCGGCGGAGCGCGCGTCTGGCCTGGGGCAGCGGCCCGCGAGCGATGGCTTCCAAATCGCCCAGCTCCATCGCAGTGGCGGCTGCCGCCCTGAGCTTGGCCGTGAAGGTCTCTGCCAGGATGCCGTGGCCCGTCACGCCGAGCAGCTTCGCTTGCGAGGCGCCCAGGATCGCTTCGGGGCTGGTCCCGATCTGCTCCCTTAACAGGGCGAAGGCGCGGGCGCGCCGCTCGTCGTGGACCAGGTAGGCGACGTTCTCCCAAAGCACCTGCTCGAAGGGTTTGGTAACGGTGGGCTCAGAGGATGGCCCGTAGAACTTCCGCAGGTCGTCGACAACCCTCTCCAGCTGTCCGGGCACCTCGGAAATCTACAAGGCCCCGCCAACCCTTCCAGTGGGCTTGGACTCGTGATCAGCGCCGGCGAAGGCGTTGACGAAATCCTGGCCAAGGTTAACCCGCAAGTTGTTCTGAGTCAGTGCCTAGTTATCTGGCACGTTGAAGCAATTCGTCGGAAAACTAGCGAGAGGCCGGTAGGCGGAGTAGGTGCCACAGGGACGCTGGAGCCAGTTCGGCGCTGATCTAAAGGGGACTTAGCCCGGCTGCGCACACCTGGAGGCCGCCTACTTGCTGGCGTCCATGCCCGGCAGTTTCGATGCGGGCCAGGCTCGGATCAGCCCAGATTGCCGGCCCCCTCGGCACGCTCGGCAGTTCTTCCGTCTGAACCGGGCAGGGTGGCCAACAGGCGTCGGACTGCCCGCTCCATGTGGGATGCCATCGCCTCCCTGGCAGCCTCAGCGTCCCCCGCCACAATGGCCTCCAAGATTGGGAGGTGCTTTGCCAGCGAAGTGTCGGTCTCCCCAGCAGCGAGCAGCACCCGGGTGGCCCACACATGGAGCAGGGACTGGATGCTGGACAGAATGCTGGAGACCACGCGATTGCCACTCGCCTCGGCGATTCGTAGGTGGAATGCAAAACAGTGGTCGGGGGCCCGGGATTCGAACCCGGGGCCTCACGGTCCCGAACCGTGCGCGCTGCCGGACTGCGCCAGCCCCCGCCCTACCTTCGACGAGAGGGCATTCTACTCGGCCCCCGCATCGAAGACGGCACGGGGGCCCATTGATTTCCCCAGCAGGGCCAGCGCACCTCACGTGACAATGGCCGGCGCCTCCATCAAGGTGGCCGTCGCGTCCGCGATCCGGGCACCATCGTCGAGGCGCTCGATGTGCGAAACGGCGTAGACCAGCGACCGCCGAATCCTTTCCACCCGTCCCACCACCCGGACCCGCTCTCCGATCCGGAGCGGCTGGCGGTAGCGGACCTCGAGCTTGCCGGTCAGCCCCGGGTGGCCGGAGTGCCAGCCGGCCCAGCCGACCGCCTCGTCGAGCATGAGCGCGATGACCCCCCCGTGCACCAGCCCGCGCCAGCTCTGGTACTCGGCAGGCACCTCGTACTCGCAGACCGACTCGCCACCCTGGTCCAGGAATCGCATCTTGAGGCCGCGCTGGTTGTTCTCGCCACAACCAAAACAGGCTCCGTCGTAGATGACCTCCACGCGGTATAAGGTAGCCATGGCCGTGATGCTCGATCACCTGCTCGTCGAAGATGCCCTGCCCGCGGTGCTGGTGACGCTGAACCGGCCCCAGCAGCGGAACGCCCTCTCCACCCCGCTGATGCAGGAGCTGACCGGGGTTCTGGAACGGGAGAGCGCGCGCCCGGACGTGCGCGCGATCGTGCTGAGGGCCAGCGGACCGGCCTTCTCGGCTGGGCACGACCTCAAGGAGCTCCTCGACCGCACGCTGGAGGAGGAGCGAGCGGTCTTCGAGACCTGCACACGCATGATGGAGACGATCCAGCGCATTCCCCAGCCGGTCATCGCCGCCGTACAGGGCATCGCGACCGCCGCCGGCTGCCAGCTGGTCGCCACCTGCGATCTGGCGATAGCCTCGGAGAACGCGAAGTTCGCGACGCCCGGCGTGAAGATCGGCCTTTTCTGCTCGACGCCGATGGTCGCCGTCAGCAGGAACATCGGTCGTAAGAGAGCGCTGGAGATGCTTCTCACCGGCAAGCAGGTCGACGCCCACACGGCGGCCGACTGGGGGCTGGTCAATCGCGTCGTGCCTCTGGAGGACCTGGACGGCGCCGCGCTCGAGCTGGCCCACCAGGTAGCTTCAGCCAGCCCGCTGACGCTGCGGATCGGGAAGCACGCGTTCTACCGGCAAATCGACATCGGCCAGGATCAGGCCTACGAGCTGATGTCCCAGACCATGGCCGAGAACGCCATGACCTGTGACGCCCAGGAAGGCATGTCGGCCTTCCTCGAGAAGCGCGCGCCGACCTGGCGCGGCGAGTAGCGCCGGCGCCAGACCTCAGGTCCGGCAGGACCAGTTGCCGCGCAGCTGGAGTGCCGGCTGATTGGTGGACAGGTTGGTGAGCGCCGAGTCGACCGAGCCGCTCTCCTCGTCGTCCCCCACGGTCAGAATTGCCTGGTTTGCGCCGGAGCTCTGCCAGACAGCGGAGCCGTCCAGGCGGTGCACCTGCACAGTGAACTGCGGGCCGCTGTACGACCCGGGCCCTCGATACTTGGCCACTGTGAAGAGCACTCCGTAGACGTCAGAGCCGACGAAGCCGAAGAGCCTCGACGCCCAGGCTCCGGCGGTCTTGGAGTTGTGACCCGTGCACTCACTGCGAGTGGTCGAATCGACGGGCACGACAGCCTTCATGGCGCCGTTCAGCTCTCCCGAGAAGTTCAGATCCTCCTCCCAGACCGCCACAGGACTCGCGCTGGGAGAGGGTGTGCTGGTGGGGGCCGGAGGCGGCGTCTCAACCCTCGGAGCCCGCACGCCTGAGCAACCCACCGTGAGCAACGCGAGGACAGCTATGCCCGCAAAGCGCATGCGAGGACGGGGCATGTGATCTCATGGTAGCGGTGGACGCCGAGCGCAACCCTGGGGCATTGAGCACGGCCATGCGCTCGATCGAGGCCGCGTTCTTGATCGGCGTCGAGGGAGCCAGCGAGGTCTGGCTGGTCCGCCACGCCGACTGCTACGAGGGTGACATGTCCGGAGAGGACCCCTCGCTCTCTGACCGAGGCCGCGAGCAGGCGGCGCGCCTGGCCGACCGGCTGAACCGGATTTCCTACGACGCGGTCTATTCGAGCCCACTGCGAAGGGCAGCCGAGACCGCCCGCTCCATCACGCCGCAGGTCAGGCTGGACGAGCGCCTGGTGGAGGTGGGCACGACCCTTGACGACGGCCAGATACAGGTCACCGAGTCCTCTGATTCCGTGCTCGCTCGAATGCGCGCCGCCGTATCGGACGTGGTCGCCGCCCATCCCGGAGGCCGGGCCATCGTGGTAAGTCACGGCGTGGCGATACTCGGTTACGTCTGCGACGTCCTCCGCCTGGAGTTCGGGAGCCTCCGCCTCCTGCCCTACTACACCAGCGTCAACGTCGTGCGCGTCCTCGGAGAGAGGCGGATGGCCGGCGCCCTCGGCGACGTGGCGCACCTCGACGGCTGGCTCTGATGGAGCGCCTGCGGGCCGACCTGGAGGCGGTGCTGGGTGAGCCGGTGCGGGCGGTCACGCCCATCCCTGAGGGCCACAGCGGCTTCTCCTACTGGGTCGAGTTCGCCGGCCGCAGGGCGGTGATGCGGCTGCCGCCTCCCGGGGCCCGGATCGCAGGATCGGCCGACATCCCGAGGCAGGGTCGGCTGATGGACGCCTTGAACCGGGCCGGCCTGCCGGTCCCGGCCTTGCTCGCCGCCTCAGATCAACCGGTGGTCGACGGCCGGCCGTTCTACCTGGTGGACGCGATCGACGGAGTCCGCATCGAACTGGTCAGCGGGTCTGTCCCCGACCGGGAGATCGCGGCCTCGGCCGTGGGGGTGCTGAGGCGGCTGCAGAGCGTCCCGCTCGAGAGGACCGGCATCGGCGACGAGAGTCCCGTGCCGCTCAGCCAGGAGGTGGCCCGCTGGAGCTGGCTCATGGAGCGGGCGCCCGCCGAGCTGACCGGCGACGCGCCGGCGCTGGCCCGGCGGCTGCTCGCGACCGCCCCCCCGGAGGGCCGGCCGGTCCTGGTCCACGCCGACTACCACTACGGGAACATGCTCTTCAGAGGCGGTCAGGTTGTGGCGCTGCTGGATTGGGAGATCGCGCAGTTGGGCCAGCCGCTGCTCGATCTCGCCTGCCTTGCGGTGGTCGCCCAATCCTCCAGCATGGGTGAGCACCAGGTTCCCGGAGGCGGGGCCGTGATCTTGCCCGAAGAGGAGCTGCTGGCCATGTACGGCGGCCGCCCCGACGAGTTCCAGTGGTATCTGGCACTGACCTACTACAAGTACGCCAGCATCTTCGGCTACAACCTGATGCTGCACAGGCGAGGGAAGCGTCCCGACCCCATATACGAGGAGCGGACGACCACAATCGTGAATTTCATCGCCGAGGGCCGCCGCCTGCTCGGCGCAGTCAGGGAGGCATGACACGATGGCCTGGGATTTCTCGACTGAACCAGAGTTCGAGGAGAAGCTGGAGTGGATGCGGGAGTTCGTACGCGAGGAGGTCTTCCCGCTTGAGGTAGTCGATGTCGGCGACGAGAATTTCCTGCGCATCGTCCGCTCGCTTCAGGAGGAGGTGAAGCGGCGCGGGCTCTGGGCTGCTCACCTACCCCCGGACCTGGGCGGCCAGGGCTTTGGCCAGGTCAAGCTCGGGCTGATGCACGAGATCGACGGGATGTCTCCCTGGGCGCCGATCGTGTTCGGGAACCAGGCTCCCGACTCGGGCAACTCGGAGGTGCTGGCACACTTCGGCAGCGCCGAGCAGAAAGAGCGGTGGCTCCATCCCCTCCTGGAAGGCAAGGTCCGCTCCGGCTTCTCCATGACCGAGCCCATGCACGCCGGCTCCGACCCGGTCCAGATGTCGACGACCGCGGTGCTGGAAGGCGACGAATGGGTCATCAACGGGCACAAGTGGTTCACCTCGAACGGCATGATCGCGGACTTTCTGATCCTCATGGCCGTCACCGACCCGGACGCCGCTCCCTACGAGCGGGCATCGATGTTCCTGGTCCCGGTCGACACGCCTGGCGTCAAGCTGCTTCGCAACATCCCCACCATGGCCGGCGAGCATGAGCGCTTCGGCTACGGCCACGCGGAGATCCTGTATGAGGATGTGCGGATTCCCAGGGACAGCATCATCGGCCGCCGCGGGCAGGGCTTCCAGATCGCGCAGATCAGGCTGGGACCGGGCCGCATCCACCACTGCATGCGCTGGCTGGGCCAGGCCCGGCGAGCCTTCGACATGCTCTGCGAACGCTCCCTCCAGCGCGAGGCCTTCGGCGGCCCGCTGGCCCAGAAGCAGACCGTCCAGAACTGGATTGCCGACTCCGCGGCGGAGATGCAGGCCGCCCGCTTGATGACCCTGCACGCCGCCTGGATGATCGACCGGCAGGGAGCGCCGGCGGCGCGCAAGGAGATCAGCCTGATCAAGTTCTTCGGCGCCAGGGTCCTGCATGACGTGATCGACCGGGCGATCCAGCTGCACGGCTCGCTCGGCTACTCGAGCGACATGCCCCTGGAGGAGATGTATCGCCACGCACGAGCCGCCAGACTCTACGACGGCCCCGACGAGGTCCACCGCCAGTCGGTGGCCAGGTACATCCTGAAGGACTACCAGAAGCCTGAGGGCTGGCTGCCCCGAGAGCACGTCCCGACCCGCCGGGAGGCCGCGCGGGAGAAGTTCGCCCAGCTCCTGGAGAACGCCACCGCCAACCTCTAGTTCCCTCCCCTTGCGAGGAGGGAAAGTGCCGCCAGATTTAGACTCTGTTTGATGGCAGTCAGCCAGCAGGCGCCCGGCTCCGCGGGCGCGGATGCAGTCGAGGTCCGCAATCCGTACAGCTCTCGACCCAACTGGCTCTACCCGAGCGCCATTTTCGTGGTCTTCACCGCCTTCGTCGTCTACGGCGTGGTGGTCGGGCTGTTCGAAACCAGCGGCCGCTACGGGCCATATCTCAGCCCCTTTTTTTCGCCAGAGATCTACGTGCGCGTAGGCGGCTTTCTGATCCCGCCCGGCATCTGGATCGCGCCCTTCCCACTCGCCTTCCGGCTCACCTGCTACTACTACCGCAAGGCCTACTTCCGCAGCTTTCTCTGGCACCCGCGCTCCTGCGCCATCCAGGAGCCGCATCGCGGTACCTACCGCGGGGAAACACGGTTCTGGATCTTCAATAACCTCCACCGCTACGCGCTCTACGCGATCGTCGTGCAGATGCTGATCCTTCTCTACGACTCAATCGCGGCCTTTTACTACCAGGGTCATCTCCACCTCGGGCTGGGGAACGTGGTGCTGGTCGTCAACGTCGTCCTGCTCTCCGGCTACACGTTCGGCTGCCACGCTCTGCGCCATCTTGTGGGCGGAAGCACAGACTGCATGAGCTGTCATAGAGCCCGCTACCGCCTGTGGAAAGGCGTCACCGTACTCAACGTCAGGCACGAGCTGTGGGCGTGGCTCAGCATGCTCAGCGTCTGGGGCACCGATGTCTATATCCGGCTCCTCATTCACGGCGTCCTCCCCCACGCCGCCTGGAACTGATGGCAGAGGCACCGAGGGAGACCGTCGAGACCGACGTCCTGGTCATCGGAGCCGGCGGAGCCGGCATGCGCGGCGCGGTCGCCGCCGCTCTCTCGGGCGCTCGGGTGACCGTGATCTGCAAGTCGCTGCTTGGCAAGGCCCACACGGTCATGGCCGAGGGCGGGATGGCGGCGGCCTTGGGCAACGTCGCTCACCTGGACAGCTGGGAGGCGCACTTCGCGGACACCATGAAGGGCGGCAAGCTGATCAACAACTGGCGCATGGCGGAGATCCACGCCAAGGAGGCGCCGGAGAGGGTGCTCGAGCTGGAGCGCTGGGGAGCCGTCTTCGACCGCACCCGGGACGGGCTGATCCATCAGCGGCCGTTCGGCGCGCACACCTATCCCCGGCTCGCCCACATCGGCGACCGAACCGGCCTGGAGCTGATTCGCAGCCTGCAGGACGTCCTGGTGCACACGCCCGCCGTCGACGTCCACATGGAGGTCACGGTCGCCAGCCTCTTGACCAGCGATGGCCGGGTGGCTGGCGCCCTCGCCTACGCGCGGGCGGACGGCCGCCTAATCCTCTACCGGGCTCGGGCGATCCTCCTGGCCACAGGCGGCGCCGGCAAGATCTATCGCATCACCTCCAATTCGTGGGAGAGCACGGGCGATGGGACGGGGCTGGCGTACGAGGCCGGCGCCCAGCTCCAGGACATGGAGTTCGTGCAGTTCCACCCGACCGGCATGGTCTGGCCGCCCGGGGTCCGCGGGATCCTGGTCACCGAGGGAGTGCGCGGCGAGGGCGGCCTCCTCCGCAACAAGGAGGGCGACCGCTTTATGGAGAAGTACGACCCGGAGCGGATGGAGCTCTCCGCGCGTGACGTGGTCGCCCGCGCCATCAACTCGGAGGTCCTGGCCGGCAGGGGCTCACCCCACGGCGGCGCCTTCCTTGACATCACGCACCGCTCGCCGGACTTCATCAAGAGCAAGCTGCCCTCGATGTACGAGCAGTTCCTGAAGCTGGCAAAGGTGGACATCACAAAAGAGCCGATGGAGGTGGCCCCCACCATCCACTACTACATGGGCGGCGTTCGGGTGGACGCCGAGACCGGAGCCACCAACGTGAGCGGTCTCTTCGCGGCCGGCGAGGTGGCCAGCGGCCTGCACGGCGCCAACCGGTTGGGCGGGAACTCCCTCTCGGATCTGTTGGTCTTCGGCAAGCGCGCGGGTGAGGCGGCAGGCGCCTTCGCCGGGGCTCACGGCGGGAGCGCCCCCATCGACAGCCGGCAGCTGGAGCAGGCCACCGAACGGCTGCTGGCGCCGCTGCGCCGCCCTCACGGTGACAGCCCGTACAGGCTGATGAGCGAGCTCCAGGAGGTGTGCACCAAGTACGCACCGATCATTCGGGAGGAGAAGGGGCTGCGCGAGGGCCTGGAGAAAGTTCTGGAGCTGGGAGGCCGAGCCCAGCTGTGCGGCACCGGGGGGCCTAACGGCCGCGCCTTCAACCCGGGCTGGCATACCGCCCAGGACCTGCACGGGATGCTCATCAACGCCGAGGCCCTCTTCCGCTCGGCGATCGAGCGCAAGGAGAGTCGAGGCGCTCACGCCCGCAGCGACTATCCACGCCTCGACGCAAGGTGGGCTGAGCTCAATCTGATCACCGAGAAGACGCCGGACGGGATGGCCGTGAGGGCGGTCGAGAACAAGCCGCTTCCTTACGAGCTGACCGAGGTCATCAGCCAGTCGTTCAAGCGCTACACACCGGAGGAGATCAGCTAGTGGCCAGGGCCAGCACCGGCGACCACGTCCAGCAGCTTCGCATGAGCGTCTTCCGGGGCGATGCGAGCGAGGGTGAGATGATCACCTACGACGTACCTGTGCGGGAGGGCATGGTCGTGCTCGACGCCGTGCTCTGGGTACAGGCCAACCTCGCGCCGGACCTCGCGGTGCGCTGGAACTGCAAGGCGGCCAAGTGTGGTTCCTGCTCGGCCGAGATAAACGGTTTCCCGCGCCTAATGTGCAAGAGTCCGGTTTCGGACTACGGCGCGGAGCTGAGCGTGCGGCCGATGCGGACCTTCCCGATCATTCGGGACCTGGTTACCGACGTCAGCTGGAACTACGAGGTGAACAAACGGATCCCGAAGTTCACGCCCAGCGAGAAGGACGCCTTCGACCCCCAGCCCTGGCGCATGCAGCAAGAGGACGTCGACCGGATCACCGAGTTTCGCAAGTGCATCGAATGCTTCCTCTGCCAGGACGTCTGTCACGTCCTGCGCGACCATGACCGTAAGGACGCGTTCTTCGGGCCGCGCTTCATGATCCGGATCGCCGGGCTCGAGATGCATCCAAAGGACTCGCTGGACAGACGCCCGCTTCTCAAGAACGAGGCCGGAGTGGGGATGTGCAACATCACCAAGTGCTGCACGGAGGTCTGTCCGGAGCACATCCACATCACCGACAACGGCATCATCCCGCTCAAGGAGCGGGTCGCCGACCTCTATTTCGACCCCGTCCGCGCCCTCGGCCGGCGCCTGCGCGGTGGGGGACGGGAGCCTGATCGGGGTCGATCGCGCTGAACGCGCCCGGTTCCAGTTGCGCGCAGGCGATTCGGTGAACACACACGTCCTGCTGCTGCGCGGTGTCAACGTCGGCGGCCACAACAAGATCCCCATGGCGGACCTTAGGAAGCTGCTCTCCGAAAAGGGCCATCAGGAAGTTCTCAGCTACGTACAGAGCGGCAACGTCGTGCTGCGCAGCCCGGCGCCGGGGCCGGAAGTCGCGGCGGGAGTGCGCGAGTTGCTGGCGAAGGAGTTCGGGCTGGACATCGTCGTGATCGTCCGCTCCGGCCCGGAGCTCGCAGAGGTGGCGGCCCACAACCCATTCCTGCGACCGGACGCCGATCCCGCCAGGCAGCTGCTCGTCGCCTTTCTGGAGAGGAGTCCCGACCCAGATCTCGCCGGCAGCCTCGACCCGCACCGCACGCCTCCCGACGAGCTGCACCTCCGGGGCCGCGAGATCTACCTGTGGTGCCCCGACGGCATCGGCCGCAGCAAGGTCCTCAACGGTCTCGAGCGCCTCCTCGGCACCCCAGCCACCGTCCGGAACTGGAGAACCGTAGGAGAACTCCTACGCCTGACCGGCCAAGCGGCCTGAGAGCCCGGAAAGAAACAAACGTCGCCTTGATAGGCCGGATTCACTCCGGCCGTGTGAGTTGTCCCCCTACACACCCACCGTCACTCACGCGATGAGGGCGGGTCCGTGGGGGGAACCTGGGTTCCCCCCGCGCTTAAAGGGCGCTTTCCTGCCAGGTGGAGACGTCGGTCCAGCGGACGCCGGACTTGCGGTCGAGCTCGGGGCCAGTCTCCTTGGCAAACTCGTCGAAGCTCCCCTTGTCGGGCCAGGTCTGCATCATCACCCACTCGTCGGGATGCTTGCGATTTCGGTATGCCTCGAGCCGTGTGCAGCCCAGCGAGTGGATCCTGTCCAGGTTGTCGTGAAGGGTGCTGCGGAACCGCTCCCAGTCGTCCGAGCGGGTGCGAAAGATGACCAGCATTTACAACCTCCCCCTGAGAGATTGGATCAGGGTACGGTGAGCAGCAGATAGGCCGCGACCAGGGTGGCGAGGCCGGCCAGCCCGTACGTCACGACTCCCAGGCCCTGCTTGCCCCCAGGCACTCCAATCTCCAGCAACGTGTAACGAACCCTGTGCGCGAAGACCCAGAAGGTCGCCCCGAAGACTATGAAGAGGTAGAGCTTCACCAGCCAGTTTCCGAGCCCCGCGGCGAAGGTGGAGTAGTGCTGATCGAAGGCGGGAACGATCCCCAGCGGGCCGAGGACCCCCTGGACCAGGATGTGTGCCGGTATGACGAGCGCGGTGAGGACCGCGGACTGGGCGAAGAGCGCCCAGAAGAGGCCCTCCAACCGGTTCGGGCCGGGATGTCTCACCGGCCACCCAGGATGAGCAGCCCGCCCACCACGACCGTCGCGACGATGAGCAGGCCGAAGCTCCCCGCCACGATGGCCGAGGCAGGGACGGTGCGCTCGCCGAGCGGGATGCGCACGATCAGGCCGCTCAGGCGCAGGAACGTGAAGCTGTGCCAGACGGCGAACACCAGGCAGACCACGCTGAAGATCACAAAGGCCAGGCTCTGGTGCGGGCGGTAGCCGGCGGACCCGCCGCGAGCGCGCCCGATCTCGACCAGGAACCACACCATCCAGATGGCGATGGGGACTGCCGTGAACTCACGGAGCATGTAGAGGACGTAGCGAGGATTGCGCCGCCACCAGTCGGTGGGGAGCCGGTTGGGATGGGCGGGTGCCGCCTCGCGGCCGCCGGTTGAGGCGCCGGAGGCGGCGTCCTCTCCCAGGCCCGTCTCCCGCCTCCCGAGCATCTCCCTCGCGCTCACTTACCGCCCCAGGGCAGCAGCACGCCAAGCGTGCTGTCGAACTTGGTCTGCTGGATCGCCCTGGCCGGGTCGACCCCCTTGGGACAGACCGCCGAGCATTCCCCGACGAAGCTGCAGTCCCAGATGCCGTCGGAGGCTGTGATCGTGCGCAACCGTTCGTCACCCGCCTGGTCCCGGGAATCCAGCTCGTAGCGGCGCGCCAGGGCGATGGCGGCCGGCCCGATGAACTCCGGCTCGATCGCGATCACCGGGCACGCGGAGTAGCACAGCATGCAGTTGATGCACATGCTGAACTGCCGGTACTGCTCGGTCTGGGCAGGCGTCTGCAGGAACTCCCCGGTTCCGATCGCCCCCTGCTCCCTGATGATCCAGGGCTTCACGGCGCTCAGCTTCTCCATGAAGCTGCTCATGTCGATGACCAGATCGCGCACCACGGGGAAGTTGGGCAGCGGCTCGACGACCACCGGCCCTGGCAGGTAGTCGCGGAGGAATGCGGAGCAACCGAGCTTGGGGGTTCCGTTCACATTCATCCCGCAGCTTCCGCAGATCCCCATCCGGCAGGACCAGCGGTAGTTCACGCTGCCGTCGAGGTGGGTCTTGATCCAGTTCAGGCCGTCCAGGACGACCATGTCGTCCTTGAACGGGATCTCGTAGGACTGCTGCCTGGGCTCCGGGTCAAGATCCGGATCGAAGCGGGTCACGGAGAGGGTGATGGTCTTGTCTGGCAACGGGTTCTCCTAGTAGGTTCTCGCCTGAGGCTCCCAGTTCGTCATTCGCACCGGCCGGTACTCGAGGCGCGGTGGCCCGTCCGCCTCGTAATAGGCCACGGTGTGAGCGAGGAATCTCTTGTCGTCCCGGTCCGGGAAGTCGCGGCGGGCGTGTGAGCCTCGTGACTCCTCGCGCGCGAGCGCCGAATGGACGATGGTCTCGGCCCCGTCTAGCATGAACTCGAGCTCCAGGGCGCTCACCAGCTCGGTGTTGAAGGTGCGGCTCCGGTCGTCCAGCCGGGCCCTCTCGAAGCGACGCCGGAAGCGTCCCAGGTCCTCGGACAGCTCCTTCAAGCCCTCGCGGGTCCGGAAGACGCCCGCCCCGCGGTCCATCGCCCGCTGCAGGTCTTCGCGGATCTCGCCTATCCGCTCCCCGTCACCCTGGCGCTGCAGGTAGGTGGTCTCCAGGCGCCTTCTCTCATCTTTGACCAGACCGGAGACGGGGTTGGCGGTGGGCGCCCGGACGTCGGCGGCGTAGCGTGCGGCCGCGCGGCCGGCGGCCGCCCCGAAGACCAGGCACTCCGGCAGGGAGTTGGAGCCCAGCCGGTTGGCGCCGTTGAGGCCCACGTTGGCGCACTCGCCCGCGGCGTAGAGCCCGGGCATCGGTGTGGCGCCGCTGACGTCGGCGTCGATACCGCCCATCATGTAGTGCTCCACCGGCCGAACCGGGATTGGCTCCTTCACGATGTCGATGCCCATGTACTCGTGGCCCAGCTCGCGCATGAAGGGCAGCTTCCGGTCGATCGTCTTCTCCCCCAGGTGGCGGACGTCCAGCTCCATGAAGTCCCCGTAGGAGCCGTGGAAACCTCGCCCGGCCTCGAACTCGGTCACCATGGCACGCGAGATGATGTCGCGGGGCCCCAGCTCCATCTTGCTCGGGACATAGCTGCTGAGGAAGCGCTCCCCCTGGGCGTTGATCAGGTAGCCGCCCTCGCCCCGCACCGCCTCGGTGATCAGGATCCCGGTGCTCGGCATGCCGGTGGGATGGAACTGCACGAACTCCATGTCCTTGAGCCCGACCCCGGCCCTGTAGGCCAGCGACATCCCGTCGCCGGTACAGATGTTGCCGTTGGTCGTGAAGGCGAAGATGCGGCCGTTGCCCCCCGTAGCAAGGATCACCGCCCGGGCGCTGATGGGCTGGACCTGGCCGGACCGGATGTCGAAGCCGACCACGCCCTCGCAGCGCCCGTTCTCGACGATCAGGGAGGTCACGAAGAACTCGTCGAAGCGCTGGATCTGCTCGTACTGCAGGGAGGTCTGGAAGGCCGTGTGGAGCATGTGGAAGCCGCTCTTGTCGGCGGCGAAGCAGGTCCGCCAGGTCGTCATGCCGCCGAAGGGCCGGACGCTGATGCGGCCGTCCGGCTCCCGACTCCAGGGACAGCCCCAGTGCTCGAGCTGCACGACCTCCAGCGGCGCCTCACGAACGAAGATCTCGACCACGTCCTGGTCCGCCAGGTAGTCGCTGCCCTTGATGGTGTCGAAGGCGTGGCTGTCGAAGCTGTCTGGCTCACGAAGGACCGCCGCGCAGCCGCCCTCGGCGGAGACCGTGTGGCTTCGCATGGGGTAGACCTTCGAG
>CATPBP010000049.1 GCA_955652675.1 Candidatus Dormiibacterota bacterium
CTCCGGCCTAGAGTGCTGGGGGTCACGCCCCCTGTCCGGGACAGACCATCATCCTCACAGGAGTGCTGGCACCCCGGCCTGATCCCGACCGACGACTACCCGGCCGCCGCCAGCGTCAAGGTGGTCCGGGGGGAGTCGGAGTCCCGCGGCCGCGACCTCTCGCCCGGCGAGCTGCGCAGCCTCTCGAGGCCTGCGCTCGAGCCCCCCGCGAGGCTTCCCATCGGCAGGATTCCGCGGCCCGGCGGCGGCGGGATGCCGCCTTTTTCGATTGCCTACGGGTCGGGGGTCCGCCGCCCGGAGGCGATCGCACTGGACGTGGCCGATCTTGACTTCGCCAACGGCCAGCTGCGGGTGGGTCAGGGCAATGGCAAGAAGCCCCGCCAGGCGCCGCTGGCACCCTCCGCCTTCCCTGTCCTAGAGGACTGGCTCTAGGTCCGTGGTCAGGAGCCCGGCGCCCTCTTTTGCGCCGTACTCAAGACCGTACCTCCTGTGACAACAGCTCACTCCGGGAGGCCTGAGGGTGGCCGGCAAACGTCTCAGCGGAGGAGGAGGACCGAGCCGGCGCTCTCTAGGGATCGTCCCGGACTCGACCTCGCCTGAGGCAACCGGTAGATGAGCTCGTTTGCCTCCCCCGCTCAGCCGGTGGGCGACGGGCTCGGCGAGCCACCGGAAGCGGGCGTCGCCGAGCCATGCTCCAGTTGGTCAGCCTGCCGCAGGTCGGCAACCATCTTCTGGAGGTGCTGGTTGTAACCGGCGAGGTCGTTGGTCTTGAGCGCGTCCAGCGCCGCCTGGTACTCCTTGAGCGCGTCGTCGAGGAGCCTGGTCACCTGCGGATTGGCTGTCCCTGACGGCGGTTGAGTCCCCGGCGGCCCGGTTGTGGTCGGCGCCGCCCCGGTCAATTGCGCGAGCGCCTGCTGCAGGGTTGGCTGGAAGCTCACCGGCGAGAGCCCGGTGGCGTCGGTCAGGATAACGAACTTCAGCTCTGGCAGCGCTTGCGTCGTGACGGTGGACTTGAGATAAATCGGCTCGAAGTAGAGGAAGGAGTCGCCGATCGGCACCACTAACAGCGTGCCTTCGATCAGCGACGAGCCCTGCTGGTTGAGCAGTGTGCGCGTACTCGAGAAGTCCGGCGTCTGCTGGATGCGGCTCATGACCTGCTTTGGCCCCAGCACGACCTTGTCCTTGGGCAGCACAAACGCAGTCATCTCGCCGTAGTGGCCAGGGTCGTTGCGGACGGCCAGCCAGGAGACCAGGTTCTGCTTATTGAACGGCGAGTAGGGGACGATCTGCAGATACTCCGCCTGTGCCTCGCCCGGCAGGCGGATCTCGACATAGTAGGGTTGGTCGACCGCCAGGTCCCAGACGTCCTCGCGGTTATAGAGAACCGAGGGATCCTGGCTGGAGATGTGGTACGTCGCGTACACCGACGACTGGACGAAGAACTGGTGGGGCGGGACCCGGAGGTGGGCCCGCAGGCCCGCCGGCATCTGGTCCAGGGCCTTGAACAGGCCAGGGAAGGTGGCTGAATAGGCTCGGACGATGGGGTCGGTCGGGTCAGAGATGTAGAAGCCAATCGTGCCCTCATAGGCGTCCACCACCGCCTTGACCGAGTTTCGCAGGTAGTTGACGCCGTTCCCGGCTACCTGCTCCTGCTGGGAGTAGGGATAGGTGCCCGCGGTGACGTAGGCGTCCTGAATCCAGTAGATGTGGCCGTTCACGATGACGGCGTATGGCGAGTCGTCGAGCTGCAGGAATGGCGCGATCGCGGAGATTCGGGACTGAACGTCGCGCCTGTAGAGGATCTGGGACCGGTTCTGGACCTGGTCGGAGACGAGCAGGTTGAAGTCGTCGGTCCGCGCTGACCAAAGCAGCCGGTTGAGGCCGGCGAGCGAGACGCCGTGGTTGCCCTGGTAGCCGCTGAAGGCGTTATCAGAGCCCTTGGGGTAGTCGAACTCCTGCTGGGCCGAAGGCGCTAGCGCGTAGTCCGTGGTGAGCTGGCCGAAGTAGATGTCAGGCTGGGAGACCTGGAGGGGGCCCTGCGGCGGGATGTTTCCAACAACGTAGTCGGGCAGCCCCTCACCGACCACTGCGCTGACCGGGCTGGCCGCAGCCCCGTAGCCATGCGTATAGACCAGCTTCTGGTTGACCCAGGTTTGGGCCTGCTGCGGCAGCTTGGACTGGTCGACTTCCCGCGCGGAGATCTCCACCTGCTGCAGCCGGCCGCCAATCACGTAGCGGTCGAGGTCGATCTGCTTGAACGAGTAGTAAGTGCGGATCGACTGCAGCTGCTGGTACGTCTCCTGTATCTGGCGGTCGTCCCACAGGCGCAGGTTCTCGATTGTGGCCTGGTCGCCGCCCACGTCCTGGCCCGTGACCTGGGCGTTGCCGCCATACGGGTTCACCTTGACCTCCCCGATGCCGTAGGCCCGGCGTGTGAAGTCGATCTCACGTTTGATGTAGGGAGACTCCTGCGATAGCTCGGCGGGCTGAACAGTGACCCGCTGGACCAGGCTGGTATAGACACCGCCCACGATCGAGACCACCAGCCAGGCGCTCACCGCCACCACCGCCACCCTTCCCCGGCGTAGAGCGGCGTTGGCGAGCAGCAGTCCGGCCAGGACCAGCACGAGCACCGCCTGCACGACGGTCAGCCCGCTGCGCACGTTGACGTCCGTGTAGCCGGCGCCCCAGACCACGCCGTTATGGGCGTAAAGCAGGTCGTAGCGGCCGAGAAAAGCGCCCACTGCGAACGCCAGGCCGAGTAGGCCAAGCAGGACGGAGAGGTGGCCGATCTCTCGCCGCGAGAATCGGAGCTCGATCCTCTGGCCGCGCCAGGCGTAAAGAGCGGCAGTCAGCAGGCCGACCGTGATGACGAGCCCAATGGACCAGCCGACCAGGTCGTGGAGAAAGGGCAGTGTGAGCAGGTAGAAGCTGACATCGAGGCCGTAAAGGGGCTCTCTGACCCCGGTTGCCGTGTATTGCGTGTTGTGGAGGAAGAGCGCGAGGTCCGTCCAGCTCGTGCGGGCGCCGGCCGCCACCACCAATGCAATGACGGCCCCGGCGGCCAAGCCGGCGGCGCCAAGCGGCGTGCGCAAGACGCGGCGGCGGATGCCAACTTCGAGTAGCGCCGTCCCCGCCCGCAGCCGCAGCGCAGTCCACACGTTGACGACGGCGAACCCGAACGAGATCGCGAAGGTGAGGAAGAAAAGCCAAGCTTCGTAGGCGATCCGGGTGCGGTAGACGCTGCCGATGCCGAGGGCGTTATACCACTCGTTCTCGGTGATAAAACCCACGAGCGGCGATGTGATCAGCAC